>NC_015516.1:295000-664166 GCF_000270185.1 Melissococcus plutonius ATCC 35311
TTCTCTCCGAAATAGCTTTAGGGCTAGCCTCGGCAGAAGAATCATGGAGGTAGAGCACTGTTTGGACGAGGGGTCCTTCTCGGGTTACCGAATCCAGATAAACTCCGAATGCCATGATTTATAGCCGGGAGTCAGACTGCGAGTGATAAGATCCGTAGTCGAAAGGGAAACAGCCCAGACCACCAGCTAAGGTCCCAAAATGTATGTTAAGTGGAAAAGGAGGTGGGGGTGCACAGACAACTAGGATGTTGGCTCAGAAGCAGCCATCATTTAAAGAGTGCGTAATAGCTCACTAGTCGAGTGACCCTGCGCCGAAAATGTACCGGGGCTAAACATACTACCGAAGCTGTGGATCACGAAAGTGATGGTAGGAGAGCGTTCTAAGGGCGAAGAAGGTAGATCGTGAGGACTACTGGAGCGCTTAGAAGTGAGAATGCCGGTATGAGTAGCGAAAGACAGGTGAGAATCCTGTCCACCGAAAGACTAAGGTTTCCTGGGGAAGGCTCGTCCGCCCAGGGTTAGTCGGGACCTAAGCTGAGGCCGACAGGCGTAGGCGATGGACAACAGGTTGATATTCCTGTACCCGTTGGAATTGTTTGAGCAATGGAGGGACACAGGAGGCTAAGGAAAGCATACGATTGGATGGTATGTCCAAGCAATGAGTCTTGAGTAGAGTAAAATGCTTTACTCTGTAAGGATGAGTTGTGATGGGGAGGGAAATATAAGTACCGAAGTTCCTGACGTCACACTGTCAAGAAAAGCTTCTAGTGAGAGACCAACGGCCCGTACCGCAAACCGACACAGGTAGTCGAGGAGAGCATCCTAAGGTGAGCGAGTGAACTTTCGTTAAGGAACTCGGCAAAATGACCCCGTAACTTCGGGAGAAGGGGTGCTGATATTAGTCAGCCGCAGTGAATAGGCCCAAGCGACTGTTTATCAAAAACACAGGTCTCTGCAAAATCGAAAGATGACGTATAGGGGCTGACGCCTGCCCGGTGCTGGAAGGTTAAGAGGAAGGGTTAGCTTCGGCGAAGCTCCGAATTGAAGCCCCAGTAAACGGCGGCCGTAACTATAACGGTCCTAAGGTAGCGAAATTCCTTGTCGGGTAAGTTCCGACCCGCACGAAAGGCGTAACGATTTGGGCACTGTCTCAACGAGAGACTCGGTGAAATTTTAGTACCTGTGAAGATGCAGGTTACCCGCGACAGGACGGAAAGACCCCATGGAGCTTTACTGTAGTTTGATATTGCGTGTTTGTACCACATGTACAGGATAGGTAGGAGCCGAAGAGACCGGGACGCTAGTTTCGGTGGAGGCGCTGGTGGGATACTACCCTTGTGTTATGAACACTCTAACCCGTAGCCTTGAAACAGGCTAGGAGACAGTGTCAGATGGGCAGTTTGACTGGGGCGGTCGCCTCCTAAAAGGTAACGGAGGCGCCCAAAGGTTCCCTCAGAATGGTTGGAAATCATTCGAAGAGTGCAAAGGCAGAAGGGAGCTTGACTGCGAGACAGACAAGTCGAGCAGGGACGAAAGTCGGGCTTAGTGATCCGGTGGTTCCGCATGGAAGGGCCATCGCTCAACGGATAAAAGCTACCCTGGGGATAACAGGCTTATCTCCCCCAAGAGTCCACATCGACGGGGAGGTTTGGCACCTCGATGTCGGCTCGTCGCATCCTGGGGCTGTAGTCGGTCCCAAGGGTTGGGCTGTTCGCCCATTAAAGCGGCACGCGAGCTGGGTTCAGAACGTCGTGAGACAGTTCGGTCCCTATCCGTCGCGGGCGTAGGAAATTTGAGAGGAGCTGTCCTTAGTACGAGAGGACCGGGATGGACTTACCGCTGGTGTACCAGTTGTTCTGCCAAGGGCACAGCTGGGTAGCTATGTAGGGAAGGGATAAACGCTGAAAGCATCTAAGTGTGAAGCCCACCTCAAGATGAGATTTCCCATTTCTTTAAGAAAGTAAGACCCCTGAGAGATGATCAGGTAGATAGGTCAGGAGTGGAAGGCCAGTGATGGTTGGAGCGGACTGATACTAATCGGTCGAGGACTTAACCAAAAAAGGTAGACGGTAGTGATTGACTTCAAATCCAGTTTTGAGTGAGCAACATGTTCATTCAAAGAAGAAAGACCCGTGTGGTGACGATAGCGAGAAGGATACACCTGTTCCCATGTCGAACACAGAAGTTAAGCTTTTTAGCGCCGATTGTAGTGAAGGGATTCCCTTTGTGAGAGTAGGACGTTGCCACGCAAGTCATTGGAGGTTTAGCTCAGCTGGGAGAGCACCTGCCTTACAAGCAGGGGGTCAGCGGTTCGAACCCGTTAACCTCCATTAAGAAGAAGCGAGCCGTTAGCTCAGTTGGTAGAGCATCTGACTTTTAATCAGAGGGTCACAGGTTCGAGCCCTGTACGGCTCATCAGGAAGACATGCGGGTGTGGCGGAATTGGCAGACGCACTAGATTTAGGATCTAGCGCCGCAAGGCGTGGGGGTTCAAGTCCCTTCACCCGTATATAAAGAGGCCGGCTTAGCTCAGTTGGTAGAGCATCTGATTTGTAATCAGAGGGTCGAGGGTTCAAGTCCTTTAGCCGGCATCGAAGGATGCGGAAATAGCTCAGTGGTAGAGCACCACCTTGCCAAGGTGGGGGTCGCGGGTTCGAACCCCGTTTTCCGCTTTAGGAAAGAGCAACAAAACGCCGGGGTGGCGGAACTGGCAGACGCACAGGACTTAAAATCCTGCGGTGAGTGATCACCGTACCGGTTCGATTCCGGTCCTCGGCATAGATGCGCCCATAGCTCAACTGGATAGAGTGTTTGACTACGGATCAAAAGGTTAGGGGTTCGACTCCTCTTGGGCGCGTAGTTTTTTTATATATATAAATAAAATCTTACATAATTCCGAGAAGTAGCTCAGCTTGGTAGAGCACTTGGTTTGGGACCAAGGGGTCGCAGGTTCGAATCCTGTCTTCCCGATCTTAGTTTAAAGAAGAAGTTTATTACTTCTTCTTTTTTATTTAGGCATACTTCTTTATTAAATAGGTAAAGTTCGGTATAATTATGGTCAGTATTAGTCAAGGAAAAAGGATGAATACGATGAGTAATCAAAATACTTCAGATTTAATTGAAGCATATCTAAAAAAGATATTAAAAGAAAGCAATAAAATTGAAATTAGGCGAGCAGAAATGGCCCATCTATTTAATTGTGTACCTTCTCAAATTAATTATGTAATTAACACTCGTTTTACAATTCAAAGAGGTTATGCTGTAGAAAGTAAACGGGGTGGAGGTGGATACATTCGGATTGCCAAAATACAAATTACGGATAATCATCAGTATTTAAAACAATTAAGGCAACTAGTTGGAGAGTATTTAACAGAAAAGGATGCTTTAATTGTTATACAGAAACTATATGAAGAAAATATAGTAACAAAACGAGAAGGGAACTTGATATTTTCCGTTTTAAGCAGATCTGTTTTAGAGAATTTCCAAAAAGATGAAGAGAAAATTAGAGCACAACTGATGTGTTCATTTTTAGAGAGATTGAGTTATGAGGAGGAATAGAGATATGGATGAATTATTTACAGAAAGTGCAAAAAATGTCCTTGCAATTACTCAAAATGAAGTTAAATACTTTAAACAAAAATTTGTTAGTTCTGAACATCTGTTATTAGCTCTAGTAACTGAAACAAATGGTATTGCTGGGAAGGTACTTCGTCAGTTAAATACAGATAAAATAGAATTAAAAGATGAAATTGAACATTTAACAGGATATGGCATAGTAGATAATTATTCTGATGAAACCTATCTGCCTTATTCTCCACGTGTAAAACAAATCTTTGCTTATGCTGGTGAAGAAGCTAAGCGTCTTGGATCCACCCACATTGGTACAGAACATATTTTATTAGGGCTCCTTAGAGATGAAGATATTCTTGCTGCTAGAATTTTATTAAATTTGGATTTAAGTTTATCAAAGATACGTCAATTACTATTAAAAAAAATGGGTGTTACAGATGAACAATTAAATAATGCTGCAAATCGTCGCAACACTCAATTAGGACAAAGAAAGGCAACAAAGGGAACGCCTATATTGGATTCTTTGGCCAGAGATTTAACTAAATTAGCAAATGAAAATAAACTGGATCCTGTAATAGGCAGATCAAAGGAAGTCAGACGATTAATTCAAATATTAAGTAGAAAAACAAAAAACAACCCTGTTTTGGTAGGTGAACCTGGAGTCGGGAAAACCGCTATTGCAGAAGGATTAGCACAGCAAATTGTTAATGGTGAAGTTCCTAGAGATATGCAGGATAAGCGATTAATGATGTTGGATATGGGGGCCTTAGTAGCGGGTACTAAATATCGTGGTGAATTTGAAGATCGGTTAAAGAAAGTCATTGATGAAATTTATCATGATGGACAAGTGATTTTATTTATTGACGAATTGCATACATTGATTGGTGCTGGGGGTGCTGAAGGAGCAATTGACGCTTCAAATATTTTAAAACCAGCTCTAGCTCGTGGTGAATTGCAAACTATTGGTGCAACTACTTTAGATGAATATCAAAAATATATTGAAAAAGATGCAGCATTGGAAAGACGATTTGCACGTATTCAGGTAGATGAACCAACTACAGAGGAAGCTGAACAAATTTTAAAGAGATTATGTCCTCGTTATGAAAATCATCATGGTGTACGAATTACAGATGCGGCTTTACATGCAGCTATTCAACTATCAGTACGTTACATTAATGATCGACAATTACCTGATAAAGCAATTGATTTAATGGACGAATCAGCAGCAAAAGTTCGTTTGGATAAGACAAATGAAACATCTAAAACACAAAAATTACAAGAAAAAATCGTACAAATCGTTGATGAAAAAGAGGCGGCAATTCAAGAGATTGATTTTGAAAAAGCGGCCCAATTGCATAAAAAAGAAAAGAACCTTCTAAAAGAACTTGATGATGCTTTTTTGATGGAAACAATGGACACAACAAGTTATAGCAATCAGGTAACAGAAGAGGATGTTACAATAGTTGTTTCCCAGTGGACAGGAATTCCTTTGCAGCAATTAGAGAAAAAAGAAAGTGAACGATTATTAGAATTAGAGTCTATTTTGCATAAGAGAGTTGTTGGACAAAATGAAGCAGTAAAAGCTGTTTCAAAAGCTATTCGCCGAGCTAGAAGTGGCTTAAAAGATCCTAAACGACCAATTGGTTCTTTTATGTTTTTAGGTCCGACTGGTGTAGGAAAAACAGAGTTAGCCAAAGCATTGGCTGAAGCAATGTTTGGTAGTGAAGATGCTCTTATTCGTGTCGATATGTCTGAATTTATGGAAAGATACAATACGAGTCGTTTAGTCGGATCACCTCCAGGTTATGTTGGTTATGAAGAAGGTGGCCAATTAACAGAAAAAATTAGACAAAAACCTTATTCAGTTGTTTTATTAGATGAAATTGAAAAAGCACATACCGATGTATTTAATATGCTTCTTCAAGTGTTAGATGATGGGCATCTAACAGATTCAAAAGGCAGAAAGATAGACTTTAGAAATACTATTGTAATTATGACTTCAAATATTGGTGCAACTGCTCTTCGGGATGAAAAAAATGTAGGATTTAATGTAAAAGATTTAAGTAGAGATCATCTTGCAATGCAAAAACGTATCTTAGATGAGCTAAAAAAGACCTGTAAACCAGAATTTTTAAATCGAATTGACGAAACAATTGTTTTCCATTCATTAAACAAAGAAGAAATACATGAAATTGTAAAAATCATGAGCTTATCCATTATTCAACGTATGAAAGAACAAGATATTCATATTAAAATAACCCCTTCAGCAATTGATGTAATTGGTAATGCTGGTTTTGATAAGGAATATGGTGCACGACCAATCCGAAGAGCTTTACAAAAAGAAATAGAAGATCGATTAAGTGAGGCACTTTTATCAGGACAAGTTCATTTAGGCGATAAAATCACAATTGGAGCTAGTAAAGGAAAAATTACAATGACTATTCATAAATCGACTTCTGAAAAGGTTTTTCAAACAACCTAATTTATAATATTTTTATTTAATTTTAGGAACAATTTAGTAAGATTACACTTGTTTATGAAGCATGGGAGTATATCCTATGCTTTTTATTTTGATAAATGATTATTTTAATCATTTCGTTTATTTCCTACTCATATATTAATAAAAACAACGAATTAAGACCTTATTAGCCTAATTTTTAAATGACTATCGCTACTTGGAAAGTTTGACAACCTATGATACTATAAAACAGTTATAAGGGAGGTAAACTATGATCGAATTAATTGCAACAGCTGAATCCGTTGAACAAGCAGAAAAATTATTAGAAGTTGGTATAGATACATTATACATAGGAGAAGAAACATATGGATTACGGTTACCTACTTCTTTTTCTCGTTTAGAACAAGAAAATATTGTGAAACAAGCTCATACTGCTGGAAAAAAAGTGACAGTTGCTATTAACGGAATTATGCATCCAGACAAAATGAAAAACATTTCTGAATATTTAGAATTTTTGCAAAATATTCAAGTTGATCAGCTTACAGTTGGTGATCCGGGTGTTATTTTTATCATGCAAAGAGATGAAATAAAAATTCCTTATATCTATGATGGTGCTACATTGGTGACTAATGCTAGACAAATAAATTTTTGGGGAAAACGTGGTGCCATTGGTGCCGTTTTAGCTAGGGAAGTCCCTTATAAAGAATTGGTAGCTATTTCTCCTAAATTAACTATTCCTGTAGAAATTTTGGTATATGGTGCTACTTGTATTCATCATTCTAAACGTCCACTTTTACAAAATTATTATAATTTTACTAAAATTAATGAGTTGAAAGATAAAGAGAGAGAGTTATTTATTTCTGAACCTAGAAAAGAAAATACACATTATTCTATTTATGAAGACAGTAATGGGACCCACATTTTTTCAAATAATGATATTAATTTAATGGGAAGGTTAGATCAACTAATTTCTTCTAATTATACACATTGGAAATTAGATGGTATCTATACACCAGGAGAAAATTTTGTGTCTATTGCAAGTCTTTTTGTGCAAGCTAGGGAAAAAATAATAAATAAAAATTGGACACAACTAGAAGCACAATTAGCAGTTGAACAGATAAATCAATTACATCCAAATAATCGAGGGTTAGATTTAGGTTTCTTTGATATAGATCCTGGTGAAATTAAATAATAAAGAGGTGAGAAGATGATTCATCAGCAAATTAAACGTCCAGAAGTATTAGCACCAGCTGGCACGTTAGAAAAATTAAAAACAGCTATTCATTATGGTGCTGATGCAGTGTATATTGGTGGCAATGCATATAGTTTACGAAGTCGTGCTGGCAATTTTTCATCAGAAGAAATGGCTGAGGGAGTAGCTTTTGCTAAGCAACATGATGCAAAAGTCTATGTAGCAGCAAACATGGTTACCCATGAAGGAAATCAATCAGGTGCAGAGGACTTTTTTCGTGAAGTACAAAACATTGGTGTTTCTGCAGTTATTATTTCAGATCCTGCACTGATTGAAGTATGTGCGAATAGCGCACCTGGATTACCTATTCATTTATCAACACAGGCATCAGCAACAAACTATGAAACATTAGAATTTTGGAAAAAAGAAGGATTAGAACGAGTTGTATTGGGCCGAGAAGTTTCCATGACAGAAATTAAAGAAATTCGTGAACATACAGATATAGAAATAGAAGCATTTATTCATGGTGCTATGTGCATTTCCTATTCGGGTCGGTGTATATTATCAAATCATATGTCAATGCGAGATGCTAATCGTGGTGGTTGTTCACAATCTTGTCGTTGGAAATATGATTTATTTGATATACCATTTGGAACGAATGAACGACATAGTTTAATTGAAAATAATGATACAAATGAAGAATTTTCAATGAGTGCAGTAGATATGTCAATGATTCAACATATTCCTGAGTTAATTGAGAATGGTATCGACAGTTTCAAAATTGAAGGTCGTATGAAATCGATTCACTATGTTTCAACTGCTTCTAATGTATATAAAACTGCCATAGACGCCTATATTTCAGATCCTAGCCATTATGAATGTAAACAAGAATGGATTGATGAACTCTGGAAGGTCGCTCAAAGAGAGCTATCCACCGGTTTTTATTATCATATACCTACAGAAGATGATCAACTTTTTGGTTCAAGAAGAAAAATTCCCGAATATAAATTTATTGGTGAAGTCATGGCTTATGATAAAACAACTAAAATAGCAACCATTCGCCAAAGAAATCATTTTTGTATAGGAGATAAAATTGAATTTTATGGACCTGGCTTCAGACATTTTAGTCAAACGGTAACTGTCATGTACAATGAAGATGGAGAATTAATTGATCGAGCACCTAATCCAATGATGATTTTAACAATGCCTGTTGAACACGAAGTTTTTATAGGTGATATGATTCGAAAGGAAAAATAAGTATTAATACTAATTAGTGAATTATTAATTTTTAATTTGTGAAAAAGCAAAGACTGGAAAGGTACCTTTCCAGTCTTATTTTTAATGAAATAATTTAAAATTATGAAAAATTCTTATAGCATAATATCTTTAATAAAGTTTTATTATGCTAAAATAAAACATAGGAATTATGCGTATATTATTTGGAAGGAGCTAGTAACATGAAAGCAGAAATTATAGCAGTAGGAACAGAAATTTTACTCGGCCAAATAGTGAATACAAATGCAACCTTTTTATCAGAGGAACTAGCTTCCTTAGGCATTGAGGTATATTACCAGACAGTTGTTGGTGACAATGCACAACGATTGACACAGCTTTTAAAGATTGCACAAAAACGTAGCGATTTGATTATTCTATGTGGTGGATTAGGACCAACAGAAGATGATTTAACAAAAGAAACAATTGCAAACTATCTTCATAAATCTTTAATTGAAGATCAAGATGGACTAAGAAATCTCCAGCATTTTTTTGAACTGTCTAAAAGAAAAATGACAAAGAATAATTTACGACAAATTTTGACAATTAAGGATGGTTATACATTACAAAATCAAACAGGGCTGGCTGTAGGTACATTAATAGAGAATGATAAAACGAACTATTTATTATTGCCAGGACCACCAAATGAATTACAGCCAATGTTTCAACAATTTGCTAGACCTCTATTGGAAAAGCTTTTTCCTCAAAGAGAACAACTATTTTCCAAAGTTTTACGTTTTTATGGTATCGGGGAATCACAATTAGTTACAGAATTGAAGGAACTGATTGATCAGCAAACAAATCCGACCATTGCACCTTATGCAAAAACAAATGAAGTAACCTTACGCTTGACTGCAAAGGCAACAGATGAAAAGACAAGTAATAAAATGCTGCTTTCATTAGAAAAACAAATTATGGAAAAAGTTGGGAGTTACTTTTACGGTTATGGAGAAAATAATAGTTTAGCAAAGGTAGTTGCTCATTTATTAAAAGAAAAACAAAAAACAATAACAGCGGCTGAAAGTTTAACGTCAGGATTATTTCAAAGTACATTAGGTGAAATTAGTGGTATATCTCAAATTTTTAAGGGTGGATTTGTTGTTTATACAGAAGAAACCAAAGAAAATTTTTTAAATATTCCCAAAGAACTCTTGGAAAATGATGGAACAGTTAGTGAAATTTGTGCCATAAAAATGGCAGAACACGCACGTCAATTAGCAAATACTGATTATGCAATTTCATTTACAGGTGTAGCTGAGAAAACATTGGAAGGAAAACCTGCTGGAACAGTTTGGATTGGATTTTCACAGAAAAACCAAACAGCATTTGCTAGGTCATTTCAGTTTAACGGTGATCGTAATAGTGTTCGTCAACATGCTGTTATGCAAGGCTTAGCGCTTATTCGCCAGATAGTTTTAAATAAAGAATAAGAAAGCGAATATTTGTTCGTATTTACCTTGATTTTTCAAGTTAGAAAAGTTATGATATAGCTAATAGTTAATAAATTATTATTGATTTTATATAGATCAAAGGAGGATTATCGATTGGCAGATGATCGCAAAACAGCTTTAGATGCTGCATTAAAAAAAATTGAAAAGAACTTTGGTAAGGGTTCTATTATGAAATTAGGAGAGAAGGCTGATCAGCAAGTTGCTACTGTTCCTAGTGGCTCTTTAGCTTTGGATGTAGCTTTAGGTGTTGGTGGCTATCCTAGAGGAAGAATCGTTGAAATCTACGGACCTGAAAGTTCTGGTAAGACAACCGTCTCTCTTAATGCTATCGCTGAAATACAAAAACAAGGTGGAACTGCTGCCTTTATTGATGCTGAACATGCTCTTGATCCACAATATGCCCAAAAATTAGGTGTTAATATTGATGAATTATTACTATCACAGCCAGATACTGGAGAGCAAGGCTTAGAAATTGCGGATGCTTTGGTATCTAGTGGTGCAATTGACATAGTTGTCGTTGACTCTGTGGCTGCACTTGTCCCACGTGCTGAAATTGATGGAGAAATGGGCGCCAGTCATGTAGGATTGCAAGCTAGATTAATGTCACAAGCACTACGTAAACTCTCCGGTTCAATTAGTAAAACAAAAACAATTGCTATTTTTATTAACCAAATTCGCGAGAAGGTAGGCGTAATGTTTGGGAATCCAGAAACAACACCTGGCGGTCGTGCGTTAAAATTTTATGCAACAGTTCGTTTGGAAGTACGTCGTGCTGAACAATTAAAACAAGGAACTGATATTGTCGGTAATCGTACAAAGATTAAAGTGGTTAAAAACAAGGTAGCTCCACCATTTAAAGTAGCTGAAGTAGATATTATGTATGGCCAAGGAATTTCACAAGAAGGTGAACTTTTAGATATGGCTGTCGAACAAGATATTATTGATAAAAGTGGCGCATGGTATAGTTACAATGAAGAACGAATTGGTCAAGGAAGAGAAAATGTTAAGAATTATATGATAGAACATCCTGAGATGGTGGAAGAAATTTCTAAAAAGGTGCGTAAGGCCTTTGGTATTGAGACAGATGCAGATACAGATGCTTCAACCAAAACAAATAAAGAAGAAACAGGCAATATTACGGATAAAACAGATGCACAAGAAGCTCTCCCATTGGATGAATAATATTAAAAAATACTAAAAACAATTTATTTATAAATTGATTAATCGTTGTATATTTCAATTAAGTCATAATAAAAGCTATGAAAAATCTGACAAATTTTTTTTAGCTTGTTATGGCTTTTTATTTTACTATATATTTGAAAAAACTGAAATATTGCTATTTAATTTGTTTATTTTGTGATTTTTTAAAACGTTTCTCATAGTTGGAAAGGGCTTTTTTAAGTTGACACACTACCCTACAAACATTAGAATAAAGTTGTGTGCAAATACACATATGCAAGTAGGCATATTGATAATTAAATTCAGTTTATCAAAAAACTACATAAATACAATAAATTAAAACAGTAATAGATAGTACGGAGGTGGAATAATGACTTCAATAATTCTCCTCGCTATCGTCGGTTTGATTGTCGGTCTTGGTTTGGGGTTTATCATCGCAAAATCTCGTCATGAAAAGGCAATAGATAATGCAGAAAACTCGGCAGCTGGAATTCTTAAACATGCCAGAAAAGAAGCGGAAACTTTAAAGAAAGAAGCGTTGCTAGAAGCTAAGGAAGAAAACCAGAAATATCGTTCAGAAATCGAAAGTGAGTTAAAAGAAAACAAAATAGAACTAAAATTTCAAGAAAATCGTTTACTACAAAGAGAACAGACAATGAATAGAAAAGACGATTCTTTAGAAAAACGTGAATACTCACTGGAAGAAAAAGAAAAGAACATTGGTGTTAGACAGAAATTGATTGAGGAGCGAGAATATGAGGTAGAAAGTTTACTTGATGAACAACAGAAAAAATTAGAGCATATTGCTTCATTATCAAAAGATGAAGCAAGAAATACGATTTTAAAAACAACAGAAGAAGAATTACATCATGAACTAGCAGTTATGATAAAGGAATCAGAGCAACGTGCAAAAGAAGAAGCGGATCGAAAAGCTAAGAATATACTCTCTTTAGCAATCCAACGTTGTGGTGCAGATACGGTATCAGAGGCAACTGTTTCAGTTGTAGCTTTGCCAAATGATGAAATGAAAGGTCGAATTATTGGCCGTGAAGGTCGAAATATTCGAACATTAGAAACACTAACAGGTATCGATTTGATCATTGATGATACACCTGAGGCTGTTGTATTATCTGGCTTTGACCCAATTAGAAGAGAAATTGCTCGCATGACCTTGGAAAAATTAATCCAAGATGGTCGTATCCATCCAGCTCGTATTGAAGAAATAGTCGAAAAATCCAGAAAAGAAATGGATGAAAGGATTAGAGAGTATGGTGAGCAAGCTGTTTTTGAATTAGGCGCGCATACCATGCATCCAGATTTAATTAAGATTATAGGCCGTTTGCATTTTAGAACAAGTTATGGACAGAATGTTTTAGATCATTCTATTGAAGTAGCAAATTTAGCTGGACTTTTAGCTGCTGAGTTAGGCGAAGATATTCAACTAGCAAAACGAGCGGGTTTAATGCATGACATAGGAAAAGCATTAGATCATGAAATTGAAGGTTCTCATGTTGAAATTGGTGTAGAACTAGCTGAAAAATACAAAGAAAATCCAGTGGTCATTAATGCCATTGCTTCACATCATGGTGATGTTGAAGCCACTTCTGTTATTTCTGTTCTTGTCGCTGCGGCAGATGCCTTATCTGCAGCAAGACCTGGAGCGAGAAGTGAATCTTTAGAAAACTATATTAAACGTTTAGAGAATTTAGAAAATATTTCTAATAGCTTTGCTGGTGTTGAGTCTAGTTTTGCTGTTCAGGCAGGTAGAGAAGTACGTGTAATGGTAAAACCAGATGAAATTTCTGATCTTGAATCGATTCGTTTAGTGAGAAATATTCGTAAAAAAATTGAGGATGATTTAGATTATCCTGGAAATATTAAAGTAGTCGTTATCCGAGAAATACGTGCAGTCGATTACGCAAAATAAGCAAAAAGGTGTGAAGTAAAATGCACACCTTTTTGCTTATTTAAAATTAAGTAAAATTTTTTCAAAAAGATCAATTCTTAATTGTATAGTATTTTGGTAAAAATAAGTATTGATTAAATTTATCTACTTTTTATCTTTTTCTTATTGTCTTCTATGTGTAACTAATTAGCAACAGCAAAAAATATATTTATGAGTATATCATAAGTATGGTTTTTCTATATTCTTTTGTAATTATGTATTTATGTTAAAAAATAGAAAAATTATCTCTTTCCAATTAATACAAACTATGAAATAAAAAAGACATCTATAAATGAATGATTTATGAATAAACTAATATTTCAGTATATAAACAATGAATTAGTTAAATAGACGAATGAGTATAAAGAAGTAATATAGTTTGCATCCTTTTATTTGATGGAAAACTTTCTTTTATTAGAAAAAAACACTATAATAATAGCAGATGAAAAAGAGAAGAGGAAGTTGTTTGCGTATATTATTTATAGGAGATGTTGTTGGTTCACTTGGAAGAAATTTTTTAGCTAGTAATTTGCCAAAATTAAAGAAAAAGTTTCATCCACAGGTAACAATCGTAAACGGTGAAAATGCTGCTGCAGGCAGAGGTATTACAAGTAAAATTTATAAAAAATTTTTGCAAGATGGTGTAGATGTTGTTACATTAGGAAACCATACTTGGGACAATAGAGACGTTTTTGAATTTATTAATGATGCGAAAAAGATGGTTCGACCAGCAAATTTCCCAACAGGAACACCTGGAAAAGGCATGGTTTTTGTTCAGGTGAATCAATATGAATTGGCAGTTATTAATTTACAGGCAAGAACATTTATGACAGCAGATCTTATTGATCCATTTTCTACAGCAAAAGAACTTATTGAAGAAGCAAAGAAAAGAACACCGCTTATTTTTATTGATTTTCATGGGGAAACAACGAGTGAAAAACAAGCAATGGGATGGTTTCTAGATGGACAGGTTGCTGCAGTTATTGGAACACATACGCATGTGCAAACAAATGATAAACGAATTCTGCCTGGGGGTACTGCTTATTTAAGTGATGTAGGAATGACTGGTCCCTATGATGGAATATTGGGGATGAAAAAAGAACCCGTTCTTGAAAAGTTTCTAACTGCTTTACCTCAACGCTTTGAGGTAATTGAGACAGGGCGTGGTATTTTATCTGGTTGTATCATTGATGTAGATGATCATACAGGCAAGGCACTCAATATAGAAACTATTTTAATTACGTAGGATAATCCTTTTCGTGAATAAATTTAAAAGTTGATCTCTTGCAATGTTTGAGATTAACTTTTTTCATCTTTGACTTAGAATATATTTTTCTTAGTTTTTAGTCGTTTCATAAGACAGTTGGCTTAATTAAAATAGATAGGTGAAGTAAATGGAAAATTTTGAAATAGATGAATCAATTCAAATAGAATTAAATCAACTTCTTTCTCTTATTGAAGAGCATGATATCATCCAGCGATATAAAATGCTTGAAAAAAAAGTACAAGCAAATAAAAAATTAGCTGAATTGACAGGAAAAATCAAAACAGCTCAAAAGGAAGCTGTTCAATTTGCCCATTATGATAAACCGAATGCTGAGCAAGAAGCAATCTGTCAAGCAGATCGGTTAACAAAAGAATTTAATGAACAACCATTAGTTATTGCGTATCGTCAAGCTTTAAGTGAGGCAAATGAACTATTGCAATATATAACTGAAATGATACAATCTCAAATAAATGAAGAAATTGAGAAAGAAGGTCTATGATGCCGCAAAAAACAAAAAATACACCAATGATGGAACAATACCTAACGATTAAGGAACAATATTCAGATGCTTTCCTTTTTTATCGCCTAGGAGATTTTTATGAAATGTTCTATGATGATGCGACTCAAGCGGCACAACTATTGGAGTTGACCTTAACAAGTCGTAATAAAAATGCTGATGAACCTATTCCAATGTGTGGAATTCCTTACCATGCTGCACAAAATTACATTGATATACTTATTGAAAAAGGATATAAAGTAGCAATTTGTGAACAAGTTGAAGATCCAAAAGCTGTTAAGGGCATGGTAAAAAGAGAGGTAGTTCAATTGATTACCCCAGGTACAGCAATGAATACTAAAACAATAGATGCCAAGTCTAATAATTATCTAACAGCTCTTATTTCTAAAGGCACTAATTTTGGTCTTGCCTATGTAGATTTAAGTACTGGTGAGTTGAAAACAACAATTCTTATGGATGAAGAGAGCGTAATTAACGAGGCTTCTGCCTTACAAACGAAAGAGATGGTTATAGGCAATACACTCTCAGACTCTTTGTATACCATTCTAAAGAATCGATTAAACATTGTTTTTTCCAAACAAGAAAATGCAGAAGAAAATGCTGAATTCAGCTTTCTAACAAGTGAATTAACAAATGAAATAGAAATAGAGGTCACTGGTAAATTACTAACCTACCTAGCCATAACACAAAAACGTAGTTTGGCACATATACAAAGAGCTGTAGAATACCAGCCAGATCATTATTTAAAATTAGATTCTTATTCTAAATTTAACTTAGAATTAACACAATCTATACGAAC
This sequence comes from Melissococcus plutonius ATCC 35311, assembly GCF_000270185.1. NCBI lineage: Bacteria > Bacillati > Bacillota > Bacilli > Lactobacillales > Enterococcaceae > Melissococcus > Melissococcus plutonius. Next base: position 310,651 of record NC_015516.1, read on the forward strand.
GGGTCAAAAAAAAGGAACACTACTCTGGTTGTTAGATGAAACCAAAACAGCTATGGGTGGACGTCTATTAAAACAATGGCTAGATCGGCCATTAATCCAAGAAGAGCAGATTAAAAAGAGACAGGAAATGGTCCAATCCTTATTGGATGCTTATTTTGAACGAATGGATTTACAAACAGCATTAACAAGCGTTTATGACCTAGAACGCTTAGCAGGACGAGTAGCTTTTGGAAATGTAAATGGTCGAGATTTAATTCAATTAAAGACATCTTTAGAACAAGTTCCTGCTATCCAACAATTGATTATTGGTATCGATCATGGAGAATGGAAGGACCTGTTAGTCGATTTAACACCAATGGATGAATTGGTTGAGTTAATCTGTATGGCGATTAATGAAGAGTCGCCTCTTCAAATTACTGAAGGAAACGTAATAAAAGATGGCTATGATGAACAATTGGATGAATATCGTGATGCTATGCGTCATGGAAAGCAATGGTTAGCAGAGCTTGAAGCAAAAGAACGTATGGGGACGGGTATTAAAAACTTAAAAGTCGGGTTTAATCGAGTTTTTGGTTATTACATTGAAATTACTAAAGCAAATCTAGGAAACTTAAATATAGATAGGTATGAAAGAAAACAAACGTTAGCGAATGCTGAACGCTTTGTTACACCACAATTAAAACAAATTGAGCATTTGATTTTGGAGGCTGAAGAAAAATCTGTTGATTTAGAATATCAATTGTTCTTAAAAGTACGCGAACAAATAAAAGAGAATATTGAGTATTTACAGTATTTAGCTAAAACAATTAGTAATTTAGATGTCTTACAGGCTTTCGCAACGGTCAGTGAAAAATATCATTATGTTTGTCCAGAATTAAAAAATTATGGAAAATCGCTAAGTATTGTTGAAGGACGACACCCTGTTGTTGAAAAAGTATTAGGATACCAAGAATATATTCCAAACAATATTGAGATGGATTCAGCAACAACAACCTTATTAATCACAGGTCCTAATATGTCAGGTAAAAGCACCTATATGCGTCAATTGGCTTTAACAGTAATTATGGCTCAAATTGGTTGTTTTGTACCAGCAGAATCAGCAATTTTACCAATTTTTGATCAAATATTTACTCGAATTGGTGCATCCGATGATTTAATTGCTGGTCAAAGTACATTTATGGTGGAAATGATGGAAGCAAACCAAGCACTTCGTCATGCTACGCCAAATAGTTTAATTTTGTTTGATGAATTAGGTAGAGGAACAGCTACTTATGATGGAATGGCGTTAGCCCAAGCCATTATTGAATATATACATCAAAATGTTCGAGCAAAAACCTTATTTTCAACGCATTATCATGAATTGACTATACTAGATCAGTCGCTTCCTGATTTAAAGAATGTTCATGTGGGTGCTATTGAAAAGAATAATGAAGTCATTTTTTTGCATAAAATAATGGAAGGTCCAGCAGATAAAAGTTATGGTATTCATGTTGCAAAAATTGCTGGTCTACCCAATGGATTGCTTGAAAGAGCTACGGTTGTTCTGTCTTCATTGGAATCTGAAAACAATCTTACTAAGCTGGATACTAGTATTCCTATAGTTGAAACATCGAAACATATTATTCAAGAAGAAAATGGACAGGTATCTTTATTTGAAGAACTATCTCCAAATGTTTCAAGTATTATAGATACATTAAAAAGGATAAATTTATTAGAAATGACACCAATGGATGCCTTAAATACATTGCATGATTTACAAAAGAAAGTTTAAAAATTATCCCTAAAAGGAGGATAAAAATGGGAAAAATTCAGGAATTATCTGAACAATTGGCAAATCAAATTGCTGCTGGTGAGGTAGTTGAACGCCCTGCCTCCGTGGTGAAAGAGTTAATGGAAAATGCTATTGATGCTGGCGGTACACAAATTGATATTTTGATTGAAGAAGCTGGATTAAAAAAGATTCAAGTCGTTGATAATGGCGAGGGAATTGCTAAGGACGATGTACCTAATGCATTTAAGCGTCATGCTACTAGTAAGATTCATACAAGAGATGATTTATTTCGAATTCGCAGTCTTGGATTTCGAGGAGAAGCTTTGCCAAGTATTTCTTCGGTTTCTGAAGTTACTCTTGAGACGGCTGTATCCAATGAGACAGAGGGAAGTTTTATTTATTTAAAAGGTGGTAAGATAATGGAACATCGTTCCTCAACTTTAAGAAAAGGAACAAAAATTGTTGTTTCAAATCTATTTTTCAATACTCCTGCACGTTTGAAATACGTAAAAACAATACAAACAGAACTAGCAAGCATTGGAGATATTGTAAATCGTTTAGCATTGAGCCATCCAAGTATTGCTTTTAGCCTCACTCATGATGGAAATAAGATGATGCACACCACTGGTAAAGGTGAGTTGAAACAAACCATTGCAGGTATTTATGGGGTAAGCATAGCGAAAAAGATGATTACTATTCAAGCAAAAGACTTAGATTTTTCGTTAACAGGTTATATTTCTTTGCCAGAAGTTACTAGGGCAAGTCGTAATTATCTATCGATTATAGTTAATGGTCGTTATATTAAAAATTTTATTCTAAGTAAAGCAATTCTTGAAGGATACGGTTCTAAGCTAATGGTTGGTAGATATCCAATTGCTATTTTGGAAATTAGCATAGATCCCTTATTGATTGATGTCAATGTGCATCCAACCAAGCAAGAAGTGCGATTAAGTAAAGAAAAAGAATTGGTACAACTGGTTCATCAAGCAATTCATGAAGCTTTAAGTCAAGAACAACTTATTCCAAATGCAGTTGAAAATCTTACATTTAAAAAGAAAATTGAAAAACCAGATAAAGTTGAACAACTAAATTTGTCATCTTTTGAAAAAGAACAAGCAAAAAATTCCTCACTTCCTAGCTCCAAAAAATCAGACATAATTCATTACAACAAAGAAACTGGCAATTTCTATGTAGGTGAAAAACCAGGTACCTATCCAACAGGAACGTTTAAAGAAAAGATTGAACAAGCAAAAAAAATAACAGCCAAACCATCTGGTGAAAATAATGAAGGCAAAAATATAGCAAATTTATTAAAGAATGAAATTCCTTTAACGAATAAAATTAAATCTAGCCACTTAACATTATCAGGGAATAATGAGGATAAAAAAGAAGAACTACAATCAAATGAGACAAAGAATGAATTTGCCCTATTATCAAAAAATCAAGATTTACAAAAGACTGAAACCATTTCAACAAATGAATTATTTGCAGATGAGACAATGACAATTACTGTTGACGAATCAATGGATGAAAATTATTTTTCTGAGAAACATGCCACCCATTTAGGAAATATAAATAATAAAAACTCGATAAAGACCATACATACTGAACAAGAAACAACAGAAACATTGAATCAAAAGAATCGGTTTCCAGATTTAGAATATTTTGGTCAAATGCATGGAACCTATCTTTTTGCTCAAGGTTCCGATGGGTTGTACATTCTTGATCAACATGCGGCTCAGGAACGAATTAACTATGAATATTTTCGCGAAAAAATCGGTGAAGTAACAGATGATTTACAAGAACTATTAGTTCCATTAATTATTGACTATCCAAATACGGATGTCTTAAAAATTAAAGAAAAGAAAGACAAATTAAAGGATGTCGGCATTTATCTAGAAGATTTTGATCAGAATAGCTTTATTGTTCGTTCCCATCCAACTTGGTATCCATCTGGAGAAGAAGAAAGTATTATTCGTGAGATGATTGATATTCTTTTGACGACCGGTAACATCAGTGTAAAAAAATTTCGTGAAGAAACAGCTATCATGATGAGTTGCAAGCAAGCAATAAAGGCAAATCATTTTTTAAATGAAAAACAAGCACGTAGTTTATTAGAAAAACTTGCTACCTGTGAAAATCCATTTAATTGTCCACATGGACGTCCTGTTTTAGTCCATTTTACAAATTCAGATATGGAAAAGATGTTCAAACGAATTCAAGATCCACATTAATTTAGCTAACTAATAATGAATAGACGAACAAATCATAAATTTAATTTAAGAATAATGAATATTCAAAGTTTTGTTAATCTACAGATTTTTGTGTGTCACTCTAGCTTTAATGAGTTAGCTATTTAGTAATAATGCATCTATAAAGGAAATAAAGGCGAATCACTCGAATTATCTCGTTATACTCGTTATGATATGGATAAGGAGGGATAACTATGAAAAATGATAAAAATAGGGATGATTTAAAGAATAAACTTGATCCAATGAGTTACTCAGTCACACAAGAAAATGGTACTGAACCACCATTTACTGGTCAATATGATAATTTTTATGATGATGGTATTTATGTAGATATTGTAAATGGTGAACCACTTTTTAGTTCATTAGATAAATATGATGCTGGTTGTGGTTGGCCATCATTTACAAAACCGATTGAAAGAAAAGATATTACAGAAAAGACAGACCGCTCATTAGGCATACATCGTGTAGAAGTGCGTAGTAAGGAAGCTGATTCTCATTTAGGTCATGTATTTACAGATGGTCCAGTTGATCAGGGCGGCTTACGCTATTGCATAAATTCAGCGGCATTACGATTTGTACCTGTAAAAGACCTAGAAAAAGAAGGCTATGGTGAATATCTCTCATTATTTAAGTAAAGGCACAAAACATTTAATTTTTTACTCGTTAATCCATTGAATGATAAAATAATTAGCCAAAGTAATTTTTAATTAAAAATTATTTTGGTTTTTTGATTAAACAGTGATATTTGTTTTAGTTTTATGCTATTTAGTATAAAAATGCTAGGAATATTTATTGTCTAATTAAGAAATATAAATTCAAATTCTTGTTAGACTAGCAAACAAAAATCTATTTAATATGACTAGCTTAATATAAAGAAAATAAAATTAGAAAATACTAAGACAAATAAAGCTCCAATCTTGCGCATATTAATTCATTCTGTTTATATCAATAAGGCATGGCAGTCATCAGTGATATAATAAGTTTTATAAGATATCGATTAGTGTTCAATAGAATACATAATAAGAAGAATTAACTAAAATTATTGTTTTCTTCTTTATTTGTTTGTTTTATCAAAAAATGCAACTATTGACTACGATGAATGTATGCTAAAATAGAAACATATGTACGTATATTATTAGAAGGGTGAAAATAAATTTATGTTTGAATATATTATTGGTACCATTACTTTTATCAATCCTTATTATCTTGTTATAGAAACCAATGGCATTGGGTACCAAATCCTAGTGAGCAATCCTTATCATTATTCTGGAAAATTAGAAAAAAAGGTAAAAATTTATTTGCATCAGGTAATTCGAGAAGATGCACAATTGCTCTATGGATTTAGGGAAATGGAAGAGAAACAACTTTTTTTAAAGCTAATTGGCGTATCAGGTATTGGGCCCAAAAGTGCTTTAGCAATTTTGGCTTTGGAAGATCACGGGGGGTTAATCAATGCTATTGCAGATGAAAATGCAAGTTATTTAACAAAATTTCCTGGTGTGGGTAAAAAAACAGCACAACAAATGGTTTTAGATTTAAAAGGAAAATTAGATGAATTAGAAATGACACCAACAGCTGTAAAGGCAATGACAAATCAGCCAAAAGTTAAAACAAACCAAGCATTAAATGAAGCATTAGAAGCTTTGTGTGCCTTAGGATATAATGATAGAGAAATCAAACGAATTACGCCTGACTTGAAAAGTATGGATTCACAATCAACGGATCAATATTTAAGTCAAGCATTAAAGTTAATTATGAAATAATTTATGAAATTACTTTTTTAACAGATGAAGAAAGAATAGAAATTTATAATAAAAGTAAATTTTTTAAAAATAACTAGGTGAAAAGTCTGTATTTAATAGAGAAAGGGGGAATAATAAATGTCAGAAGAAGAACGATTAATGACAGCTAAAAGTAACCAACAAGATGAAATACTCGAAAAATCCCTTAGGCCTAAATTTCTAACTCAATATATTGGACAGGAAAAAGTCAAACAAGAATTAACAATTTATATTAAAGCAGCTTGTAATCGAAAAGAAGTATTAGATCATACTTTACTTTATGGACCACCTGGGTTAGGCAAAACTACTCTAGCAATGGTAACTGCCAATGAAATGGATGTAGGAATGCGAACCACAAGTGGTCCAGCGATTGAACGTCCTGGCGACCTTGTTGCTATTTTAAATGAATTGACTCCTGGTGATGTCTTGTTTATTGATGAAATTCATCGATTACCAAGAACGGTAGAAGAGATGCTTTACTCTGCGATGGAAGATTTTTATGTGGATATTATGGTTGGTCAAGGTACTACAGCTCATCCAGTACATTTTTCTTTACCACCATTTACACTTATTGGTGCAACGACACGAGCGGGCATGCTTTCTGCACCTTTACGTGATCGTTTTGGCATTATTTCTCACATGGAGTATTATACTGTGGAAGACTTGAAAGAAATTGTTATACGATCTTCAGATATTTTTCAAACAGAAATCATGGATGAAGGTGCTTGTGAAATTGCTCGTCGTTCTAGAGGAACACCTAGAATTGCGAATCGGTTATTAAAAAGAGTTAGAGATTTTGCACAAGTTCAATCAAATGGAGTAGTGACAAAAGATATCGCCGATAAAGCTCTCACTCTTTTACAGGTAGATCATCAAGGATTAGATTATATAGATCAAAAACTTTTAAAAACAATGATTGAATTATATGGAGGAGGACCAGTTGGACTAAGCACGATTTCCGTAAATATTGGTGAGGAAACTGAGACAGTTGAAGATATGTATGAACCTTTTTTAATTCAAAAAGGATTTATTAAGCGAACGCCAAGAGGAAGGATTGCTACGACACTTGCTTATGAACACCTTGGTTACCATACATACAATCAAAAAGAGTAAAATTCATTATTAGAAAACTCGAGGATGTAGAAAGTAATAAAATTTAATCAGTAAAACGAAATGAATTAAAATCTTTATTTCCTATTTAGTTTGTTTTATAAAATCTACTTCACGATTTTTTAAGAAATAAGGATGTTCTATTCAGTCGAGTATAGAATATTTTCAAGTTGTTTGACAAAAGAATTTTTAATAGTTATTCATCGTTAATTGATAGACTTCTTAAGTTTACTGTTAATTTTAGACTAGCCATTTAAAAAGAAAGTAAAAAAAAGTATAATAAAAGAGATTGTAAATAAATTAAAAGGGAATGTGAACCATGGACGATCGGTTAACTAAAGAATTAAAAGAACGTTACGGCATTGTTTTCCATGATGTCAATTTATTAGAACAGGCATTTACCCATTCTTCCTATGTCAATGAACACCGTTATTTAAAATTATCAGATAATGAACGCATAGAATTTTTAGGTGATGCTGTATTAGAATTAATTATTTCTCAGTATCTTTATCAAAAATATCAAAATTTACCAGAAGGTAAATTAACAAAAATGCGAGCAGCAATTGTTCGGGAAGATAGTTTAGCCAAATTTGCAAAGGAATGTCAATTTGATCAATATATTCTATTGGGCAATGGTGAAGAAAATTCTGGTGGACGTGAGCGTTCTGCATTGCTTTGTGATTTGTTTGAAGCTTTTTTAGGAGCTTTATATTTAGATCAGGGAATCGAAACTGTAAAATATTTTATTTCAGAGATTATTTTTCCAAAAATTGAAGAAGGAAATTTTTCTCATGAAGTTGATCATAAGACACACTTACAAGAAGTTCTTCAGCATAAGGGAGATGTCAATATTGATTATAGATTGGTAGATGAAAAAGGGCCTGCCCATGACCGTATTTTTTATACAGAGATTTATGCAGATGAAAAATTGATTGGTAGAGGCCATGGAAGATCTAAAAAATTGGCAGAGCAAGATGCAGCAGAGCGTGCATTAAAAGAAATTCTTCAATGAGCTGGAAGGAGCAAAGGTATTCGTGTATTTAAAACGAATTGAAATTGCAGGGTTTAAATCCTTTGCAGATCGAACGATTATTGATTTTGAAAATGGTGTTACTGCTGTTGTTGGACCAAATGGGAGTGGAAAAAGTAATATAACTGAAGCCATTCGTTGGGTGCTTGGCGAACAATCAGCTAAGAGTTTACGTGGTGGTAAGATGCCAGATATTATTTTTGCAGGTACACAGGAAAGAAAGCCATTAAATATTGCTGAGGTAATGATTGTTTTAGATAACACGGATTATTACTTACCTCTTGATTTTAGTGAAATTAGCATTATGCGTCGCTATCGTCGAACAGGTGAGAGCGAATTTTTCATTAATAAACAGGCTTGTCGGCTTAAAGATATTCAAGACCTATTTATGGATTCTGGTTTAGGTAAGGAATCTTTCTCTATTATTTCACAAGGTAAAGTTGAAGCTATTTTTAATAGTAAGCCAGAAGATCGACGTGGAATTTTTGAAGAAGCTGCCGGAGTATTAAAATATAAGCAGCGTAAGAAAAAAGCTGAACAAAAACTGTTTGAGACAGAAGATAATTTGGATCGAATCAAAGATATTATTCACGAATTGGCAGAACAGTTAGTGCCATTAGAAACTCAAAGTAAAACAGCAGAAAAATTTTTAATAATCAAAAAAGAGCTGACTACCGTTGATGTGGGTTTAACTGTGGTAGAAATCGAGGATACAAAAAACTTATGGGAAACGAAAAAAGAAGAATTTCATCAGTTAGAAGAACAACTAAAAATTGTTGATCAACAAATTCATAAATTAGAGGACTATCTACAACATACTCGTACCAAACGTACAGCTTTGGATAAACAAATTGAAATACAACAGCAACAACTCCTTCAAATTATCGAGTCATTAAAGCAAACTGAAGGACAAAAAAATGTTTTGAGCGAACGTTCAAAGCATACATTGCAAACAGCAAGTGAATATGAGCAATCATTAAATGAGCTGACAAAAGAAATAGCAAATTATCAAGAAGAATTAACACATATACAATCAAAAATTTCTTTAAATGAGCAGCAGCAAAAAGAATTAAAAAAAGAAAATCAAACAGCTCAAGCTAATGTAGCAAAGTATAGCAAATCTTCTAAAGAGTTAATGGAAGAATTAAGAAGTCAATATGTAGAAATGATGCAAGATCAAGCTAATGTTTCAAATGATTTAAAATATTTGGAACGTCAATATCAACAAGAGACGACCAAAAACAAACAATCGATTCAAAAACACGAATCGTTGGTGAATGAGTTATCGCAAGCTTTGATTAAAAAAGAAGAATTAGCAGCAAATAATCAAGCAATTGAAAAAGTATTAAAAGAGCAGATAACAAGGTATGAAGAAACTAAGCAACAACTTGAACTAAAACAACAAGCATTAACAGACAAGCAAAAAAAAATGTACCAAATGATGAATCAAACCCAACAAGTTAAAGCAAGACAGAAAAGTTTACAGGAAATTCAAGAAAATTATACAGGCTTTTATCAAGGGATACGAATTATATTAAAGAATAGGCAGCAATTATCAGGAATTATTGGTGTAGTTGCTGAATTAATAAAAGTACCTGAAAAATATACAATAGCCATTGAAACAGCACTTGGCAGTGCTGCTCAGCATATTGTTGTGGAATCTGAAAAAGATGGACGAACAGCAATCAATTTTTTAAAACAACAACATGGTGGACGGGCAACATTTCTACCAATAACAACAATTAAAGCACGTCAGTTATCTACATCTGTCTATACTAAAATACAAAAACAAACAGGTTTCATCGGTATTGCAAGTGAATTAGTTCAGTATGAAGAAAAAGTTGCAGCTATCATAAAAAATTTATTAGGAACAACATTATTTGCGGATTCTTTGGAAAATGCCAATCAATTAGCAAAATTAATTAGTTATCAATACCGTATTGTTTCATTAGAAGGGGATATAATGAATCCAGGTGGTTCAATGACAGGTGGAGCAAACAAACGTGGTAGCCAGGGAAGCCTTTTCAACCAATCACATGAATTACAGTTACTCAATGAACAAGTCATTGAATTAGAAACCAAGCAAAGACAGACAGAAAAAGAAGTTCAGCAATTGATAAATGAAGAACAACAATTAAGGGAAAATTTAGAACAGTTGCGATTAAAAATGGAAGAAGATCGACTCAAACAACAAGAATCAATGAGTCAGCTGTCTAATGTTCAATTGTTAATTGAGCGTTTGACAAAAGAAAAGCGATTATTTGAATTTGAATCTCATGAAATTCATCAATTTTTATCGGACTATCAATTACAAAAAGAAGAATTGCTTAAAAAACAGGTATTTTTATTAGAAGAAAAAGAACGTCTTGATTTAGAGATGAATCAAATAGAACAAGAAGCAAGCCAGATGGAAGTATATAAAAACAAAGCACAAGAAATATTCAATCAAATTCAATCAAAACAGGCAGTGATGAATGAACAATTTGCTTATTTACTTCAGCAAAAAAATGAAAAACAAAGTCAATTGACCGGTATTGTTGAAAAGAAAGCTAGTTTGACACATCAATTGCAACAATTGAACGATCATTCGGTGGATCACCAAACTACAGAGAAAGACCTAGCTATGCAGTTAGATCAATTATCTGATGAAAGAGAAAAAATACAAACTTTAATTTATGAAGAAAAACAAACACAGCAACAATTACAAAAAGAAATAAATCAAACAGAAGCTAATTTGGCAGATAAAAATAAACAGCAACAACAATTACTTTCTAGACAGACACAAATAGAAATACAAAAGGACCGTACGGAAGTCAGATTGGATCACTCACTTCAATATTTACAAGAAGAATATAATTTAACATTTGATTATGCCCAAAGTAATTATGAGCCAATCAAAGAAAAGGATACAGCAAGGAACCAAGTCGAAGAATTAAAGCAAGCCATTAAACGATTAGGTCCTATCAATTTAGAATCTATTGATCAATATCATCAGGTCAATGAAAGATATCAATTTCTAATTACACAACGAGATGATTTATTGAGTGCTAAGGATCAATTATTTGGAACAATGGATGAGATGGATCAGGAAGTCAAAGAACGATTTAGCGAAACTTTTAAGGCAATTCGTATGCAATTTCAATCTGTTTTTCCTAATATGTTTGGTGGTGGACAAGCTGAACTTATTCTAACGGATCCCAATGATTTGTTAAATACAGGAATTGAGATTGAAGCACAACCGCCAGGTAAAAAATTACAGGGATTGAGCTTATTATCTGGTGGAGAACGCGCATTAACAGCAATTGCTTTGTTATTCTCCATTATTCACGTTCGGCCGGTACCTTTTTGTGTGCTTGATGAAGTTGAAGCTGCTCTTGATGAAGCAAATGTAGCTCGTTTTGGTAGATATTTATCGACATTCGAAGATGAAATGCAATTTATTGTTGTCACACATAGAAAAGGTACCATGGAAGCTGCAGATGTTTTGTATGGTGTTACTATGCAAGAATCAGGCGTTTCCAATCTTGTTTCTGTTCGCTTGGAAACTATAAAAGAAGATGAAAAAATTGTAAAAAATGTATAGTAATAGGAGGAAGATAGTTGATCAAATTAATAGCTATCGATCTAGATGGTACTTTGTTAAATGACAAAAAAAAGATTTCAATAAAGAATAAAGAAACCATTGCTAGGGCCAAAGCTTTAGGCATTAAAATCGTTATTTGTACTGGACGTCCTTTAAAAGCAATGGAACATTATTTAGAGGAATTAAATTTATTAGAAGAAACAGATTATTGCATAACATTTAATGGAGGATTAGTACAAAAAACGAGTAATGGAGAAATCATTAAGAAGGCTTTGTTACCACTTAAGGCGATTAACGAAGTCTATCTACTAGCTATTTCTTTAAATCTACCTTTCGATGTTCTGTCTGATCATGAAGTATTACAATTGCCATCTTCACCAGAGCACCCATCTATTTATAATAAACTAAACAATACATTAACATTTACTCCAGCTGTTTTAAACGAGCTGACAAATGATCGGATTTACAATAAAATAGTCATGGCAACAGCTGCTGATTATTTAGATAGGCAAATAAAGCAAATTCCACATGAGTATTATGATCACTTTGAAATTATTAAGACAAGAAAGAATTTATTGGAATTTATGCCTAAGGGAATTACAAAGGCTTATGGACTGTCTCTTTTAGCAGATGAGTTAATGATTAAATCAGAAGAAATTATGGCAATTGGTGATGAAGAAAACGATCTACCAATGATTCATTATGCAGGAATTGGTGTTGCAATGGAGAATGCTGTTTCTAAAGTTAGAAGTGCAGCCGATATTATTACCACTACCAATGAAAAAGACGGAGTAGCCTCTGCAATTGAAAACTATGCATTTTCAACATTACAAGGCGTGAAGGGAGGAATTTAAATGGGATTTTTTGATAAAATAAAAAAAGCATTTACTGCTGAAAAAAGAGAAGAAAAAGAAAAATCAAAAGAATTAAATGAAACATCAAAAAATGAAAAAACAAATGAAGCTACTGAAAAACAAGAAATAGAACAAGCAAGAGAACATAATCTTTCCGAGTTAACATCTGAACAAAAAGAAATTCAAGAAAAGGCAAAAACAGAGCAACAAGAAAAAATAACTATTCAATCGGTGGATCAATCAACTAAAATTGAGAATGAACAAATTACTAGAAATACTCCAAATTTAAATGTACGGCCTGAAGTAAAAAATACAAGTTCATTAGAACAAACAAGTAAATCAGAGGAACAAACTGAAGAAAAGATAGAACAAAATCAGGAAGATAAAGAAGAAATACTTACAACAATTGCACAACCAGAGACTGAGGCAAGTATTGAAACAAAGACACAAAAAAAGTATGAAAAAGGTCTAACTAAAACACGAAAAACTTTTTCTCAAAGATTAAATGAGTTATTTGCTAATTTTAGAAGTGTTGATGAAGATTTTTTTGAAGAGTTAGAAGAAACATTAATTGGTGCTGATGTTGGGTTTGAAACTTCTTTAAAAATCACAGATTCTTTAAGACAAGAAGTAAAACTAAGAAATGTGAAAAAGCCAGCTGAGGTTCAGAATACAATTATTGAAAAAATGGTCGATTTGTATGAAGAAGAGGGAATTAACGAGGATAATTCCTTAAATATACAAACAGATCAATTGACAGTAATGTTGTTTGTTGGCGTAAATGGTGTAGGTAAAACAACAAGTATTGGCAAGCTAGCTTATAGTTATAAACAACAAGGGAAAAAGGTAGTAATGGCTGCAGCAGATACATTTAGAGCAGGTGCAATTGATCAGCTGATTGTCTGGGGAGAAAGGGCAAATGTTAAAGTGATTCATGGAAAGGCTGGTGGTGATCCTGCCGCTGTTGTTTATGATTCAATTAAATATGCTAAAGAAGAACAAGCAGACATTTTATTGATAGATACAGCTGGACGTTTACAAAATAAGGTAAATTTAATGAATGAGTTAGAGAAAATTAAAAGAGTAATTCAGCGTGAAATACCTGAAGCACCACATGAAGTATTGCTGGTCATCGATGCAACGACTGGACAAAATGCAATGTCACAAGTAAAACAATTTAAAGAAACAACAGATGTTACAGGGTTAATCTTAACGAAGCTAGATGGCACTGCTAAGGGTGGTATTATTATAGCTATTCGAAATGAACTTCATCTCCCAGTTAAATTGGTTGGTCTTGGTGAGGGAATTAATGATCTAGAGCCATTTAGTACCAACGACTTTGCTATTGGTTTGTTTAAAGGATTACTAAAAGAGGAAGATTAAATTTTGTAATTAGTTAATAAATGAGCGAGAATTCTTTCATCCTTCATTATCGATGACTAGATGAATCGCTTTTTTCATATGATATAATTGATTGATAAAGTTTTAAATTTAAATATAATTTGTTAGTCAAGGAATAAATAAGGCAGATCGTTTGGTTATGAACCTTAGGGGAAGTTAGATGGAATAAAAACAGCAACAAAAAAGTATTTTTTGTTTTTGGTATTTATTGATTTTAATATCCTATAATGTCTGCTGCACAGCCGAAATTAAACGACTATCCTATATCTATCAGGTTTAACAAATAAAAATTCTTTATTATAGTTTAGATGGTTGATTTTAATTATTATTTATTGCTATATTCTTAGTTTGTATATTTACTATTTTTATTAACTAAATAGTTTAACAATGAAGAATAATTGGCAATTCATTCAGTAAAAATAAGAATTAATAAATATAAATTGCGATCCTAAGTTATAATGGATAATATAGATCATTATGAAAAAATATAAAAAAATAAAATTGTTAAAATATATATCTTATTTAATGATATGATAAAAGAATAAATCTAACGTTCTCATAAAAATTACTTGTTAATAATAAACAGGTTTAAAAATTTTTCTTGTTTTATTTAAAATATGAGTACATAGAAATAAAAATTCTTAAATAGAAAGATAATCATAGAAAAACAGTCAACGATAAAATTAAGAAGTTTGTTTAAAAGAATAATTTTACTTGTATTTTTTCGTTGTTTAGACAAAATTGAAATAAAGAAAGTCATAAACTTTCTTCAGCTAGTTAAACTTTCTTCTAGTTAAATGAAATGTTTATAGGAAATTTCTTTTGGAAAGAAGGATGACAAGTATGAATTTTAAAAGTTTATTACAACAAAAGAAGGTAAAACCTTATATTCTATCCGCACGTTTTGGTTTGGAAAAAGAAAGCCAACGTAGTAAAATAGATGGTAGACTTGCAACGACAGAACATCCTAAAGTGCTAGGAAACCGTTCGTACCATCCTTATATCCAAACAGATTTTAGTGAAACACAAATTGAGTTAATTACACCTGTAGCAGATTCTATCGATGAAGTATCTCGTTATTTATCAGCGATTCAGGAAGTTGCCTATCGTTCATTGGAAAAGGAAGAAATACTTTGGCCACTTAGTATGCCACCAAAACTGCCAGAAAAAGATGAAGAGATTAAAATTGCAAAATTAGATGATTTTGAGGAAACTTTGTATCGACAATATTTAGCTAAAAAGTATGGCAAACGAAAACAGATGATTAGTGGTATTCACTTTAATTTTGAATATTCAATTGATCTTATCCAGCATATGTTTAATGAACAATCAGAATTTGAAAAAATTGAGGAATTTAAAAATACATTGTACATGAAAATAGCTCGTAACTATTTACGTTATCGTTGGTTAATTACCTATTTATTTGGTGCTTCTCCGGTTTGTGAAAAAGGTTACTTTACTGAACAGGATAAATCATTAAATGAACCGGTAAGAAGTATTAGAAATAGTTCATTTGGTTATACAAATGAAGAAGTTGCAGCTGTTTCTTATGCTTCACTTAAAAATTATTTAGAAGATATTCATCGTTTGGTTGAAAATGGTATCTTGGCAAAAGAAAAAGAATTTTATTCACCTGTTCGTTTGCGTGGTGGCAAACAAATATCCGATTTATGTCATACGGGGATTCGATATATTGAGCTACGAAATTTAGATTTAAATCCGTTTACGTCTTTGGGAATTGATGAAGATACTTTAAGATTTTTGCATATTTTTCTTTTGTATATGCTATGGACAGAAGAACTAGAAACACCTGATGAATGGATAATGACTGGCAATCTTGTTAACAACCAGATTGCTTTAATGCATCCTTTTCAATCAATTAACTTACTTTCTGAAGGTGATCGAATATTTAGAGAGATGTTTGAAATGCTTGATGAATTGGAATTGGTTGAGGAGAAAAAATTGGTTGATATGTACTATCAACAATTAAGAGCGCCAGAGACGACTATTGCTGGTAAAATGTGGACAATTATTCAGGAAAATTCTAATAAAGAGTTAGGAATCATTTTTGGCAGTGAATATCAAGCAGCTATTCTCAATGAACCTTACCAACTAACTGGTTTCCAACAAATGGAATTATCTACCCAAAGCTTTTTGTTTGATACCATTCAAAAGGGAATTGCCTTTGAAATTTTGGATGAACAAGAACAATTTTTGAAGTTAACGCATAAAAATCATGTTGAATACGTGAAAAATGCCAATATGACCAGTAAAGATAGTTATATTGCACCGTTAATAATGCAGAATAAGACTGTTACAAAAAAAATCTTGGCAGATGCAGGATTTCAAGTACCAGTTGGTGAAGAATTTATCTCTCTAGAACAAGCACAACAAGCCTATTTAGATTATGAAAATAAAGCTTTTGTAATTAAACCTAAAACAACAAATTATGGAATTGGAATTACAATTTTTAAACATGGCGCTTCGTTAGCAGATTTTACATTAGCATTGGAATTAGCTTTTAAAGAAGATCAAGTGGTAATCATTGAAGAATTTTTAGAAGGAACTGAATATCGCTTCTTTGTATTAGATGGAGAAGTAAAAGCTATTTTATTACGGATACCTGCCAATGTTATCGGAGATGGCTTGCATACAGTAGAAGAATTGATTATTGAAAAAAATCTTGACCCATTAAGAGGAATAGGACATCGAAAACCTTTAGAAGCGATTCAATTAGGGAAATTAGAACAATTAATGTTAAAAGAACAAGCATTAATCTCTGTCTCTATTCCTAAAAAAGATCAGTTTGTTTATTTAAGAAAAAATTCAAATATTAGTACTGGTGGAGATTCCATCGATGTTACAGATGAATTTAATGAAAGCTATAAAAAATTGGCAGTTGAAGCCGTTCAGGCTTTGGGGGCTAAAATTTGTGGCATTGATTTTATTCTTTCAGATGAGAAAAAACCTATAAATAAAAATAGCAAAAGCTATGGTATTATTGAGGCAAATTTCAATCCAGCAATGTATATGCATATCTATCCATATAAAGGAAAAGGTAGGCCGCTTACAATGGAAGTATTAAAATTTCTCTATCCGGAGTTAAATGAACAATAAAAATTGATGATCGATAATGGTGCAATGATTTTTGATACTGATAATTTATTAGGTCTAAATTTAGAAAGCATCTACCTAGTAATTGATGCTTAAAAAACTAACTATGCTAAAATTAATATTCAGGTAATGTACAGACAATGAAATAAAAATGGGTTGTTATTTTATTTTTTAATGATTTTTGTCTATTTATGTTGTTGTTTCTAATATATATTTATTAAATCTAGCAAAAAATTTAAAATCTATTAAGAAAGTTGTGTTTATATATGTTAACCTTTACTTCATTGACACAATCAGAATTCACTGATTTTTCACAACAATTTTCAGGCAATAATTATTTACAGACAAAAGAAATGGCCGAACTTAAAAAAAATAGAAATCAAATGGTTGATTATATAGGAGTAAAAGACAATCAGAAAATTATTGGGGCAACACTTATTACAAAGCTTAAAATTAAAATGGGTTATTACTTCGATATAGATGGAGGCATGTTAATGGATTATTCTTCTGCTGAAGTTTTTCACTGTTTCATTGAAGGAATAGAAGAGTATGTCCGTAAAAATGATGGACTATATGTGACAATAAGCCCAGATATACCGGTTTGTGTTCGTTATGATGAAGAGATAACGAACCTAAATGAATCTGTTGTTGAAAAATTTTTGTCAGCTGGATTTATTAAAAAACAAGCACAACAGCAATTGGATAATCAAGGAAATCCACTTTGGGTTTATAAAAAAAATGTTCAAGGACTTACTGAACAAACGTTAGTAGATTCTTATCAAAAGAGTGCACAATATAGTATAAAACGTGCGCATGAATTCGGCATTCAAACAAGAAAACTTGCCTATGAAGAGTTACAAGAATTTAAAAAAATAACAGAAGAAACCAGTCAAAGAAGACAATTTGAAGATAAATCATTAGAATACTATCAATCCGTTTACAAAAGTTATCAAGAACAAGCAAGGTTTATGATAGCTGAAATTAATATAAAAACATATTTAGAAAATTTAAAGAACAAGCAAGTAGAAATTCAGAAAAAATTAGAAACTATAGAAGAAGTTCTTTCAAAAAATCCAGATAGCAGAAAAAAAACAATCAAAAAAAAGAACTACTTTCTGAATTGGCAACTTATAACAAACGAAGACAGGAAGCAGAAAAAATTGCTCGAGAAGAAAAAAAAGAATTAATTCCATTAGCTTGTGCCTTATTTATGATTTGTTCGCAAGAAGTTGTTTATCTATTTTCAGGAACATTAGAAAAATATAAACAATTTTATGCTCCTTACTTAATTCAAGATGAAATGCTTCATTATACAGTTAACCGACAAATACCTCAATATAATTTTTATGGTATTTCTGGTAATTTTGATGGTTCAGATGGTGTATTGAAATTTAAAGAATCATTTAATGGTTATGCGGAAAAGAAAATTGGTACTTTTCAGTTAATTACAAAACCAACAAAATATAGGTTATATCAATTGTTGAAAAAAATAAAAGGAACATAAAGATTCTAAAAAGACGAATTGTTGAATGATCTCATTCTGCAATTCGTCTTTTTAGGATTATTCGTTACTCTGTTAATAAAATTATATATAAAGTAATAATTAATTTATAAATTTTTGCCCAATTATTCGTTTAATTTGGCCTTTAACCAAATAACTTATGCCAAAATCCTTTAGGCTTGTTGCCTGATTTTTTTTGTGAATTTAGTGGATATTTTTTCTCAATATCTATTATTGGTTCATTCACTGCCTCATTTGCTGTAACGATTAAACCGAAAGCATCTGGCTTATTCTCTACAAAATCATTAATGATAGTAAAATGGTTATTGTTTTTATTAATTAATTTTATATAGGTATTTTGTAAATCAGGAGACATTTTACCATTTAACAAACTAGTCACATTTGGATGTTTTTGTAATTCTTTAAGTAAATTCAGCTGATTTTCTGGTTTTTCCATTTGAGTTAGAGTCATTGTTAGATAGCAGCGTTCTCTAAAAGTTCCCATATAACGATGTTGTTCATCTGGTTTAATTAAAGGTATACCATGCATTCCCTCATCTAGATGTTGTTGTAAATTACCTTTTGGCATAACCAAATTCACCTTCTGTTTTTAGTATATTTTATTTATCGTTACTTAGTTATTATATCATAATTTGAAAATTTTGATTTAAATATGTCTTGCTTTTTTATTCTCTGTGAAATAAACTATTAAATGATAATGAAAACCATTCTCATTTAAAAAAGGATGATTAGATGAAAAAATTAATCTTATTTGTTTTTTTACTTCTTTTATCTATCATATCTGTTTGTATCGGTGTTAAAGATTTTTCTATTCTGCAATTGTTCCATTTGGATATTAAGCAACAATTCCTATTAGTTGCAACGCGCATTCCTAGAACGATTAGTCTAATTATTGCTGGTAGTACAATCAGTGTTTCTGGTCTAATTATGCAGCATCTTACACAAAATAAATTTGTTTCACCAAGTACTGTTGGCACAATGGATAGTGCACGTTTAGGTATTTTGATTGTGATGGTTTTCTTTCCAAATGCACCTCTGCTATTTCGCTCATTTGTGGCATTTTTATTCGCTTTAGTTGGTACTATGTTATTTATTTATTTAACAAAATTTTTGTCAATAAAAAATCAATTAATGCTCCCACTTATAGGAGTTATGTTTGGTAATATTGTTGGCTCCATTGCGACTTTTTTTGCTTATCAACTGCAATTGGTACAAAACATGTCTTCTTGGTTGCAGGGAAATTTTTCAACTATTGTTCGATGAAACTATGAATTACTTTACTTAACGGTTCCCTTGTTAATTATTACTTATGCATATGCTTATCGTTTTACAATTATTGGTTTGGGTGAAGAGGTTTAAACAAATTTGGGACTTAATTATCAACAACTTCAATTATTTGGTGTTGGAATTGTTGCTCTATCAGGTGCAGTTATTTTGGTTATGGTGGGAAATATTCCATTTTTAGGAGTAATTATTCCAAATCTAGTTGCTCTTTGTTATGGTGATCATATGAAAAATACCTTGTTCATAACAGCTATTATTGGAAGCATTTTCTTATTAGTTTGTGATATTCTTGCTAGGACACTTATTGCTCCGTATGAATTCTCCGTTAGTTTGATTGTTGGAATAATTGGTAGCTTTATTTTTATTGCATTGTTATTGAGGAGGAAAACAATATGAAAAGATTGTTTCAAGGATCCTCAACTCTGCTATTATTTTTAATTTCTTCTGTTTTTATTGTTTGTTCTATCTAACATATAACACTTATGGAAATTGGTTATTTGCCTTAAATTTACGTGGAAAACGACTAATTGCTTTTGTTTTAGTCGGTATAGCTACAGCTTTTTCAACGATTAGTTTTCAAACAATGACAAACAGTCAATTTTTAACACCTAACATTTTAGGCTTAGATTCTTTATATATTCTTATTCAAACGGGAATTTTCTTTTTTTTTCGTCGTATAGGTACTTTAGAAAATTTTTCTACAGGTCTATTTTTTTTAAATGTTTTGTTAATGGTTGGTATGAGTTTATTTTTAGCAAAGTTTTTATTGGGAAAACGTCAAAATGATTTATTTCTTTTATTAATGATTGGTATGATTCTGGGAACTTTTTTCAATAGTATTAGCACATTTTTACAAGTCATGATGGATCCTAATGAATATGAGCAGTTGCAAGGAAAATTATTTGCTAGTTTTGGCAATGTTAATAGTCAACATTTAATGATTGCTGGTATTTTGATTTTATGTTTGATTCTCTGTCTCTGGATTCAAAGTACTTCTTTAGATGTTTTGCATCTAGGGAAAGATCAAGCAATGAATCTAGGTATTTATGTACCAAAATTTCAGTTAGGATTGATTATAATTATTAGTACCTTAATTGGACTGTCTACCGCTTTAGTTGGATCAATAACCTTTCTAGGATTTATTGTAGCTAATACCACCTATCAACTGGTGAATACCTACAAGCATCAGCAATTATTTATTATTGGTAGTTTAGTAGCTATTTTATTTCTTGTACTTGGTCAATTTTTAATAGAACAAATTTTTCAGCTAAATGCTACGTTGAGTACGGTGATTGAATTTATTGGTGGTCTTTACTTTGTTTTTAGAATTATAGGTGAAAGGAAGCAACAAAAATGATTGAACTTAAGAATGTTTCAAAAAAGTATGGTGAAAAAATTGTTGTTTCAAAAGTACAAATGCCAATTACCGATCACACACTAACTGCTTTTATTGGACCAAATGGTGCTGGTAAAAGTACACTACTATCAATGATTCGCTGTCTGATTCCTAAAGATATAGGTGAAATATATGTAGACCATAACGAAATAAAAACTTGGAAACAGAGTGAACAGCAAAAAAATTATCTATTTTAAAACAAACAAATGGAATTAACTTAAAATTAACTGTTTGTGAATTGGTCAATTTTGGACGTTTTCCTTATACAAAAGGAAATATGCAAAACAGAGATGATGAAAAAGTGACACAAGCTTTAGAAAATTTAGGATTAATAGCTCTAGAAAATGAAATGATTGATACACTTTCCGGTGGTCAATTGCAACGTGCTTATATTGCAATGGTTTTAGCGCAAGATACAGACTATATTTTATTAGATGAACCATTAAATAACTTAGATATGAATTACGCTGTCCAGATAATGAAAATTCTACGTCAATTGGTAGATGAAGCAAACAAAACAATTGTCATTGTTATACATGATATTAACTTTGCTGCTAGCTATGCAGATGAGATTGTTGCTATGAAAGATGGAAGACTCTTTGCAAAAGGTAAGGTAGATGAAATCATTCAATCTGATATATTAAGTGAATTATATGAAATGAATGTTGATATTTGTCATATTAAAGGAAAACGTTTTTGTATGTATTTTACTTGATTTGTATAAATTTTAATAAGAAGCAATGAGGAGGAAATAATTTGAAAAAGAAATTATTAGTTGGAATAGTTTTATCAATGGTTGGAGTGTTTGTTCTTGGTGCGTGTTCTAATGGAGGAAAGAAACTAGATAACGTTAATGAAACAAAGAAAGCAAGTACGGCAGTCGATAAGAAAAAAGAGAATCAAACAATTGAAGTGATAGACGGTGAGGGAAAAAAGGTAGAAGTACCAAGTAAGCCAAAGAGAGTAGTTGTGTTCGATAATGGTTCTTTAGATACAATAGATGCATTAAGTGTTGGTGATCGTGTAGTTGGTGTACCTGCTAAAAGTATTCCTAATTACTTAAGCAACTATCGAAAGGTATCTTCTGCTGGTAGGATTAAAGAACCAGATCTTGAAAAAGTGAATCAATTAAAACCAGACTTGATTATCATTTCTGGACGTCAAGAAGATTACAAAGAAAAAATGGAACAAATCGCTCCAACTCTTTATATGTCAGTAGATGATACGGATACATGGCGTTCTACAAAACATAATATTGAAACCGTTGGGAAAATTTTTGATAAAGAAAAAGAAGCAAGAACTAAAGTCAAAGATTTAGAAAAAGAAGTAACAGATTTAAAGACAAAAGCAAGTCAACTTGATCAAAAAGCTTTAACTGTAATTGTAAATGAAGGCCAACTTTCAACCTTTGGTAAAAAATCACGTTTTGATGTTATTTATGATACTTTTGGCTTTAAAGAGGCAGATGAAAAAATTAAACCTTCGATTCATGGCCAAAGTGTTTCATATGAATACGTTTTAGAAAAGAATCCAGACTTTTTATTTGTGGTAGACAGGACAAAAGCAATTGGAGGAGATGACTCACATAATAATGTAGCCGAAAATGAACTAGTAAAGAAAACAGAGGCTGGAAAGCATAACAAAGTTATCTCACTGAGACCAGACGTTTGGTATCTAAGTGGTGGTGGTCTAGAATCTCTGCATTTAATGGTTGAAGATGCAAAAAAAGCTTTAGATTAATAGTCTGAGTCAATTATAGGATAAGTAAATAATTCTTAAAAGCCAAATCAGTCTTTGTTAAGGAATGATTTGGCTTTTAAGAATTATTCCCTCGTAATATTGAATAGAAAATATCGTAAATTAATTAGGAATTTTAAAGAAATAAGCGGATAAACGTTTACGTAAAAAAATTCCTAGATAGGCCGAAGCAATTGCTTTAATAATCCATGGAATAATAAAAGGAAGAAAACCAGTCATCCAGGCAGTTTCCCATGAAGAATTAGAGAATAATTTTAACCACAAAGTACCTGTAATCATTGGAACCATACTACCTATCAAATTAGCAATTATGCCATATTTATAATTAAAAGTAGTTTTTTCCAGTATCATTCCAGTAAGCCAACCATTAAGAATAAAACCAATCAGATAACCACCAGTAACACCAAATAAAACACCGAAACCAGCAGTCATTCCTGCAAAAACAGGTAATCCAATTAAACCTAATAAAAGGTAAATTAGAATAGAAATAGTGCCAATTTTTTTACCAAGAAGTGTTGCAGCAAGTCCAATGGCAAATGTTTGACCTGTTAGAGGGATTATACCAATCGGAAAAGAAAGTTGAGATAATAGAGCTATGATAATTGAAAATTCAGCGGATAAAATCAATGAATGAATAGAAGATTTCATAAATAAAATAATTCCTTTCAATTGTTGTTAACCATTTATAAAAATCGGTTAACGATAATTGTAGAGGAATTTTACTCATTTGTAAATAAATTTATTTTATTTTAATGATGTTCATAACTTAAAAAGACTTTGTTCAAATATTTGAACAAAGTCTTTTTAATGGTGAGCTGAATAAATTTTTGATTAACGATTAACGGTTATAGAATTCAACGATTAATGCTTCATCAATGTCTTGAGATAATTCGTCACGTTCTGGTAAACGTGTTAAGCTACCTTCAAGTTTATCAGCATCAAAATTAACAAAAGCTGGACGACTAAGTGTAGCTTCAATAGCACTCTTAATTGTTACCATATTTTGTGATTTTTCACGTACAGATATAACTTGTCCTACTTCAACATGATAAGAAGGAATATCTACGCGTTTATTGTCTACTAAAATATGTCCATGATTTACCAATTGACGTGCCTGACGGCGTGTGGTTGCTAAACCTAAACGATAAACAATATTGTCTAAACGTTGTTCAAGTAAAATCATGAAGTTAACACCATGTTTTCCTTCTTTGATTTTGCTTGCTTTAACGAATAAGTTATAAAATTGACGTTCGTTCATACCATACATATGACGTAGTTTTTGTTTTTCAGTTAATTGCAAACCATATTCAGACAATTTTCCACGGCTGTTTGGGCCATGTTGACCTGGTTTGTAAGGACGACGTGCTAATTCCTTTCCTGTTCCAGATAATGATATGCCTAATCGACGAGATAATTTCCAAGATGGTCCAGTATAACGTGACATTTTATATTCCTCCAATAAATAAGTTTTGGAGTAAAATAACCAAATGAAAAATTCATAATTCGTTCAGTTTGATCTTCAATCTTCACTCTATGCAGCCGTAGTTACGCAATTGAACCTAAAATGGCATCAAACTGTTGACGAGATTATTATTCTTCTGCTGCATTATTTTACACAAACTTAAGTATAGCTCGTAAAATCTAATCATGTCAAGCAATTTTTTATCTTTGTTCTATTTATTATTAAAATGAAAAATCACTAGACAAAAAGAAATTTTGTCTTTAGAATAAGAAAGGATAATTTGAAAATAAAGATAAAAAAATGGAGGAGAAGAAAAAATGCAACCTGTATCACCATTATTTGAACAAATTGATAAGTCAATAGATAAAAAAATTGATTTATTTCAAAATAGCTTTTTACGTTATGCTATTCGAGCTATGCTGGCTGCAATGTTTTTATCGTTAGGTACAGCAGTTGCTTTTGTAATTGCAATGAAGGGGGAAGAAATTGCCCCAGGATTGGAAAAAATATTATATGCATTTATGTTCAGCTGGTCACTTGTCATGATTCTTTATTTAAATGCCGAATTAGGCACATCAAATATGTTATACATGACTGTAGGTGTTTATAGAAAAAAATTAGGTATACCATTAGCTTTAAAAATTTTGTTAACTTGTATTTTTTTTAATATGATAGGTGGTTTATTATTTGGATACCTTGTTTCCTTAACAGCACCTTTCCAACATTTAAAATTAGACAATTATTTATTTACAGCTGTTGGTAGTAAATTAACAAAGACGACCATTCAAATTATAGTAGAAGGTATATTTGCAAATGTTGTGGTTAATACTGCTGTATTGGCAAGCATGAGAATGAAAGATGATGCTGGAAAAATCGCTGCAATCATTTTCATTATTTTCATTTTTGCACTTTTAGGCTATGAACACGTTATTGCAAACTTCACTGCTTTCCCACTTGCTTTCTTTTCTTCACATGGCCATATGGCAGAAATGACGGCCGGAAATGTTGCACATAACTTGATCCTTGCTCTAATTGGAAACTATATTGGTGGTGGCTTAGTCATGGGATTAACTTATAGCTGGTTAAATGGTACAGATACTAAATATGTAGATTAAATTACATACAAATAGGCTGAGAGTATTTTCTCAGTCTATTTGATTTTTTACTTTATTTTTAGTTTTAAACTATTGATAACATTTTACATATTAAGACCAGAAAGAATCTACAATTAAAACTATTTTATTTGGTAGAAAAGAATTGTAGTTGAATGATTGAAACGAGTAAATAAAAGATTGAAGATTGATAGATAAAAAGCAGACAATGGAATGAATAGAGAGGATATCTAGTAATCATGGCAAGAAAGCTTTATGCATTTGATATTGATGGTACATTATTAACAAATGATAAAAAAGCATTAGAAAGTACACGAGAATCTTTGTATAAATTAAGACAACAAGGACATTTGGTTACTATTGCTACAGGTCGTAGCCGTATTATGGCTCAAGAGGTTCTTTTTGATTTAGAATTTACAAATTATATCTTATGTAATGGAGCTGCAGGTTTTTTGGATCATGAACAATATTATCAAAATTTATTAGACCAGGCAGCCTTAACAGCATTTTTAGAAATGACAGAAAAACAACAAATTGGATTTACATGTGTCGGTTTAGATGATCTGAAACAAATGAATCATTATAATGAAAGTGAGGTATTTGAAGCCTTACATTCTCTCCAACAACAGATACCTTCTTTCGATCAGACATTTTATCAATCAAATGATATCTATCAAGCATTAGCATTTTATGATCAAACCAATCCAATCAATGAACAGTTGTTTCCAGATTTTAAATTTGTTCGTTGGCATCCATATGGTGTAGATGTATTACCAAAAACTGGTTCGAAGGCAGCAACGTTATTAAATTTAGCAGAACGAGTAGGTATTGCACATGAGGATATTATCGCTTTTGGAGATGGAGACAACGATATAGAAATGCTTAAAGAAGCAGGTATCGGAGTGGCAATGGGAAATGCTACAAAATATGCTAAACAGGCAGCTAATTTTATAACAGCTACAAATGAAGAAGATGGCATTTTTAAGGCATTGAAAAAATTAGGCGCCTTTTAAATTATTCATTAACCAATAATATAGAAATAGAAAGAGCTATTGATTAATGAATATAAGGCATAAACAACAATATAAGTTATGCTTCATATCCTTTAAGGAAGATGTCCATTCCAATATATTTATTTAGGATATACTGATATTACCTAATAATAAAATAGCTAAATTGAAAGAGAACTTCTTTTGCTAAGCTGAATGTTTGATTTGATATTAATCTTATAAATGATAAATAATTAAACAATTTAAAAAAGTAGAGCATGTATAAAGAGATTAGAAAAATTTTCACTATACATGCCCCATTTTTATTTTTATGACCTTAATTTGTTTCAAAATAATCTAATTAAACAATATTGGATTTAACATTGATTGCATAAAATGCTAAAAGATTGAATATAATTTTAAATTCAATAAGCTTTTTCAATTCATAAGATGAATCAAGTCTTATCATCATGTTTTACTCAATTACAATAACCCCATCTTTTAAGGCAAATGGACTTTCTTGATTGATATGATCATAGAATAAAACACCATTTATATGATCAATTTCATGCTGAACAACAATAGCTGCATAACCTTTTAAGCGCAACTTATGTTTTTCGTTTGTTTCATCAAAATATGTAATTGTAATTTTATGGTGCCGTACGACATACCCAGAGACTTCACGATCAACAGATAAACAGCCTTCTCCCTCTGAAAGACATGCATCTTGAACAGAATGACTCACAATTTTTGGATTGTACATTACAGTACTTAAAAGCATTTCAGATTGATCTGGATCAAGATCTGGAATATGAACAGCAATAATTCGTTTAGAGATATCTAATTGTGGAGCTGCCAACCCAACACCGCCACGTAGATGCATTTCTTCAGCTTTTATTGGATCCTGACTATTTTTTAAAAAAGTCAGCATTTCTCTACCTAGATTAATATCATCCTCTGTTAAGGGGACTGGGACTTCCTTGGCAATTTGTCGTAACGTTGGATTTCCTTCTCTAATGATATCATCCATCGTAAGCATAGCGATATTCTCCTTTCTATATTTTCTGTAATGAAAAATAAAATTAAACTAATCCATTTAAATATGAACAGTGATTTATTTTTTAGTTTACCATAAAATAGAAGAAATTGAAGTATAAACTGATTAAATTAAAG
Source organism: Melissococcus plutonius ATCC 35311 (assembly GCF_000270185.1). Lineage (NCBI taxonomy): Bacteria > Bacillati > Bacillota > Bacilli > Lactobacillales > Enterococcaceae > Melissococcus > Melissococcus plutonius. The sequence continues at coordinate 338,243 of NC_015516.1, forward strand.
AAAACTAGGTTTTGATCTTGCTTTTTATTAGAATTTCAGGTAAAGTTGATCTGTATGTAAACATACTATCGGTCATTTAGTTTAACGAATCACCAACGTTTTACTCAGTGATTAGATTATTAAAAAAAGAGGTGAAACGCATGGCAATGTCAAAAGAAAGAAAAAATGAAATCATCAATGAATATGCACGTCATGAAGGAGATACTGGTTCACCAGAAGTTCAAATTGCCTTATTGACAGCAGATATTAATCATTTAAATGAACACGCTCGGGTGCATAAAAAGGATCACCATTCTTACCGTGGACTTATGAAAAAAGTTGGTCATCGTCGTAATTTGTTAGCATACTTACGTAAAACAGATGTACAACGTTATCGTGAATTAATCCAGCGCTTAGGATTACGTCGATAAAAGTTGTTTTTGTTAAAGTAATGCGTTTTTTAAAATAGCAAATTTTTTATTTTAAAAGCAGATTCTATTGGGTAAATAAGTATAGAATTTTATGTAAAGCATTTTTGACTAGATTTTTTAACACATCATTTATTTGAGATTGGTAAATTTTTGCGTGGGATTGTCTTTTATCCCACGTCTTTTTTATAATAAAGTAAACGAATTACCTTGAGAGTATTTTCTATATTAGATATTCTGAATATAAATAGAATAAAGATAGAAAATAGCTTTTCACTAAATAATATTAAATTCTTTGGAAGGTCAGTTAATCGTCTACTAATCAAATGAAAGAAGGCCATTATGTTTGATGACCTGTTTTCATTTGTTTAGTAGTGGCTGATCTTTCCAAAGTAAAATAGAAGGAGATAGATTATGTCAGAAAAGCAAGTATTTAAAACAAGTTGGGGTGGACGTCCTCTTCAGGTTGAAGTAGGGCAACTCGCTAAACAAGCAAACGGTGCTGTGTTGATTCGATATGGAGATACCGTCGTATTAAGCGCTGCTGTTGCTTCAAAAGAAGCAAAAGACGTTGATTTTTTTCCATTGACTGTTAATTATGAAGAGAAAATGTACGCTGTTGGGAAAGTTCCTGGTGGCTTCATTAAACGTGAAGGACGACCAAGTGAAAGTGCAACATTAACTGCTCGTTTAATTGATCGCCCAATTCGTCCAATGTTTACAGAAGGGTTTAGAAATGAAGTTCAAATTACAAATATTGTAATGAGTGTAGAACAAGATTGTTCACCTGCTATGGCAGCTATGTTAGGTTCTTCCTTGGCATTAACAATTTCTGATATTCCATTCAACGGACCGATTGCTGGTGTTGAAGTTGGCCGTATTGATGGTGAGTATGTGTTAAATCCAACTGTTGAACAAAGCAATCAATCAGACATTGATTTGAGTGTTGCTGGAACAAAAGAAGCGATTAATATGGTAGAAAGTGGTGCTGAAGAGGTGTCTGAAAGTGACATGTTAGGCGCACTATTATTTGGTCATGCAGCAATTAAAGAATTGGTTGCCTTTCAGGAAGAGATTCGTCAAGCAGTTGGGAAAGAAAAAATGACCATACAGTTATTACAAGTTGATCCTGACTTGAAAAAAGGAATTTATACGGACTATTATGAAACAATGAAGAGAGCTGTAATGACAGAAGAAAAATTAGCAAGAGAAGAAAATATTCAATCTGTCAAAGAAGAAGTACGAAACAATTATAGTGAAAAATTTTCAGAACAAGAATATGAAGCTCAATTAAGTACCGAAGAACAATTGAATAATGAAGTCAAACAAATTGTTGAAGACTTGGAAAAAGATGTTGTACGTGAATTAATCACAATTGACAAAATTCGACCAGATGGACGAAAACTAGATGAAATTAGACCACTTTCTTCAGAAGTAAGTTTATTACCAAGAGTACATGGATCCGGTTTGTTTACGCGTGGTCAAACGCAAGCCTTATCTGCTTGTACATTAGCTCCTTTAGGTGAACATCAAATAATTGATGGATTAGGTATTGAGGAATCAAAACGATTTATTCATCATTATAATTTTCCACAATTTTCAGTTGGTTCTACCGGGCGGGCTGGTTCTCCCGGCCGTCGTGAAATTGGTCATGGAGCATTAGGTGAAAGAGCTCTATCTCAAATTATTCCAAGTCCAGAAGCTTTTCCTTATACCATTCGTTTGGTTGCTGAAGTTTTAGAATCAAATGGATCATCTTCTCAAGCAAGTATTTGTGCAGGAACTCTGGCTTTAATGGATGCAGGTGTACCAATTAAAGCACCTGTAGCAGGAATTGCTATGGGACTTGTTAGTGATGGAGAAAATTATACAATTCTGACAGATATTCAAGGGCTTGAAGATCACTTAGGTGATATGGACTTCAAAGTTGCCGGCACAAAGCAAGGAATCACTGCTTTACAAATGGATATTAAAATAGAAGGGATCACTGAACAAATACTTAAGGAAGCTTTAGAACAAGCGAAGAAAGCTCGTATGGAAATTTTAAATGAATTAACTTCAACACTTGCTGAACCTAGAAATGAATTGAGTCAATATGCACCAAAAATTGAAATGGTCAAAATTGATCCATCAAAAATTAAAGATGTTATTGGTAAGGGCGGGGAAACAATTAATGGTATCATTGAAGAAACTGGCGTGAAAATTGACATCGATCAAGAAGGAAATGTAAGTATTGCTTCCTCGGATGATATTATGATTAAACGAGCAATCAAGATTATTGAAGATTTGACAAAAGATGTCAAGGTTGGACAGGTTTATCTTGGTAAAGTTGTTCGTATAGAAAAATTTGGTGCATTTGTAAACTTAATTAAAGGCAAAGATGCGTTGGTTCATATTTCTCAATTGGCAAATGAACGAGTAAAAAATGTTGAAGATGTTGTTAAGGTTGGAGATGAAATCTTGGTGAAAGTTACTGAGATAGATAAACAAGGTAGAATAAATGCTTCTAGAAAAGCTCTATTAAATGAAGAAAAAAACCAAACAAACGAACAATAAGTAGCTAAATTTGTTTTAATTATAAATTTTGGAAACCAATGAACTTTTATTTAATAAAAAAAACTAAAGAGATAAGAGCCGACTCTTTTGTTTGATTAAAATTAGTGGTAAAATCAAAATTATCAGTCCGAAGAACAATAAGAGGTGCCTATTGTGAAAAAATTTAATCCAAACAAGAATATCATTATTGCTTTATTATTGGTTATCATAATCGTTGTATTCATTAGTTTGACTGCTGCACAACGTACAAATAAAGGAAAAGCAAATATTGTTCAATCAACGATCAGTGATGGCATTGGTTTAATTGACAAAGCTATTTCATTCCCAGCACGCACTATTGAAAATGGGACAACTTCAATTAGTAATTTAATGAATACTTACAAAGAAAACGAACGATTGAAAGAAAAAATTGATGATTATAATGAACTTAGAATTCAAAATCATAATTATCAAAAAGAAATTGGTACATTAAAAGAAGAACTAGGCTTAAATGAAACCTTAACAAATTATGAAACAATCACTGCCAATGTCATTACTCGTTCACCAGATACATGGCAAGATATCTTAATCATTGATCGAGGAACAAAGGATGGCCTAAAAGCAAATATGGCAGTTATGGCACAGAAAGGATTAGTGGGACGTATTATTGAAGTCAATCGAGCATCGGCAAAAGTAGAATTGATTACTTCTAAAAATATTACTTCTAATCATTTTCCAGTGCACATATCTTCTAAAAATGGGGAATCTTATGGTCTGTTAAAAAATTATAATGATAAGGCACAAACATTGACAGTTTCTCAGTTGACTGGAAATACTCAGGTTAAAGCAGGAGATGTTGTTCAAACCTCCGGGTTAGGCGGAAACTCACCAGCTGATTTACCAGTTGGTACGGTTCAAAAAGTAAAATCTGGTAGTTATGGTTTAGATCGAGAGGTAGCTGTAAAACCCTATGCAAACGTTTATGGAGTTTCCATAGTAACTGTAGTGAAAAGATCGGCGGGCGAAGAATAGAAATGATAAAAAAGGAAAATATTAAATATTATGCGCCTATTGTGTTCTTTTTGTTAATGCTTATCGATGCACATATAACTAAAATAATGGAAACATGGACAAATAACATTTATTTTGCAAATTCACATTTATTACTTCTAGCCTTTTTGTTAATTATTCAAAATGTATCAAAAAATTATTTGCTTGTTTCTGCCATTATTTTAGGTATACTATGTGATATATATTATATAGGCATTATAGGCATTTATACAGTTGCCTTGCCGGTTACTGTCATACTTATGTTTTATTTTAGAAAAATCGTTCAGACAAATTTGTTTACTACATTCTTTAGTATTGTTATTTTTATAACTATTTATGAATTGATTTCAGTTTTCTTACAAATTATTTTTCATCTATCAAGTGTTCGACCATTGTTATTTATCACAAGAGTGTTAAGCCCTACACTGTTACTTAATATGCTTTTCTTTGTTATTTTTTCCTACCCTATAAAAAAGTTATTTGCAGAGAAATAACGATTTATTTAGCGTATTAAATCTAGGTTAAAGAAAAGTAAGAGTAATTTTTATTGAGGATAATAACTTTTTATCAATCTGTAGAACTTTGACAGAATGTTGAAGATTTTGCAGATTGTTTGTTTTATTGTATTTATTGCAAGATAATTAAGAAAGGGAGGTGAACAAAGAGAATTTTAGCATAGTAAAAAATGAAATATTTTTGTAATCTTGATTTTATCTCTATGAAATACAGCTATGCTACAATCAATCTATACATTAAGGAAACTAAATAAAAATTAAGCAAATTTGGAGGAAAAAAGTGTGAAGAAAAGTGCATTGTCAGCATTAATGGTTTGTTCAATCGCTTTAACAGCCGTTTCTATTCATAAAGCAGCATCTGCTGAAACTATTGATTCAAAAATTCAACAGCAAAATCAGAAAATTGATTCGTTGAAGATGCAACAAACACAAGCAGAAAAGGAACTTGCTTCCATTGCTTCAGATATGTCAGCTACTACACAGCAAGCAAAGGAATTGACTGCTAAAAAGGATGGATTAACCAAAGAAATTAAGGACCTATATGATCAAATTTCTGATTTAAATGTACGTATCCAAAAAAGAGAAGTACAAATGCAAAAACAAGCACGTGACGTTCAGGTAAATGGCGGAAAAAGTTATTTAGATGTCGTGTTAAATTCGGAGTCTGTTTCAGATGCAGTAACTCGTATCCAAGGATTATCAACACTTATGAGTGCAAATAATGATCTGTTGAAACAACAAAATGCAGATAAAAAAGTTGTTGAAGAAAAAACAAAAACTGTCCAAAAGCAAATTTCTGATTTGGATAGTGCAACAAAAGAATTAAATGCGAAAAAAGCTTCATTGGATACACTAAAAATTCAACAAGAAGTAGCTAAAAATGAATTAGAAGCACAACGCACAACAGAAGAAAACAAAAAATCAAGTTTTATTGCTCAAAAAGAAGCTGCCCAAAAGAAACTTGAAGAAGAACAAGCAAGACAAAAAGCGGCAGAAGAAAAAGCACAACAAACAGCAATTGCTGAAGCAAAACAACGTGAAGTAGCAGCTAAACAGAATGAGCAAAAACGTACAACTAATCTGAATGCTACTGATAAGAAGATTGTTCAAGAAAGTGCTTCTGTTGAAACATCCAAAAATACAGAAAAGAATAAACCTGCTGAAAATAACCAGGCAAGTGGAACATCTGTAGAACAACCAAAAGAAACACCAAAACAACCTGACGCAGGTCAACAACCAGAACAACCAAAAGAAACACCAAAACAACCTGATGCAGGTCAACAACCGGAACAACCAAAAGAAACACCAAAACAACCTGACGCAGGTCAACAACCAGAACAACCAAAAGAAACACCAAAACAACCTGAGGTAGAACAAGTACAACCAGAACAACCAAAAGAAACACCAAAACCTGTTCAACCAGAACAGCCAGTACAACACCCTGTTGCCCACACTCCAACGCATAATAATTCAGGAAATGGATCAGCAGCAACTGGCGGCGTATCATCAGCAAAACGTGCAGCAGTTAATGCAGCATTGGCTGATGTAGGTAACTCTTATCAAACTGGTTGGAACCAACCGGGAGAATGTTTGGTATCTGTTAGACGTTGGCTAACAGCTGGCGGTATCAATTTTGGCTTCGGTGGCGTTCATAGTGGATATACAGGCTCAGGAGCTACAGAGGTTTCTTGGAGCAATGTTCAACCAGGAGATGTCGTTCAATATGAAAATACCTATTCACCTGATGGTTGGATCGGTGGCGTGCATACATTATTAGTTGTAGCAGTGAATGGCGGATCTGTCCAAATTGTTGAAGCAAATAATCCAGGCGGATCTGGTTATGTATCAACGACTTATGGTTGGAATCCAGCACCACCAGCTGGCTTTAGAGCAGTTGTTTGGCGCTTCCCAGGCTAGTTCAAATGTATGTTACTCAATACAAAATGTATTACAATGAATAATATTGAACTAATCATTTAGTTATTTTATTTAATTGTTTAAACCTTCATAAAAACTATGCTAGTTAGTTTTTATGAAGGTTTTTTTTATAAAAATGATAAAATAATTTACTACAATTCGTTATTTGATTAATTTTTTAATCTAATAATTATTTTTTTATCTTCCTTGTCATGATAAAATTATTATATAAAAGAAAGGATAAAAGAATGGGTGAATCAAAAATTACTAAACGAGCAATGGCTGGTGCATTAATTGATTTATGTAAAATAAAACCATTTAATAAAATCAGTGTACAAGATATCACAAAGAAAGTGGGATTAAATCGCCAAACATTTTATTATCATTTTAATGACAAAAATGATTTATTATGTTGGATTTATCAACATGATGCATTTATTTATTTAATTGAGTCAGATATTCGGATTGATAATTGGGAAGAGCAAGCTTTAAAAACATTAAAAAAAATTAAAGAAAAAGATACCTTTTACTTGAATACAGTTCAAGCAGATATCAATGTTTTATTAGAAACCTTTTATGAAGTCACTCATCGTTTATTTATCAATCTATTTAATAGCATAGATAGGGAAAAACAATTATCAGAGGAAGATAAAGAATTCTATTCACGTTTTTTTTCTTATGGTTGTGGTGGCGTACTAACAAATTGGATATTAAATGATTATCAAGAAATACCACTAGCAATTGCTGCCCAATTGTTTCGTTTAGCAAAAGATACAGAGTTGTTTTCTTATCGTTTATACTGCCAAAATAGTGAATAACTATTATTGTATGTTGATGGTTTATTGATTACATAATTAGATGGATAGAAAGAATTATGAATAAAGAAAAGACTAAGCAATAAAATAGTAGAAAAAAGCAAAACTATTTTTAATTTGTCAAAATTTATCTTGTATTCTATTTTTAATTATTTATTAATTGCTTAAAATTTACAACATACTTACTAATAAAATAGTTTTAAACTATATAATGAATTTGACTTACCTAATAAAACCATTTTATATTACGAATAATAAAAGTAAAACAGTCTATCTTTCTTGATAGACTGTTTGTTTATTTGTAGGTTGTTGGTTTAATTTCTAATAATTCTCATTTATTTTTGAGAGAAAGTTATAAAGTTACTATAAATAGACTTAAAAATTAACGATTTTCTTGTATAGAAGGTTGTTTTAATGCTGATTTGTCAATTGTTAAATCAACAGATGCAGTATGCTCTTTTGATTCACGATAATAGGTTACCTCCATTGAGTCACCAACATTTTTTTTATAAAGTGCACTTTGTAGATCTGTGATTGTATTGATATTTTCTCCATCAACCTTTGTAATGACATCATATTTTTTTAAACCTGATTTATCGGCTGGTGTTGCTGCCTGAACAGAAAGAACAACAATACCAGATTTTATAGAAGAAGGTAATTTCAATATTTCTTCTTGTTGTTGTGAAGAAATATTTGATAGGTCTTCCATTGTGATTCCTAATGCTGGGCGTGTTACTTTTCCTTTGGCTTCTAGTTGGTTGATAATAGATACAACATCATTACTAGGAATAGCGAATCCCATACCTTCAACATTAACTTGACTATTAGCTTGAAGGATTTTAATGGAGTTAATCCCAATAACTTGTCCTTCAATATTAATTAGTGGACCACCAGAATTTCCGGGATTAATTGCTGCATCTGTCTGTATTGCATTAATATTGACAGTTTCTCCCGATTCATTTGCATTTGTAATATTACGATTTACTGAAGAAATAATTCCTTGTGTAACCGAGTTGGCATACTCTGAACCTAATGGAGAACCAATTGCAATGGCGGGTTCGCCAACTTTTAGTTTACTAGAGTCTCCGAATGTAGCAATTTGATCTACTTTTTGGGCAGCAATTTTAATAACTGCTAAATCGGTATAAGCATCTTTTCCAACTAATTTCCCTTTAACTTTTGTTCCATCATGTAAAATAACTTCCAATCCGTTTGATTGATCAACTACATGATTATTGGTTACGACATAGGCAGTATTGCCATCTTTTTTATAAATAACGCCACTACCTTCACTAGCAGCTTCTAAGCCACCTGAACTATTATCCTTATTTTTTTATTGTTATTATCATCATTTCCAAAGAGACCATCTAAGCCATCTAAATCAGAAGAAGATTTTTTTTGTTGTAGATTGATCACAGAAACGACTGAATCTTGAGTTTTATTAACAGCTTTTGTTACATCACTATTTACATTATAATTAATATTACTTACTTTAGTGCTTTTAGCTGGCGTTAAAGAATTATTTGTATTTGTGGCAGATGGAGAGGGTAAAACATTCATACCAACTGCAGCATAAGTACCACCAATGATTAAAACACCGCCTACTACACCACCGAGTAAACCAATGCCAAATTTTTTAAAAAATGAATTTTTTTTATTAGAAATAGGTGTTACATTTTTTCTTTCCATAATTTTACCTCCTAATTGGAACTCTCTATGTGTTAGTATATCGCTTAGTGTTATTCTTAGTCTATAGAAGAGCCTTGAATTTTTTATGAACAACTTAGGGAGAAAAAAATAAAATATAAAGAAAAAATATAGCTGATAAGTTATCCACAATAAAGGTGGAAAAATCAAATAAATAACGCAAAAGTAATTTTAAAAAGTTATCCACAAGTTGTGGATAATGTGAATAAAGAACAAGCGAATAAACGTTCGAGAATAAAAATGATACAAAATAAGTAATTATCGATAAATTTTCTGTGGATAATTCTGTTAATATGTGTATAACTATGTGGAATTACTGTGGAATACTTAAAAAATAAATGATAAAATTGTTGAAAAATAAAAGTAATGGAAGAGATAAAATGAGAATAAAAATTATAACAGTCGGCAAATTAAAGGAAAAATATCTGGTTCAGGGAATAAACGAATATTCAAAACGCTTAATAAACTATGCAAGAATTGAAATAATAGAAGTTCCTGATGAAAAGGCTCCTGAGAAATTAAGTCATGCAGAAATGAAACAAGTCAAAGAAAAAGAAGGTAAAAAAATTTTAACTAAAATTAACGAACAAGACTATGTAATATCATTGACAATTGATGGACAACAGTTAACTAGTGAATTATTTGCTAAAAATATTGAACAATTGGGAATACATGGTCATAGTTCGATTGTTTTTGTAATTGGCGGTTCTCTTGGCTTAGACGAGGCAGTAATTAAATGTAGTGATCAACAACTTTCTTTTGGTAAATTAACCTATCCACACCAATTAATGCGATTAATACTTATTGAACAAATTTACCGAAGTTTTCGGATTATAAAGGGAGAACCTTATCATAAATGAAATGATTTTAGATTGATATAAAATATTGCATTTATTTTAATAAAATAGGTCATTTTATACAGAATTTTATTGTTTACAGTGATTATTATAGAATAGAATATGAGAAAATTTATTTATATAATTTTTATAAATATTGGTGTTTTTAATATTCAAAAAGTTAAAGAGCAAGGAATTATACTAGATATTTATTAAAAATTTATATTTTCTTTATTAAGTAAAGTTAACATTTGAATGATATACAGTTATAAATAACTATAATAGATAATAAGTTATATGAAGAAATCTTATTCGGTCAACCGAATAGGATTTTTTTGTAGGAGGAGCAATCATATTTCAATAAACTATTTAAATTGAATGGCTAGTAATGGTAAATTATCTAGCTTACTTAACGTTTTTATAGCTATTTATGACTTAAAGATCAATGCATTTATCTTTTTTATCCTTTTTTACTCAATTTAATGATAAAATAGAAAACGTAAAAATATATAATATGTAATTGTTAGAACAAAATTAAATTACTAATTATTAATATGACAGATAATTTAAACAGTAAGGTGGGTGTCTAAGTATAAAGATAGTTATGAGGATTGGTCTTTTATGAATTATTTATCTGATGAACTACTAGCATAAATAGTTTAATGGATCAATGGATTGGTAGTATGGTGATTCAATGTACCTATTAGCGAATGAAAGTATATTTACATAATTTAAATTATTTTTTGTATATTAGTTTTTATAAGAAAAGATATTTTTTAAAGAAAGTATGCTAAGGAGTGGATTATATGAATCGAGTTGAAAACAATCGTAAAAAGAAGAAGTATCTGTTCTGTTCATAATAGGTGGATTAGGCGGTATTATTTTAATACTGACCTGTTTTATTGTTGTGAATAGCTATTCGAGTGAACCCAATAATGAAGTTAGTGATGCAAGCTCAATGAATTCCTCTAATATGACTAATAATATTTCTTCAGTGTCTCAATCTTCCAGTGAGATAAGAACGTCCAATTCTACAAGGAATAGAAAAGATGACTATGAAGACATTTACAAAAATACCTATAAAAATAATTATGAAGATAGTGATGCAGCGGAAGCTGTGAAGAGACTATCCACAGAACAACGTGCAGCATTAATTATTTTGGGCGCACCATCTGACTGGTTTTTTAATGGATGTCCTTCACAGAGTACGATTGATCAACCTATAATACAAATTGCCGAATCGAATACAAATACTATAATACTGACAAAGGTTCCTATAAAATTCGCAAGAAATACAAGTGAAGAGGATCAACTATTTTCAGTTGCTGGAAAGGATGGTAAAATCAAAGCTAGAGGATATTCAAAAAACGTTTATGCTGTTGGACGAGATAACAACAAAATTTACTATTATATGATAAAGATAGATGACTCAAACCCAACTACAAAAATGGCTACGAGTCTTGGAGAAGCAAATATCGATGAAATTTGGAAATCCTATTACAATACCGGTAATATGTCTATTATAAATGAGATCGCAAATAATGTCCTTATAAAATAACTGTTGTTATTTTAAAACAGTATGATAAGATTATGTTTGCATATGAGTTATTAGATTCTACAACTATCATTTATTCTCAATACATAGTCTTTTATCATAAATTAGTTGATTTTAGATTAATAAAAAATGAAGAATATGTTTTAATAAAGATAGGTTATTTTAGTAGATGAACTTAATCTTGTTTATTAATTATGTAATAATAAAATTTTTGTCTTAAAAGATGGAGGATAAAATAAATGTATCAAATCAGAATTTATACAATGAAGGATAGAAAGAGTGCTGAAGAATATTTAAACATACATTGGAAAAGGCATTTAGTAAGTTTGCCTAAATATGGCATTACTGTTCATTTTGTTTCTAGTGAAGAAAACAAAGAACAGCCACGTGTGTTTGTTTTGGTTTCATCTTAGACTGGCAATATTGGTGAATTAAATGAGAAGTATATGCAAAGCAATGATTTTTTACAAGACATGGCTGGATTTGATATGAGTGCTATTTTATCTGTCGAAGAGATCGATGTAAAAGAATATTTTAATCAATCTAATAAATGAATAATGCTGAAAGTATAAATATGTTTTAATAGATGAATAAATTACTTAAAAAAACATATTGAATAATTATCTTCAATATAAAAAAGTTCGTTAACAAAAGAGATTAAATACAAAGAATAATTTAAAGAAAAATAGTCAATTTTAAATATAGTAATAAATTAAAATAACAAGAATTTAACTAATCAATGATATTAGAGTAGTAAATAATAATGTAGAAATTGCATTAACACCATATAAAAACACAATCAAAGTTGCATAATAAAAAATTAGAAATCAATATTTTTATAGAAAGAAGACCATATTAAGGTGATAGGGTCTTCTGTTTAATATGTAGTTTTAAATAGCTAAAAAATTTCTAAAATAGATAAGACAAAAAATCTATACTTATGCTGTTTTTAGGTACTTTGGTACAATCATTAACAAATAAAAAAAATAAATTGGACTCAATAAGTATAGCGATTTTAATATTCACATTATATAGTATACATATACATGGAGGTTAAAAATGATTGATTACCGGTTTAGTTTTATTGTTAACAATTTCACTCCAATTATCTCAATGAATAAAATTTTAGAAATGTTTAAAACAGATAGGAATGAATTTTTAGTAAAATTGTCTTCTTTTAATAATAGTGCTAGAGAAATTTGTCAGGAAGAATTAATCTTAAAAGACAATTATCTTTATATATCTAATAAAATAAAAGAAAGGTGGTTAGATATTCTTTTTGGAAAAACAGAGCATATAATTACTTATACAAAGAATCAAAGACAGGTAATGATCTATTTAATGTTGTTTATGCAATTAGAAGAACTTTCTGTATTCCATTTTCAAGATCTTTTATTTGTTAGCAAAAATACTATATTAAAAGATATAAAAAAGCTGAGGGATCATCTATCCCAATATAGTATTAAAATAATATATGCGAGAAAGAAAGGTTTTTACCTAACGGGGAAAGAATTACAAATAAGAGCTATTGCGTATTCATTTATCTTATCTTTTTTTAATGAAAATAAAAGTAAGCGTTTACTTTATAGTTATCTTTTAAAAAATAATTATAATATACATGATAAAGTAAGATATTATTTTTCAAAAATTATTGAAGAATATTCTTTAATTGTAGTACCAAGTAGGTTTGAAGAGATGATCTATTTTATTTCTATTCTATTATGTCGATTAAAACAAAATAGAGGAAAGCTAGGTATTGAAAATCAACTTTTATTGGAAAAGTTATTAATGTATGAGAAAGCTGAAAAATTTTTATCTCATTTTAAAGACCTAGAGAATAGCAAAGAAGAATTATGCTATATAACAGTTTTGTTTATGATATGTACACAGGGAGATGTTAAAGACCCATCATTAGATTTTTTAATGGATTGTTGTAGTGAAATTATTTATGAAATAGAACGATTAGCAGTCATTCATTTCGATAAATTCAAAAAAATTTTATTAGAACTATTTTATCACCTAGTATCTGCTTATTTTAGAATCAAATATGGGTTGAAGATTACCAATGTTTTAATTGATGAAATTAAAATTCAATATACAGAATTATTTGATTTAACTCAACTTTCTTTATATCCATTTGAATTATTAACAAAAAAAGCAATACCCCAAGAAGAAGTAGGTTACATTACCCTTTTATTTGGTGGTGAAATTTTAAATCAAAAAGAAAAAGGGGTAAAAAAATCATTAAAAGCTTTAGTTATGTGTCCAAGTGGAATAAGTTCGTCTGCTATTATGCAATCACAACTTAAAAAGCTATTTCCACAGCTAAATTTTATACATGCTGCCTCAATTAATGAATTTTATAGCAAAACGTTTAAAGAAAAAGAAGAAATAGCTATGATCTTTTCGAGTGTGCCAGTAAAAACACCAAAAACACTTTATATAATAAAGCCAATTATGAATCAATTAGAAAAAAATTTATTGATACGACAAGTTCAAGAAGATTTTTTATCTCAAGATATTTTGGTTCCCTCAGTTAATGAATTACTAGATAGTTTAGTTCCTTATATTGAATTGAAAAAAGGGGTTACAAGGGCTCAATTGTATAAATTATTACAAAAGAAAATAAATAAAAATTTGAAAGCAAAGGTAGATGATAGACCTATGTTATCTGAATTACTAACAAAGGATACGGTAAAAATTGTAAATTACCAAGAAAATTGGCAATCAGCTATCAAACTTGTAGCAGAACCACTAAGAGAAAAACATAAGATTGATAAGTGCTATGTGAATGCTATGATTCAAAAAGTGAACCATTATTGACCTTTTATTAATATTGGTAATGGTGTGGCTCTCCCTCATGCGCGACCAGAAGAGGGAGTGAATGAATTGGGAATGTCATTATTAAAAATAAATCAACCCGTTTTATTGTGTAATAATCAAAATCATCCAATAAATCTTTTTATTTGTTTAGCAGCAATAGATAATGAAAATCACCTTAGAGCATTAGCTAGTTTAACAAAAATACTATCGAATAAAGAAAAACTAAATGGACTATTGGATGCTAAAACAGAAAACGATATATTGAATATTATTAAAGGAGAAGATGAATAATGAAATTTGCGGCTGTATGTAGTTCTGGTTTAGGATCGAGTTTTATGGTAGAGATGAATATTAAAACAGCATTGAATACTTTGGGTATTCATAATATTGAAGTTACCCATTATGATATGGGAAGTGCTTCAGAAGGATTAGCAGATGCATTTTTTATAGGTGCAGACTTAGCAGAAAGTGCTACCCATTTAGGAAACATAGTTATACTGCATAGTATTATTGATATGGATGAATTAATAGTAAAAGTTAAAGCTGAATGCCAAAAACAAGGATTGCTATAAATAATTAATAATTAAAGGAGGATACATTTATGAAAGGCCTATTAAGTTTTGTTATCGATATTGTCAGTACACCAGCCTTATTAGTTGCATTTATTGCAATTTTAGGGAATATCTTACAAAAGAAAGATATTGCATCAATTGTAAAAGGCGGTATAAAAACATTTGTAGGATTTCTTGTTGTCACTGCCGGTGCAGGTATCATTGAAAATTCATTGGCTCCTTTTGGAGAAATGTTTAAAATTGCTTTTAATATGAAGGGAGTAGTGCCAAATAATGAAGCTATTGTTGCTTTAGCATTAGAAAAGTTTGGAACCTATACGGCATTAATCATGTTAACAGGTATGGCTTTTAACCTTTTAATAGCAAGATTTACCAAATTTAAATATATCTATTTAACAGGACATGCTACTTTGTATATGTCTTGCATGGTAGCAGTTATTCTAAGTATTAATAATATGAAAGTTATTCCATTAATTATTTTTGGTGGCTTGGCGGTTGGTCTGATTAATACTATTTCACCAGCAATATGTCAGCCATTTACGAAAAAAATAACCAATAATAATACCGTAGCGCTAGGTCATACAGGTGGACTTGGCTATGCTTTAAGTGGCTGTATTGGTCAAATGATAGGTAATAAAGAAAAGTCAACGGAAGATATTCGTTTTCCTAAGGGACTAGCCTTTCTAAGAGATTCTACTGTAAGTATTACGATTACTATGTCTGTTGTTTATATTATTGTAGCATTATTTGCTGGAAATGATTATATTACAAAAAATTTAAGTAATGAGACAAATTATATTATTTATTCATTACAACAAGCCGGATTATTTGCTGCAGGTATTTTTATTATTTTAGCAGGTGTACGATTAATTTTAGCAGAAATTGTTCCTGCATTTAAAGGAATATCTGAAAAATTAGTGCCTAATTCAATTCCTGCACTAGATTGTCCAATTGTATTTCCATATGCACAAAATGCTGTACTTATTGGTTTTTTAACCAGTTTTCTTGGTGGGATCGTTAGCTTAATTATAATGATATTGACTGGAACAACTGTAATTATTCCAGGTGTCGTCCCTCATTTTTTCTGTGGAGCAACTGCAGGCATCTATGGAAATGCTACAGGGGGAGTGAGAGGTGCTGTAGCAGGTTCATTTGTTCATGGCATTTTAATAAGCTTTATGCCATTACTATTGCTGCCAGTCATTGGAGGTTTAGGGCTGCAAGGCTCTACTTTTTCGGATACAGATTATAGTGTAACTGGTATTATTCTAAGCCAACTAGCAAATATTTCTGGGCAAGCTGGAATCATTATAGGTATTCTAATTTTGTTATCTGTATTGTTAATGCTAACAAAAATAAGTAAAAGGAAAAAAGAAACATCAATGGCAGAATAATAGAAAAAATCATAATAGAAATCAAAGCAAAAAAATTCAGTTAAAATATGAGCAATAAAAATAAATATATATAGCAATCAAAGATGTTAGAATATATCCTATAAGTAATATGATATTAACGAACTATTATATGATTATCTATTTTATATAAAAAATAAATTAAATGTTGAAAATTTAAACTATCTTATAGTAAATAAAAATAGAA
Organism: Melissococcus plutonius ATCC 35311; assembly: GCF_000270185.1. Classification (NCBI taxonomy): domain Bacteria; kingdom Bacillati; phylum Bacillota; class Bacilli; order Lactobacillales; family Enterococcaceae; genus Melissococcus; species Melissococcus plutonius. The sequence continues at coordinate 354,574 of NC_015516.1, forward strand.
ATTTAGTATTCAAAGAAAAAGGATTGATTGTCAAAGAGAAATAATTTTGATAATCGATCCTTTGTTTATCTATTTTGATTCAACGCATGATTAAAAATGGAATTTTAACTGTTTCTATGGGTTGATAAATGATTAATTATTTATTTTAATACAGATTATTGGATTTATTATAACTATAAATTTTAACAACAAATAATTAAATTATCTGAGTATCATTCAATAAATAGATCACCAATATTGCCTTAAAAATCTAAACATAATAATAGAAATGTAATTTCATTATAAAATAAAATAATTGAAATATCATTGCTAATTAATGTAATAGTAGGTATAATTAATTTATAAATTGAAATCGATTTCAGAAAGGAGTTATCTAAATGTTTGGTTTTTCTATTTTTTTAAATGAAGAAATTAGTCAAAATACTAAAAACTATATAGAAAAAATGACTAATCATGGGTTTAAAGGAATCTTTACCTCGCTGCACATTCCAGAAGATAATGCTACTTGCTATAAATCTCGTTTAGTCGAACTAGGAAAAATCAGCAAGCAATTTAAGCTTGATTTAATGGTAGATATATCTGGAGAAGCGTTAAAACAAGCTGGTTTTTCTTTTGATAATTTAATAGAGATAAAAGAAATTGGTATAACTGGATTTAGAATAGATGACTGCATAAGCAACCAACTTATTGCAAAGTTATCTCATCAAATACATATTGCTCTAAATGCTTCAACAATTACAGCAAAGGATATGGATGAACTAGTTGATTATCGGGCAAATTTTGAAAATTTAGAAGCATGGCATAATTATTATCCACGTCCGAACACAGCTTTGGACCAAACTTGGTTTGATGAAAAGAATACTTGGTTAAAGAAATTTGGATTTAAGATTGAAGCCTTTATTCCAGGAGATAAGAATTTACGCGCTCCCTTGTATCAAGGTTTACCTACATTGGAAGCACATCGCTATATGAATCCATTCCCTGCAGCATTAGATCTAGTAGGAAAAATAGATAAGATTTATATTGGGGATGGTGGTCTTTTAGTTAATTGTTTAAAACAATTTGCCTGCTATAAAGAAAAAGAAATGATATGTCTAACTGCAGAAATTTATGATTCTAACATGGCATTTGTTTTAGGAGAACATACGAATAGGCAGGATGAAGCACGTGATGTCATTCGTAGTCTAGAAAGTCGATTCAATAAAACTGCCGATATTATGCCTGCCTTACCTGCTAAAAATCGAAAAATAGGTACAATAACTATTGATAATATAAACTATTTACGTTATCAGGGAGAAATTCAAATCATAAAAAATCAATTACCCGCTAATGAAAAGGTAAATATTATTGGTAGAGTGATAGAAAAAGATCGTGATTTGTTACGCCATATTAAAGGTGGACAAAAATTTAGAATAGAAAGTGTGACATGCCATGATTGATTTAGAAAACTTAACAACAGAAAAAAGAAATGAAACAACATTTGATTTGGATGAAATGTCTATTGCTGAAGCAGCAAGAATTATGAATCAAGAAGATCATAAGGTTGCAGAAGCAATTGAAGAACAAATAGAGAAAATTGAATGTGTTATTGAAGCGACAATTCAAACATTTAAACAGAATGGACGTTTAATTTATATGGGTGCCGGAACTAGTGGCCGACTAGGTGTTTTAGATGCTGCTGAATGTGTACCTACATTTGGTGTCACATCAGAAATGGTGGTTGGATTAATTGCTGGAGGAGAAAAAGCTATGACAATAGCAGTTGAAGGAGCAGAAGATTCAACTATGCTAGGAACGGAAGACCTAAAGAAAATCAATTTGACAAAACATGATATGGTTATCGAATTGCTGCAAGTGGCCGAACGCCTTATGTCATTGGTGGGCTTGATTATGCCAAAAATATGGGTGCAATGACTGCTGCATTGTCTTGTAATAAAAATGCAGAGAGTTCAAAACATGCGGATTATTTTATAGAAGTTGATTGTGGACCAGAATTTTTAACAGGTTCGACTCGTTTAAAATCAGGTACGGCTCAAAAATTGATTCTCAATATGATTTCAACTATCAGTATGATTGGAATTGGCAAAGTTTATAATAATTTAATGGTTGATGTTAAGCCGACAAATAAAAAATTAGTTGAACGTTCAAAACGAATTATCATGCAAGCAACAGAAGTGGATTACCAAACTGCTGAAAAATACTTTATAAAAGCACAAGAAAATGTAAAATTGGCTATTGTCATGATTCTAACGGGAAGCGATTTAAAAGAAGCCCAAACAAAATTAAATAAGGCAGATGGTTTTATTAAAAAAACATTATAGGAAGTGAATAAAATGGCCAAAGAAGAAATATCAATCAATGAATTAGCTGAAAAGATCTATGCAAGTGTAGGTGGTATGGACAATGTTCAAAGCATTGTCCATTGTATGACTAGAGTTAGAATGAATATACGAGATTTTAACAAAGTTAATGAAGAACAATTAAAAAATGTATCGGGTGTTTTGGGCGTGGTAAACGATGAACAATTGCAAATGATTATCGGTCCAGGCAAGGTAAATAAAGTGGCACAAGAAATGGTAAATTTAGTAGGTGTAAAATTAGGAGAAGAAATTTTAAAGAGTCATTTATCAGGTAAGGATAAGGTAAATGAAAAGGCTAATGAAATGAAAGCGAATCAAAAAGCGAAACAGAAACCTACTTTAATGAAACAATTATTAAAGGACGTTTCTAATATATTCGTTCCAATGATTCCAGCCTTTGTAGGTTCAGGATTAATTGCTGGAGTTGCTGCAATTCTTACAAACTTGGTTACTTCTAAAACAATTGATGGAACAACCTGGGGACAATTGATCCTAATTTTAAATATTATTAAAAATGGTATGTTTTCTTATCTAGCAATTTATACAGGCATTAATGCTGCTCAGGTATTTGGTGCAACTACAACACTTGGAGGAGTTATTGGAGCAACCATTTTACTTACAGGCATAGAAACAAATGCACCCATTAAAAATTTATTTACCGGACAAGCTTTAGTGGCTAATCAAGGTGGTATTTTGGGTGTTATCTTTGCAGTTTGGTTACTTGCCCAAATAGAAAAAAAATTACACAAAATTGTTCCCAACTCAATCGATATTATTGTGACGCCAACAATAAGTCTTTTATTAATAGGTTTAGCAGAAATTTATCTAATTATGCCTTTAGCAGGGGTAATTTCTGATCAATTGGTAGGTAGTATCAATTGGATTTTAAATATGGGTGGACCATTCGCAGGATTCGTACTTGGTTCATTATTTTTACCAATGGTTATGTTTGGACTACATCAAATCTTGACACCTATCCATATTCAAATGATTAACCAAACAGGTAGTACTTTACTTTTACCTATTTTGGCAATGGCAGGCGGGGGTCAAATTGGTGCTGCCTTTGCACTCTTAATCCGCCTTCGTAAAGACAAAGAATTGACAAAAATGATTAAAGGAGCATTACCAGTTGGAATTTTAGGAATTGGGGAACCTTTGATGTATGGTATTACCTTGCCATTTGGCAAACCTTTTGTTACAGCTTGTTTAGGTGGAGGAGTTGGTGGTGCTGTAATTGGTTTAATTGGAGGAGTTGGAGCAATTGCAATTGGACCTTCAGGTTTTCCTTTATTCCATTGATTGCAAATGGAAAATGGTGGGGATATGTACTCGGCTTATTTGCTTCATATCTAGGTGGTTTTATTTTAACCTATTTTTTTGGAATACCTCAAGATAAATTGATAGCAACTAATAATGCTATAAATCAGACTAACGATACATCTCAACCAAAGCAAGTAGTAACTAAAAAAGCAACAGAAACAAAAACAGAAATATAATTAAATGTGGCAAATGATGAAGTATACCAATTGTAGAAACAACAGATCAAGTTTTTTTACAAAAGATGATGAGCAATAGCTATTTTGTTATTTCAAGAAATGAAATATTTACTCACTAGTAAATGAGATAGTCACAAATATTTTTAAAACAAAACATACGATTAGCATCACTTAAGATAATGGATTAGAAATATTAATTCATATGGGTATTAATACAGTAGAACTAAAAGGAATGCCTTTTGAAATTCAAATAAAAGAAAGGTAAAAAGTTTTATTAAAAACGTTACTAGCAACAATGAATCTAGAAGAAATCAAACAATTAAAACATGCAACCGATATTTTAACTGTTATAACAAATATGGAAAAAAGCCAAAAATCTTCTTACTAACAACGGGTAGGCAAGCGGCAAAAGTAAATGTTTTGAAAGTAAACTAGATCGTTTTAACAAATTAGTCATTTTTAATTAATGAAATATAAATAGTAAACTAATTTATATAATAAATTCTATCAATTAATTAGAAAATAAAGTATATCAGATAGTAGTGAAAGTAAAATTGCATTATAATACTTTATTAGATATAAAAAAAGAATTGAAAGAAGAATTAAAAGAAATCAAAGAATTTATATAAACGAGCCAGTTTAGAAAAATAATCAATTTGGTAGAATAAAATAGAAAAACTTAAAACAAATATTTGGTTGATTCTCAATTAATAGTTAGTTAAATTTATTGCTATGTGTAAAGAGATTGATGAAAACTATCAATCTTTTTTTTATACATATATGATTATAGGAAAAGATATTTTCAGTTATTTTAAATATTCTTAAAATTTAGTTTTTTAAATTGTCCTATACTTTAATCAATTTTTATTAGAATAACCTAAAAAATTTTAGACTCTAAATTACTAAAGATATTTTGCTTTAAATTTCCTTGCTAAATTACTAAATATAAAACTGATTAATTTGTTGAAACTCTTTTAAATAAGTACTGATTATTAATAAATCATACAAAATCACACGTTTTTTCAATTTGGATTAAAGATATTTTTTCGATAATGTTCTATGATTTTTCTTGTTTGATAAATTCTTTTAGCATTTTCTGGATTACGACTAATGTATAAATAAAAAAGTAAATCAACTGTGACAAGTTGAGCAAAAATAGAGTCTGTTGCCGCACTTCGCAAAGCTGTTTCTTTAGGTCTAGACGTTTGTAGCTGTACTTCTGATACTTTAGATAAAGAATTTTGACCAAATTGAGTTAGTGTAATAATAGGAATGTTCAATTCTTTTGCTGTAGCAGCCAGAGAAATAAGCTCTGGTGTTTCACCAGAATTTGAAACGAGCCATAATACAGTGCTTTTTTGATGGGTAACTAGCTGTGGTAATAAAAAGTTATAGTCTGAATCAGTACTAATATTCTTCCCTAAACGTGCCCATTTTTGGACGATATCTAAAACAGCCAAACTGGAAGCACCACTTCCAACTACATAACAGAATTCTTTTTCTTCTAATAAAACACAAGCAGATAAAAAATCTTGTTCATTAAAAAGCTCTGTTGTTTTATCAATGGTAAAACGTGCATTATTGGCAAGTTTGTATTTTAAATTATAAAAAGATTCATCAGATTGGACATCACTATAGTTTTCAAAGACTCTTCCATGAATTGTTTCAGCAGATAAACTAATTTTAAAATCAGTTAAACTATTATAACCCATTTTTTTTGAAAAACGAACAACAGTTGGAGCACTTGTATTTGTTGCTTCTGCAATTTCACTTGCGGTCATGCTTGCTGTTTTTTCTGTATTTTCTCGAATAAATAGATAAATCTTTTTTTCAGCTGCTGACATTTCTTTTTGCATGCTTTCCATTTGCGAGAGAACACTCATTCTGTTTGCTCCTTACTTCTTTTTTCAAAGATAGTATCAAAAGTTTAATTCGTTTTAATCCTATCTTTGATTTTCAGCTAAATTGTTACTAATTCGCCTATGCTCAAAGATAAGTATAACGTATATTGAAATAAAACGATATATAAGAGAAAAATAGAATTAAATTAATTAGTAAACGATTAATGATCACTATTTCATTTTATAATGCTAGAACAATGGTATAAATTATAAATTTTATTTAATATTAAGGGTTCTTAATTGGATAATCTATTGATTAGATTTGATAAAGAACTTCTACTGATTAACAATGATAAAAAATAAATAGAAAAAATTTGGAAAGTAATAAGGGTATAATAGATAATAGGATCTGTATTATTTTATCTTTTTATTTAATTTATTTGAAACCGATTTCATGTTAAAATAACTATATAGGAATACTTGTATGAATTTTGTTGCAGATGGGCGAATAGAAAAATAGATTATAGATTTGTACGAAATTGTTAGTACACAGTATTTGTTTTCAGCGTAGGATATTCTACTAATGTTAAAAACAGTAAGAAAGATTAAATCAAATTGAATAATCGTAGTATTTGGTTAGGATCTGATCGATTCATATTCGGCTGAATATTTGGTTCACCTGGAAATTCAAAGCAAACAATAATCGATAGATTTGCAATTCAACAAATAATCTTCTTAGACACAAACTTGCCATTGATTAGAATCAACTATTAGAAATTTTTTTGTCACATATATCAAACTATTCACTTATCCTATTGAAATAATAGAATTAGCAGTGAAAAATAACCTAATTCTTTTTACTATATTTTTATCACATCTGTAGACACTTAATAAATTTCATTAATGAAATAATTGTAATATTGATAGTTACTTTTTCTTCATCTCACTATTAAAAGCTAGCTAGGTTTGTAAGATAAAACTTTTGATTATTCTTGTTTTTATTATGAGAAATCGCTTTTTAATCAATTTTATATTTTATATTATATGTTATTTAGCATTATGTATATATTCATATAATGTTCTATTACTCAATAAAAATATAAATTAAAATAGATATTATATATGAATTTAGATATTAGTAACATTTACAAAGATAATTCTAATAGTAGATGTCTTAAAATTATTTAGCATGATACTAAGGATTATGGGTTTAAAGCTTAGATAGGTATTTTGTTATTTCATCAGATAATAAATAGTCCCCCCATAAATTAACTTAATAAGAAGGAGAAATCAATGAACAAGGTAACTATTTTAGGTAGTAGTAATATCGATTTAGTAATTTCAACTAAAAGTCTTCCACAGGTTGGAGAAACGATTTTGGGAGATCAACTAGACTATTTTTATGGTGGAAAAGGCCAAAACCAAGCTATTTCTAGTGTGAGAATAGGTGCCAATGTTCAATTAATCGGAGCTGTAGGAACAGATTCTTTTGGAGAAAAAATTCTAGCAAATTTAAAAACGGAAGGGATATCGACTGAAAACATTAGGCAGGTAGAAGGAGCATTTACCGGACTAGCAATGGTTTTAAAATTACCTCAAGATAATTCTATTATTGTAGCACCTGGTGCAAATGAACTTGTTAATCCAGATTATTTAACTAACTTTACAAAAAAAATAATTACAAGTGATGTCTTGTTGGTACAAATGGAAATTCCTTTTGAAACTGTATTAGCGAGTATTAAAATAGCGAAACGAAATCAAGTCATTACAATTGTAAATCCAGCTCCCTATAGCGAAAGATGTCATGAATTGCTAGAATTTACTGATGTTTTAACACCAAATAAAACAGAATTTGAATATTTATATGGTGAAAAATTAACGAATGAAGCGATGCTTGAAGAGGCAATGCTGCATTTTGTGAAAGGATATGCTGTTTCTTTAGTTGTTACTCGAGGAAGTCGGGGGAGTTAGCTTTGTGGAAAATAATAAGGTCGTTACTTTTTCTTCCATTCCAGTTGAGGTTATTGATACAATAGGTGCTGGTGATACATTTAATGGTATTTTATCCACCTATTTATCTCGACAGTGTTCATTAAGAGAAGCCGTCAAGTGTGCTTCAATCGGTGCTTCATTATCTATAACAAAATTAGGAGCTCAAACAGGTATGCCAACAACAAAAGAATTAGAACAAGCCATTAAAAAATATACTATGAACTAATTTTGAGTAATAACAAGAATGTTAATAAGATATTATTTTTTATATTGTTTTTTAATTTATTAAATTATCTTTTCTTAAAAGAGAACAAAAATTATTAATTTTTTAAAGATGAATAAAAGAAATACTAATTTCATCATATAAATATTTAGTTTTTGTTGTATAAAATAAATTTGATTTATTAAAAAACAAAATAATTTTTTCTAATAAAGGGGCAATGAATTAGGTAATGAGTAAAAAAAAAGATTATCAAAAAATACACCATTCTAAAAGAAAGAAAAAATACTATAATTTGGCAATTGGAATTGGAATAAGCAGTATAATTTTACTTAGTTTATTTGCTATTTTTAATTACTTTTACCCAATAAGAAATATTATGAGAGCTTCAAAGGATACTTTTTCAACTACAACACAGTATTCAGTTGAAAATACAACAAAATATTCAAATTCTACTATGAATACAACTCAAACTGCAGAGAATACAATAGATACAGATCAAATAAATAATGAAGCTACCTTTGTATCAGAAGAAATATATGAGCAGCCTGATAGCTTAAACGAAAGATCCGTTGATTCCCAAACGACAAGCGAATCAGCTGAAAAGTTAGAAAATTTAAAAACAGTATCCCAGGAAGCAATTGTAGCATATTATAAAAATTATAATCGAACAGATTACCAGCAAGCATTAGAATTACTTACTCATTTGTATGGCATGGACTCAAGCAATAATGTAGAAAACCAGGTATATATCGATAAGAATCTTAACACATTGGGACAACCAGTTTCTAATGGTCAATTTCCACAAAAAATTTCAGCAAATATAATGGGTGGTGCTGGTGGCCCACATTGGAAATATAAGGGAGAGGAAGATTATGATGTCATTATGGGAACAAATTTTAGTGGGAAATATGCGAATAACTTGTTTGCAGATGCAAAGTAATTAAAAAGAAAGAATGTAATTTAGAATAATAAAATTTTATCTTCATCGCTATCTATTTGTAATCTATATCATTTATCGATAAGTTTGGCGAATCTGTAACTTAATCAGAATGTTAAACCATTTATATACGAAAGTAAGACAGACGAATATGTTGAAATGAAAATAGATCTAATTATAAAATAATTATTGATGAATGAAAAATAATTTAAAGAAAGAAGAATATTTTATGTTTAAACGACTAAGGAAAGCTAAAGTTCAAGAGAACAGAGGAATAGAAGATACTATTGAGCTGTATTCAATTGGCACTGGTGAAGCAATTGCCATTACAGAAGTCAATGATCCAGTGTTTGCAAACAAAATGTTAGGTGATGGTTTTGCTATATTACCAGAAACGGGTGAAGTCTTCTCACCATTTGAAGCAACAATACTGGCTATTTCACCAACAAAGCATGCATTTAGTCTAAAAACAGATCATGGAATAGAATGTCTAATCCATTTGGGTATCGATACAGTTGAATTAGCAGGACAGCCGTTTGAAATTTATGTAGAAGAGGGGGAGCGAGTAACAAGAGGAGAAGCCTTGGCAACAGTTGATCTGAGTTATTTAAAAAATGCTGGAAAATCTGCTGATTTGGTTATTGTTTTTACAAATAATAAAGATCAAGGTTTTTCTATGCAATTAGATAAATTAGGTAAAATTGATAAAGATACACGAATTGGAAAGGTAAGAATAGAGGATTACAAGCAGAAAAATGATTTATAATAGAAAAACTGACTGGAAAATAAAAATTATTCCATTAGGTAGTTAATTTTTACTAATAATTATATAGAAGAAAAAATGAAAGATTGCCCAGTTATTCATAATCTGCATTTATTTAAAATAAATAGGTTACCAAATATGAAAAATACCTAAATAATTTATCATCTTATGCTATAACTAAATATTTATACTTCTTTCATTCATGAATTATTACTTAATATTTTCTAGGGCTATTTTTAAAGGCTGTTACTATTTTTTGAATCAAATATAGGAAAAGTTAGCAGTGGGAAATTCTAACAATAGTTCAATTCCTAATTTTATAAGTGGTTTATCCTATATAGAAAAATATAGGTTATTCATAGTTAATTATTGTTTTTGATAAAAAATCAAATAATTAACAATGTTTATTTGTGTATTTAAATAACGATATGTTTAGTAAATTGATTACTAGTAATTTTTATAGAGATAGTTCAATTCACGATTTTATAATGAAATATAATATTATTAACATATTAATTGATGAAAAGTATCTTTTTTGAATAATTTTTATAAAAAGAGTACACTTAAATTGTAAACGATTTACTAATTTGTTATGTAGGTTATAAATTTTTAAATGAAACTTTGGTTTACTAGTAATTTAGTTATCATAAAAGGATCAAAACAGTAAGAATAAGTAAATAACCAGCTAGTATAAGATAGCTAAATAATAAAATGAAATAAATTGGAGGAAATAATAATGAATGAAACATTTACATTGGCAAATAATATAAAAATCCCTAAAATTGGTTTTGGCACATGGATGATCAAGAATGAAGATGCGGCAAAAAATGTTCAGGATGCTATTCAGGTCGGTTATCGACATATTGATACAGCAGAAGCCTATCAAAATGAACAAGGTGTGGGTGAAGGGATACACGCATCTGGTATAAATCGCAAGAAATTTTTGTGACAACCAAACTTGCAGCAGAGATTAAAAATTATCAAGAAGCAATTTCTGCTATTGATCAGTCGCTTAAAAATTTAAATTTAGATTATATTGATATGATGATTATTCATAGTCCAAAACCTTGGGAAGAATTTCAAGGAAAAAATCATTATTTTGAAGGCAATCTTGAAGCATGGCATGCATTAGAAAAAGCTTATCAAGATGGCAAACTTCAAACCATTGGTGTATCAAATTTTGAAATTGTAGATTTAGAAAATATTCTGAAAAATGGACATATCAAACCAATGGTAAATCAAATTCTCGTTCACATTGGACATACACCAATGGAATTAATTGAATTCTCGCAAAAAAATCATATATTGGTTGAAGCTTATTCGCCAATTGCTCATGGTGAAATGATTCATGACAAAACTATTTTAGCAATAGCGGATAAATATAATGTAACTATTCCTCAATTGGCAGTTCGTTATTGTTTACAGTTGGGCTTACTTCCCCTACCAAAAACAGAAAATATTGAGCATATGAAAAATAATAAAAATGTTGATTTTGTTATTTCTAATGATGATATGATGAAGCTAAAAAAGATTGATCATTTTGATTAGAAAAATAAGACATTGTTAGTTTTTTAAAGAAATCAATAAATGATGAACAGGATAATATCCTTATTTGATTAATCTTAGTCTTAGACTAAGATTAATTTTTCAATTTTTGAAAAAATATTGTTGTACTGTAGTATGAAGCAATCAATGAATAAAAATTAAACTCGGATAAACAAAAATTAGAAAGGAAGTAAGATTATTTATTATATTTAGGAAAGAGTTAAGAAACTGAAAAAACCTGGTTAGAAAATTGAACTAGCTAATTTATTTTTCTTAATATTTTGACTTTCTAAAAGCTGCTGGAAGTTTATGATAAGTTTCTTTAAATTGCTTATAAAAATAACTACGATTTTTAAGGCCTATCATTTCTATAATTTCACCAATTGAAAATTGTGTATTTTCAATTAGAAATTTTGCTTGTTTCATGCGTCGCTTTGTTACCAGCTCAGAAAAGGTAAAATCTGTTTTTTTCTTAATAATGTTACTTAGGTAGTTTTTATTATAGCCGAGTCGTTGGGCTGCTGTGTTTAAGCTCAAATTAATGTAATCGTTTTCAATTAATTTTAGAGTATCTACTACAATTTTGTGGTTGATTTTTTCTTTTTTTCTTGATGAAAGTCATAGGAACAATTACTGATTAATTCTGTAAAAAGAATTGGAATATATAATGAAATAATTTCATTAGCAAGGATTGTTTTTGTAAAATAAATATCGAGAATTTGATCTAAGATAACCTGTATGTGCTGATTTTTAGCACAGCGAAAAATCAGATAATTTTTATTTGAATTTGCAACAAGAGTTTGTGCTAAAAAATTAAATAATATACTGTCTTTGTTACTAAGATTTGATAACCAATTAATATCAACATTATCACTAGGAAAAATAATATTAATTAAGATATCATTTTTTTGATGTAATTCTAGAGCATGAGAGGTACCTTTGTCTAATAATAGAATCTCACCTTTTTTAATAAGTTCCTTTTCTCCATTGATTGTCTGAATGGATTGTCCAGAATACACATAATTTAACTCTAAAAAACGATGACTATGTTTAGGATATGAAGCAAAACGTGTATGTTTACTAATATAAATAAAATTATTTTTCAAAAAATATTCTTTTAGTAGAATGATGTTTGTTTCGGTATTTTGAAATGCTGCTAAAGGCAAATCGAATACAAATTTATTTTGTTTTAATTGTTCATGTTCAATATGTGTATAACCATGTAAATAATCAATTACTATTTTATTCATTTAAATCACATCCCTATAAATTCGTCATATCTATTCTATAACCTCATCATTGAAAGCGCAATCTAAAAATGGTAATCTAGCTATAAAGCGAAAAATAATCTTAAATTTTATATTTTTTATTTTATTTATCTTATTTATTTTATTATTATCCATTTAAAAAATTATGTTTTGATTAAATAAACTAATTAAGCTAGTTAGGAGCAGTCAATCATTGTTTTTTAGAAAAGTTTTATTGATAAAGGAGAGAAAATCATTGATAAAGAAAGCCATTCGAATGAAATTATATCCAGAATGTAAAGAGGTGTATATTCAACGACATCAACAACTTTGGCCGGAAATGCGACAAATGCTTAAAGAAAAAGGAATATTGAGTTATTCAATTTTTCTGGATTCAGAAACAAATTATCTGTTTGGATATCTTGAAATTGAAGATGAAAAAAAATGGGAAGAAATCTCTTCTACTAAGATTAACCAAAAATGGTGGCGATTTATGGAAGAAATAATGGAAACAAATCCTGATCATTCTCCGATAACACAGCATCTGGAAATGGTATTTGATCTTTAGGACAATTAGTTAATTTATTTTAAATGTTAGAGAGAATGAAAAAATTTATATTGTAATTATTGAAAATAGTAAAATAGCAAGGTTTGCTATAAACATAATCTTTTAAAAGTTAAATCTAGATTTTTAAAAAGTTAAGCAAATGATCTAACCTATTTTTTCAAAAATCTACTTTCTTTAATAAAAGAAATAAACAAAGAAAAATTTATATTTACTATGATTAAATCTACCTTTAAAAGAGAATAGGCTTAATGAATGTTAATCTAAATCTACGTTAATGGTTTATTGTTTGAAGCAGTAAGAATTAAATAAATAATAATATGAAAATAACAAACTTTCCTGACAATAATAGATAGCGAACATAGATAATTAGGCAAATGATTTAGAATATATAAACACAAAATTAAGAAAATGAAATGACATTTAACCAGTGATTATGGTATTCTTAATGGCAATGGGTAAAATGATTAGGATTATTATAGATGATATGATCTTTTCAAGAAATTCCATTAAATTATCAGAAATTTTATATTAAAAATGTATTTATAATAATTGAGAAACAATCAATTATTTTCAATACAAGGAGGAAAATGATGAATTTTGTGTTTCTTATTACTGGTTTAGTATTTATTTATGTTATTGGTTGGCTAATAAGTAGTGATCGGAGAAATATTAAATATAAACGAATAGGAATCTTACTAGTTTTACAATTGGTTATTGCCTTTTTATGTTTTCATACATCGGGTGGTGTTAAGGTATTAGCTGGGATTTCTACATTTTTTGGCTGGTTAATGAATCAAGCAGCAGGTGGTGTTGATTTTGTTTTTGGTGGTTTGATGATTAAACCTGGTAGCAGTGTATTCTTTCTCAATGTTCTGATGCCTATTGTCTTTATTTCTGCTTTAATTGGTATCTTAAACTATATTAAAGTATTGCCTTTTATTATTAAATGGACTGGATGGGCACTGAACAAGATTGCACATATGGGAGGGTTGGAAAGTTACTTTGCTGTTTCTACTGCTATCTTGGGTCAGCCAGAAGTATTTTTAACGATACGGGATCAAATGCCAAAATTGAATGAGAGACGACTATATACGATTTGTGCTTCAGCAATGAGTGCAGTATCAGCTGAAATGTTGGCTTCTTATATGAAGATGATACCTGGTAAATATGTTGTTGTGGCTGTTTTTTTGAATATTCTTTCGGCTTTGATTGTTTCATGTATTATTAATCCATATGATATAGATGCAAATGATACACTTGTTGAAATTCAAGAAGAGAAAACAGGTTCTTTCTTTCAAATTTTGGGAAACTATATTACAGATGGGTTCAAATTAGCTATCACTGTAGGTGCTATGTTGATTGGTTTTATTGCTTTAGTGACCTTTTTGAATAATTCATTTTTAGCTATTATTCATGTCTCCTTTACAACTATCCTTGGTTATATCTTTTCACCAATTGCGTGGATTATGGGCGTACCTGCGCATGATATAATAAAAGTAGGTAGTCTAATGGCTACTAAATTACTTACCAATGAATTTGTAGCAATGGGTGATTTACACAACCTAACAGGATTAAGCACTAAATCTCATGCAATTATTTCTGCCTATCTTGTTTCATTTGCCAACTTTGGTACAATTGGAATTATTACAGGATCTATTAAATCTATCAGTGAAAAGCAGGGTAGTTACGTGGCAAAATTCTCAATGAAATTATTGTTAGGAGCTACTTTAGCCTCTGTATTGACAGGAACAATTGTTGGCTTTTATTTTTAATTAAATAAATTTAATAACAATATTCTATATAAAAGAATAAATAGACCTACCTATCAAATAAATAATTAAATTTAAGTGCCCCTTGTTTGTATTAAAAGTGATAGAAGGTTTTATGAATTTCTGTTAAATGTATTTCAGTCATTTTTTTAATTACTTAGAATCATTTATTTTTACACTATTTTCTGATAATTAATTTATAAGTATTAAACAATAATAAATTAAAGGGTTGGTGTTAATAATGAGGAAAAGGATTATTTTAGATTGTGATCCAGGACATGATGACGCCTTAGCTATGTCTCTGGCGATTGCTTCTTCGAAAATTGATCTATTAGCTGTTACGACTTCTGCAGGGAATCAAACACCAGATAAAACATTGAAGAATGCTATGAATATATTAACGTTGCTGAAGCGTGAAGATATTCCAATTGCTGGTGGAAATCAAACGCCATTAGTTAAAGAAGAATTGGAAACGGCTGGTAATGTGCATGGTAAAAGTGGAATTGATGGAGCAGAATTGCCAAAAAGCCATTTTGAAGCACAAAATATGACAGCAATTGAACTAATTGCAAAGGTATTACATAAAAGTTATGAACAAGTTACACTAGTGGTTACAGGGCCAATGACAAATATAGCATTATTTCTACGTATTTATCCAGAATTGGCAAGAGAAAAGATTGATCAAATTGTTTTTATGGGTGGAGCTATTGGCCTAGGAAACTGGACACCGACCGTTGAATTTAATATTTTTGTAGATCCAGAAGCGGCTAAAGTTGTTCTTAATTTTGGTATTCCTTTGGTGATGACCCCATTAAATGTTACACATAAGGCACAAATTTTAAAATCTGAAATTGAAGAAATCAAATATATTGATAATCCAGTAGGTAAAGTATTTTATGGATTATTAAATTTTTATGAGACTTACCATGAGAATCCTAAATGGGAATTTGAAGGTACTCCATTACATGATCCTTGTACAATTGCTTGGTTGATCCATCCAGAAATGTTTAAAACTAAAAGAATGAATGTTGATGTGGAAATCCAGGGCACCTTAACAAGAGGGGAAACGGTTTGTGATTATTATGAACTTACCGATAAACCAAAGAACGTAGAGGTAATGTTAGACATTGACCGAGAATATTTTATTCAGTTGTTGATGAGTTCAATTTGCTCTTTTGATTAAGAGAGAATAAATGAATATACTTAAAAAACACTCCTGCCTAGTTAGGCTTGAGTGTTTTTGGTTCGTCTTTATAGTAAAAAAATATTTAGGTTACATAAATAACTGTTAATTCAATATGCAATGCAAATATATTAATAGTTAAAGCCAAACATATGAATTAAAATTAACGACGATGGGAAAGAAAATTTCTAATTATTCTAGTTGCTCTTTCTCCACTTAATCGATAAACAGCATTGAATATTGTTAAAGTTATGATAAGCCAGATGATTGGAACAATCCATAGAGGATTGTGATGAGGAAAATATTCCTTAAAAAGTTCATAGGTTAAAGAAGTTCCCTTAAAAAATCCAGCTAATGAAACAAAAAACCAAGCTGAAGCTCTATCAGAAAACATTAATAAGCTATAAAGGTCATTTTCATTCATGTTTCTTTCACGAACAATTTCCAATGCTCTTCTCCTTTCTAAATAAGGTTTTAGAAAAGGAACTACCCAAAACCAAGGAGATACTTCTTTATAGTTAGGATCTTCTCCAATTAATTTAGTTCACTAACTTGTTCCATAATTTCTAAACAACCTTGATAAAAAGGAAATGTATAAAGCAACCATTCTCCAATGAAAGATAAAAAATCCATAAAAGCATTCATTAAACTTCCTCCTAACAATTACACGATAGACATATAATACATAATTGAACGAATTATATCAAGTTTAACTGATGATTAGTTTTATTTTAATTATTTTTAGACACAATTTGTTTATATGATTTACTTTTTGATCAATTTAGGCAAGTAAAATATTATACATACTAAAATTAAGAACTAGTAGAAAAAATTTAATTGTTGAGGATATTAAATGGATGTTTAGCAAAACGATGCTTACTTTAAATGATATACACAACTAGATTAGCAAAGTCATTTAACTGAAGTCATAAAAAGCTTCAATTAGATAGTTGTTCATGATTATTATTAATGTCATGCACAACTATTAATTGATTTAAAGAAAAATGAAAACTCTAATGAAAATTTTTATAAGTATTGACTTATTATTTTTTATGTTTAAAATAGTTAGTGTATTAACTATTTTAGTGGGAGGTGAACAAAGTGGCAGACGAACAAAAAGATCTAGGATATGAGATTCGAGAATTAGCTATTTTGTTTGGGCGACGTATTAAGAAAGAAGCTTGTAAACGAAAAATAAAAAAATTAATGGGCCCTCAAGCAATGGTCTTAAATTTTATTTATTATAATCCAGAGAAAATTATTTATCAAAAAGACATTGAAAAAGAACTATCTATCCGAAAATCAACGGCTAGTCAACTGCTTGATCGTATGGAAGCCAATGGTTATGTTCATCGAATTGTATCAAATAAAGATAAACGCTTAAAGCAAATTATTTTAACAAAAAAAGCGTTAGAACAAAAACAAGCAATTAATGAAATGACGAAGCAAATTGAAAAGGAATTAATGAAAGATTTATCTGCAGAAGAAGTTGACGCTTTCTTAAAGACAGTTAATAAAATAAAAAATAATCTCAACTAATTATTAAGTAGATGGATTTTTACTTATAAATAATTAGGTAACTAACTAATTTAAAATCCCTTTTAGGAGGAAAGAATAAATGTTTAAAGTTTTAAAAAAAACCAATCGAACGGAGCGATTGCTTGTTGTTCTTAGTTTCCTATTTGTCCTTATTCAAGTGGGATTAGAATTAAAAGTTCCAAATTATATGTCAAAGATTACTGAACGGTTACAAGAACCAGGAACAACGACTTCAGATATTTTATCGTTAGGGCTAAAAATGGTTGCTTTATCATTATCTGGATTTGTTTTAGCTATTATTGTTGGTTTTTTTGCTGCTAGAATTTCAGCAAGTTTATCAAAAAGAATACGTGGCGAACTATTTGATCAAGTTGTTGATTATTCAACAAATGAAATTCAACATTTTTCGGTACCGAGTTTAATTACAAGAACAACCAATGATTTAACACAAATTCAATTAGTTATTGCAACGGGACTTCAATTACTAATTAAGTGTCCGATTACAATTATTTGGGCATTTACAATTATTGCAAATAAAAATTGGAAATGGACAGCAATGACTGGTGTAGCTATATTTATTTTGTTAATGATAGTTACGATTGTTATGACATTTGTTCGTCCAAAATTTATCCAAATTCAAGGCTTAACTGATGATTTGAACGGCGTGACAAAAGAAAGTTTAACAGGAATCCGAGTTGTACGTGCTTATAATGCTGAGAACTATCAAGACAAAAAATTTAAAAAAGTAAATGACAAATTAACAAATGCTAACTTGTTTACTGGTCGAATCATGGCAATATTTAATCCGACAATGACCTTGATTTCCAGTGGCCTAACATTAACCGTTTATTGGATAGGTACTTTTTTAATTCAAGCAGTAACAGGAATGGATAAAATTAATTTATTTTCTGATATGGTTGTCTTTACTTCTTATTCTATGCAAATTGTAATGAGCTTTATGATGTTGATCTCTGTTTTCTTTCTTTTACCAAGAGCAGCAGTTGCAGCAAAACGTACCAACGAGGTACTAGCCCTTTCCTCTTCTGTTCATTTTTCAAAAAAATCAATACAAAAAGAAGAAACGACCAACAATGGAAGCTTATCATTTGAAAATGTTTCTTTTACTTATCCAAATACTAGGGATGCTGTATTACATAATGTTAGTTTTTCAGCTAAAAAGGGTCAAACGGTTGCAATTATTGGTTCTACAGGAAGCGGAAAAAGTACAATTCTTAAGTTAATGGTACGATTGTTTGATCGTTCAAGTGGAGAGATTTGTTTAAATGGTAGAGAGATTAAAGATTTTAGTCATGAAGAACTG
Organism: Melissococcus plutonius ATCC 35311; assembly: GCF_000270185.1. Classification (NCBI taxonomy): domain Bacteria; kingdom Bacillati; phylum Bacillota; class Bacilli; order Lactobacillales; family Enterococcaceae; genus Melissococcus; species Melissococcus plutonius. The sequence goes on from NC_015516.1 coordinate 373,358, forward strand.
AATAATATCATTGGTTATATTCCACAAAAACCTATCCTTTATACGGGAACTATTCGTTCAAACATGGAACTAGGTAAAAGTCTTGCTACACCATTAGATGATCAAAAAATTTTAAAAGCTATTGAAATCGCCCAAGCAAAAGAGTTTGTTGATGAACAGGCAGATAAACTTGATGCCCATGTTTCACAGGGAGGAAATAATTTTTCTGGCGGACAAAAACAACGTTTAGCAATTGCTCGAGTCATTGCTCGTCAACCGGAAATTTTACTTTTTGATGACTCATTTTCAGCATTAGATTATAAGACGGATAATAAACTTAGAGCAACATTAAAAGAACAATTACCAAATACAACTAAAATAATTGTTGCTCAACGAATTAACACAATTATAGATGCTAATTTGATTGTAGTTTTAGAGAACGGTAAAGTGGTTGGTAAAGGAACTCACAAACAACTATTAGCTGAAAATAAAGCTTATCAGGAAATTGCTTATTCGCAATTATCAAAGGAGGAATTAGCAAATGAGTAAAAATAAATCCTCAAAAAAAATTAGTTGGACAAACTTAAAAAAATATGCTAGTTCGTATACCGTGCCATTTATCGGTGCGATTATTCTTTCGGCCTTGAGTAGTATAGCTACAATTTCAGGGCCAGATAAATTAAGTGAGATTACTGATACGATTACAGCTGGGTTAAGGACTTCTATTGATACAGATAAGGTTGTTCGAATTTGTATCTATTTAGCTTGTTTATATGGTATTGGTGTTTTGCTGAATTATTCTCAAGGATTTATTACAGCAACAATTGTTCAAAAATTTTCACAAAAATTGCGACGAAATATTTCTGAGAAGATTAATCGTTTGCCTTTAAAATACTTTGATTCAAATAGTCAGGGAGATACATTAAGTCGCCTAACAAATGATTTAGATACGGTTGGACAATCTTTAAACCAAGGATTTAGTATGCTAATACCTGCTACGACTCTACTTATTGGTTGTATTATTATGATGCTTCATAGTAATTGGATGTTAAGTGTTACAACTGTTTTATCTGTTTTAGTTAGTTTTGCTATTGCTATTGCCATTTTGTTGCTTTCACAAAAGCATTTTGCTGCCCAACAAAAGAAACTAGGTTTGATCTCTAGTTATGTAGAAGAAATTTATTCAGGACATAATACGATTTATGCCTATAATGCGAGACAGGAAGCAAAAGAAAATTTTAATGAGTTGAATGAAGATTTATATTCAAGTGGTTGGAAAGCACAATTTCTATCCGGTATTACACAGCCATTAATGGCTTTTATTGGTAATTTTGGTTTTGTCATGGTTTGTGTAGTAGGTTCAATCTTAGCATTAAAAGGAACCATTCACTTTGGGGTTGTTGTTGCCTTTATGGTTTATGTTCGGTTGTTTACAAACCCACTTTCTCAATTAGCACAAGCTTTTACGGTATTACAACCAGCTGTTGTTTCTTTGGATAGAGTATTTGAATTCTTGAATGAAGAAGAAATGGCAGATGAATCAACAAAAACATATCAGCTAACTAATGCGAAAGGAAATGTTTCTTTTGAACATGTAAGTTTCGGTTATCTTCCTAATCAAACGATTATTCATGATTTTTCAGTTAGTGCTGCTGCAGGCAGCAAGATTGCGATTGTAGGACCTACTGGAGCTGGTAAAACTACTATTGTAAACTTATTGATGAAATTCTATGAGATAAATAAAGGAAAAATTTTAATTGATGGTAAATCGATTAATGACATGACGCGGGAAGAAGTTCATGATCAATTTTGTATGGTGTTACAAGATACCTGGTTATTTGAAGGAACGGTAAAAGAAAATTTAATCTTCAATCAAAAAGATATCAGTGATGAAGAAATCATTAAAGCCTGTAAAGCAGCAGATGTCCATCATTTTATTACAACTTTACCGAAGGGATATGATACTGTATTAGATGATAGTATCGAATTATCAGCTGGGCAAAAGCAATTAATGACTATTGCTAGAGCACTCATTAAAAAAGCGCCAATGTTGATCTTAGACGAAGCAACTAGTTCTGTCGATACAAGAACAGAAATACTGATTCAAAAAGCAATGGATAAATTAATAGAAGGAAAAACCTCCTTTGTCATTGCTCATCGTCTTTCAACCATACGGAATGCAGATAAAATATTGGTTATGCAACATGGAGATATTATTGAACAAGGGAACCATGAAGAGTTATTACAAAAGCATGGTTTCTATGCAGAACTTTATAATAGTCAATTTTCAAAACAAAAAGATGTAGAAGCTATCTTTAATCAATAATAAATTGAATGATCACAGGTTGTAGAGGAAATGATGAATAAAACTAATTGAAAAAATCTTCTAATTAGTTTTCATTAAAATTATGAAAGAAAATGTTTTACGTATCTATTAAAAGCAAGATTTTGATAGATGTAATCAAGATAGCTTATTTGTTTTTTATAAAATTTTTTAATAAAAAACCAATTGCATGGTGAACGTATCTTTGATCGTTCGCCATGTTTTTTTATCTAATTGTTCAGTAAACGATTAGCCATTTATTTTATGATTGTCTGATAAAAAATGATAACTCTTTATTAAGTATATCTTTATTCTGATAAAAACTATGAATTTTTCAAGCAAAAAAATTAGAACTAATAAAGATAATTATTAGTTCTAAGAATTTTATTTTTAGTAAAGGGATTAATAATGAAAAGATTGTTCATTTTTAAAATTTAACGATTGAATAAAACTGCTTTAATAGTCATTTTCTGGTTATCAAAGTTTCAACTATGCTTTTTTAATTAGGTTGTTGTAGGACCTTCTTGCGAATGATCATTACGGGCACCTAGTTCTCGCATCGAATTATTCCCCCAACATTCTTCATAATTAAATCCAGTGAGCATTTCTACTACTTCCCTTGTTTCATCATCTACATCAGCCATCTTACCATGATTACGCAAACGAGAAATTTCTTTTAGTAAAACTTTATGATTATTAACAGTCAATTTAAAGAAATGAGCAATAATAATTCCAAGGATAGCGCATACAATTGGAACACCAACATATAAAATTAATAAGGCAGTTACCGTTTGAGAACTTTGAATTTTTGCTTTTTCGACAAAACCGGTTGAGGATAAAATAACGCCAATGACAATTGTTTCTAAGGTTGAAAATAAAACATCCAAGGTTTGATTAACACCACAATATTGGCCTTCTCTACGTTTGCCTGTAACCATTTCATCGATATCAGGAATAAAGGTAAAAATAAATTGAGCAGAATTAACGACACCTGTTTTTCCAAAATTCATGGCTATTGTAAGAACAATAAATAAGAAACTTAAATGATCTGGCTTAGTTAGGGCTAAAAATAGCATTCCTATACTAACAATAATAGTTGTAATGGATCCCATGATATAAGTAAAGGGACTATTTGTTTTTGCAGTTAACCAAACGTAGAAAAGTAAGAATAAAATCCCAAAGACGAAACCAACACTAGTGGATACAGAGACAGAAGTCGGACTCAGAAGTAGAACAAATATGACAAAATAAGTGTTAATGGTACAAAGTAAAGAACGAAACATTTGTTCTGAAAGATACATGCCTAAATAATAACGATATGATTTTAAGCGAATGGTAGAAAAGAAATTCCAAAAAACCGATAATACTGTTTTACGAATTGCTTTTCCAAGTGGAATTGACTCTTTTTTTTCTGATAGGATGGTTGATTCATCATAAGGACGTTCATAAACAGAAAAATAAAAGATCACTAGGAAAATAAAAGAAAGAATATCATAGATTAAAGCAGCGTAAAAGTAAGTACTTGCATGATCTTGCCCTAATGCTTTGAATAAATAAACAGTAAATAAAGAGGCAAAAATACCAGCACAAGCACCACCAATTTGATTAACTCCCGCTAATTGTGCACGTTGGCTTGAATCTTCGGTCATTTCGCTCATAAAGGTTAATTGAGAAAGTGACAAAATAGGCATAACAGCGTAATAAATCAAAAATAATAAGAAATAGGTGGCTGTTCCTAAGTTTGGAATCCAAAGTGTAATATACAAAATGGTTTTCAAGGGAATTCCTATTAAAAGGAGACCTTTTCTTCTACCAAAACGCCTACCAAATTTTGTTTGGTATAAGTGATCTTAGATATAACCATAGACTGGAGTAACAATTGAGCCAATGATTTTTCCTAATGAGAACATTACTGTAACAGTAACAATTGAAATACCAATGTAGGTAGTAAAATAATACATTTGCCATGTAGTGATCATTACTTCTGCTACTTGTGCTAATTGGAAAGTTGAAAAACCTAACTTATGTTTAAGTGTTAAACGATTTCCTAAATTTTCCATTTAATTGTTTTCCTCCTCAAATTTAATCATGTCATATAAAATGTAGCCGTCCGTTTCAAAATCAATTACATTTATATTTGTTAATTGTGCGGCATCAATTACTAATTCAAGTTTATGACTTTTACCGTTGGTAACGGTTGAACGATAGGCACTACGATCATTTTCAAAACTATACTTTTTAAGTAGATGACCGTTTAAACTTACAAAGAATTGTACGCCAGTCGCAGGTTCCATTTGCTTTTGGGTTGCTCCAGCCAAACAGATCGTTAAAAGAAATTTTTTATTTAATTTTTCTGGTTTAGAAAATTTAATTTGCCATTTTCCATGATCGTTTTGCAGATAATACCAATCCTCTGATGAGCCAACATGATAGGTCAAAGAGTTGGGTACTAATTCTTTCCAAATATAGTTTCTAAGCTGGTCACTGAATTTAAATGGTTCAGTTGTTTTAGAAAAATATCCAATTTTCCAGATAAGTTTTTTCATTTGATAGGGAATATCAAGTTGACCTAAATCTTCATTTTTAGTTAGTTTAAAACTACCCAGATAAAAGTCTTCTGAAATCTCTGTTCCTTTAATATAAGCATATAAATGGTATATACCTGGATGAATATGAGGAATGTGAAAGTGATTATCTTTATGGGTCTCTGTATAAAAAATTCGTCCAGCTTTTTGAGTATAAACATCTCCCTTTGTATCGGTTAAAATGACTATCCAATCATTAGCATTCTCCTTTCCTGTCAAATTTAGCTCTCCTGTGAGCTCAACTAAAAAATTTGGATAGCGTGGTTCTATTTTTGAAAACCAAGAACTATCTTGTTTTTTTGTTAATTGGTTAACTTTATTTTTAACATCACTTATTTTTTGCTCGCCTTGGTTAAGGTAGATACACCAAGGACCATAGAATTTTTCCCAATGTTTTGGTAGTTGAAAATTGCCTGTACCAAAATGGGCACCTGTTAAATAATTTAAAATAATGCCATCATAATGGACTAATAAATCTTGTTTTAAAGGACCGGATGGAAAATAACTTTGATCTATTGGGATAAACCAACAACCAAATTGGTCGCCATATTGTCCCCAAAAATTATTGTCCTTAAAATAACCAGCATAATCATACTTTGAATAAACTGAACTATTTGTATACTTACTTCCATCAGGCAATTCAAATGTCTCATCCTGTAATTGTTTAAACTTGGCTAAATAACTTGCTTTAGGTTGAATGCCTTGTCTTTCAGAAGTATAAGCAATAGGAAAAAGTGAATGATTTAAGCGATAAACGGTTCGCAATTCGCCGATTGTCATTTCTTGCTCGGTTGTTTTAGCAACGATATACCCATAAATACAGGCTTCATCATTTAATAAGAATATATGATATTCTAAATTTAGGGGACTTGTTAGATCAAGATAAGCGATATGCAGACAATGATCCGAATTTTCAATAATTTTCAATTGAGTAGGTTGTAAATTTCTAGGCTTTCCATCATGATAGTCACAATAGAAACTACTTTTTTTATTTGGGTCATTTTTTGCACCATCTAGATTTCCTAACAATTCTTTTCCTTGATACTTTAGTGAATGAACCGTACCATTTTGAGAAAATGATACTTGCAACTGTTTATTTTCTAAAAAACAATTTAAACCTTGAACTTCTAATTTCATTTTTTTCCTCTTTTATCAAATTTTTTATTTATTTAATAAGCAAAAAATCTAGCAATTTTAAATAGAATAAAAGAATGAACGATATTTTTATTGACCTTTTTGCTGATAAATAACCAATAAAATTGGACTTGCTTTCTATACAGAAAACGGATACATTATTTTTAGGGATTGCTTTTTTATGTATCTACCTTTAACCATACTTGAATTTTTTTTGTTTTCAATAATCAATATTAGGTTTTTGTGTATCCAATTTACATGTATAGGAAAACGCTATCTTTAATTTATAAGAGAACTAAAATTAGTAAATTGAAAAGGAAGGATTAGCATGGAAAAAATTGATAATAATGAAACAGCTAGATGGGAATTTTTTGATCGTTCGTATGCATAATCTGCTTTAGGGTGGGTAGATGAAGTTTATCATCCAAGAGAGGTAGTAGATACACAATTACAAGTGGATCAGTTATTTCCAATTTTATTTCAATTTCATTATTTTGAAGAAGAATCAGCACCTCTAAATCACGATACAGCTACAATTGGTACATTTCATTATTTTGAAGGAACACATGCGAGAATAATGACGCTAGCAAAAAACTATTCTATCAAATTACGTGTTCAAAATAGTCAAAATGCTTATGGGTCTTATCAAGTAATGATCAACAATTTGGTTAGCTATACTTTTTCGCTCAATGCTAAGGAAGAGAAGGAATTAACATTTGAAGTTTTTTTATCACAACATCAATTGGAATTAACCTTTAAAGCGATTGAAGCAGCAACGGAAGAACTTTTGGTCCACTCACTTTCCTTGGAAGAAAAAAAACAAGAAAAAGCAGATAAACCAACCATTTATATTGCTTCTGATTCAACCGCTCAAACTTATGAACCAAAAGATTTTCCACAAGCAGGTTGGGGAGAGTTTCTTTATTTTTATCTTTTTGAAGGACATAACGCTACAATAATTAGGGATAAAACAAGTAGCTATCCTCAGGCATACAACTATTCATCAGAAAACCTAACAATTGTTAATAGGTCAATTGGTGGAAGAAGTTCACGGTCATTTATTGAAGAAGGAAAATTTGCTCAATTATTAGCTTTCTTAAAAGAGGATGATTATTTATTGATTCAATGGGGAGACAATGACGCAACGACCTTTCGACCAATGCGTTATGTGGCAAGTCAAGATTTTGCAAAATATTTAGAACAATATATTTTAAGTGCTTTAGACCGAAAGGTCCATCCTGTATTAATTACTCCACCTCCTAGATACCATTTTGTTCATCCCTTTGAAGCAGTTATCAGTTTTGATGATTATCGACAAGTCACATTAGCAATGGCTGAACGTTACCAGATTCCAGTAATTGATTTAGGCAAGATGGGAGCTGAATTCTTGTCTTTATTAGGAGAGAAAAAAGCAAAATGTTTGTTTATGCAATTACCAAAACATCAATATAAAAATTTCGAGGATGGTTTAACAGATGCGACATATTTTAATCAATTAGGTGCAAAAATGATGGCAAAATTCATTGCTAAAAAGTTTACAGAAGAATTTCCTGAAATTCAATTTCAATCAGAACATTTTCCTGTTTTGCTAGATAAACCTACAAACCTAACTGCAACAATCTTAGAAAATAAAATTTTTGTTCGTTGGTCAGCAGTTTCTAATGCACTTTATTATTCTGTTAAAGTTATTCAGGAAGAAAATATAAAGACCATCATTACCTTACAGCCTTTTTTCAATGATATTGCTGTTAAAAATCATTATCACGTTTGCTATGAAGTAAGTGCTCATACGTTTAAATGTGGTTCACCTGTCGAACAATTCACTTTAGTGCATGAATTTATGAATAAAAAACAAACGAAAGAGAAAATAACAGGAGTTAATTTATATGAAAAAGATACGGATACTTTCCCTGATAAATTTGCTTTTTCTCTTCGGTTTAACCATTATACAGGCATAAACAATTATCAAATTATTTTAAAAGACATTATAAACGAACAAGAAAGTATTTTAGAAGAACTACCTGCTACCAGAGTAACAGATCTACACAGTTATCAAATCAAAAAAGGCAACCAATATGCCATAAAGGTTAGGGGATACAATGAGAAACAACATCAGGAAATATTTAGTGATTTAATTCCAATTACCTCGTAAATAACGAAGAACTATTGAAGAATAAATTAGGAAAATTACGGATTGTTAATAGCTAAAATTTGATGTCTTGAATAATAGATAAAATAAACCTATTTAACGATTAAATGGTATTTACTTGTTTCTAATCTGTATTGTTTTAAGCTATCTTAGCTATTTTCTAACTATAACTAGCTTTCTTCATAATTATTAAAATATTAAAATTATTCAATATATTTTGATGATACCTTATTTAAACATTGTATAGAATATTAATATTTGTAAAATACCTGTCTAATTTATTATAATAAGCAAAAAATAAAGTAGTTGACTATAAAGCTAATCTATTCTACATTGAATAGATTAGCTTTTTTTATGAATAATTGATAGAGCTAGACATGAATAAATAGAAAATATAAATTAAGTAAGTTCATTATCCTAATTTAGTAGTAAATTCTAACGGTCTAGAGATTAATACCTAGTAAATATGAACTAGATTAGAACGATTTATAAATATAAAAAAACTTAATATTTATTGTATATACTAAGAAAAAGAAAGAAGAGATGCATAATGACAATGCATGAAATTATCTTGCGCTTGGTTCTTGCATCTTTTGTTGCTGGAATCATTGGATTTGATAGAGAATTTAAGAATAGGCCAGCGGGAATCAGAACGTATATTCTAGTTTGTTTAGGAGCAACCATTGTTGCAATGATTCAAGAACAAATAGCGATTGATTCATTAAAGGTTTCACTTGCCCATCCAAAAACATTAGAGGTAATTCGTTCTGATCCGGCAAGACTGATTGCGCAAGTTGTTAGTGGGATTGGTTTTTTGGGAGCAGGTACAATTGTTGTTACAAAACATTCGGTTTCTGGATTGACAACAGCTGCATCAATTTGGGCGGTTGCAGGAATTGGTTTAGCTATCGGTATGGGTTATTATAAAATTGCAATTGCTGGATTTATTGCTATTACATTAATATTAACTTTTTAAAAAAAATCATCAAAGTCCCAACATTGAAGAAAGTTGAAGTGAAATATGTTCATCGAGTAGAAACAAAAGAATTTCTTACAGAATATTTTGTTGATAATCATGTAGAAATCAAAGACATCAATTTTGCAGTTGATTTACGTACAGACCATAAAGTATATACGAATATTTATACAGTTTCTTTGCCCAAAGGTATGTCCTATACAAGTATAATTGAAGATATATCAAAAAATAAAAATATAATGAAAATTCGTTTAATTACAGCTTAATGAATTGATTAGTCATTGAATGTATTATTTTAATATATTTAAACTGTTATCTTCGTAAAGTGTATTGTTTGTTAATAATAATTACTAGAAGATGATTGGCGAAAATAAATTTATATTATCTTTAATTGGATCATGAAGATATCTATCGATTATAGTGGATATAGAAAATCATCTAATAAAAAATAGAGACAGAATAAAGTTTATATTTTAACTTTGTTCAGTCTCTATTTTTTATTAGATGATTAATTGTGAAAGTCAATTAACCGAATTAGTTGGTAATAGCTCAATAATTAGAATTTCCTTTTACTTATATTTACCTAATCATTTAGTGTAAAGCGAAGATTCATATTTAATGTACCAACCTGAACCATTTCATAAAGCAATTTTTTTAGATTTTCCAAAGAAATATTTGCCATTTTTTGGTTGGCTTCTTCGAGTTCAGCTATAGTCATTTGATGGGTTAGTGCTTTGTCATCGATAGCATAATGAAGTTGTTTGCAAGCAGCCATTGTCTTTAGCTCATAATCATTTACTAGGTCACTATAAAGATGATAGTTAGCATCACCAATTACTGCAACAACTCTTGTTAACCAATAAACTGTTGTTGGATCAAATTCATGAACGGCACTATTATAGATTGCTGGTGTTTCTTCAATCATTGTATAGAAGGGAACCATCGCATTAAAGGTATTCGGACCAAAAGCAAGCCAATGAATGCCAGCAATTTCATCAGGCACGTTTGAACGGATTTGTAAAATATGTGCTTCTTGGTTTCTGTTAATACCAATTGGACGATAAAGTTTCTTTTCAATTTTTGTTCCATTCCCATAAGGATCAAAAGGAGTATTTTGAAAATGAGAACTTAATGCCCATTTTATATCCTCAATACTGATTTTTTTCTCTGGATAACAAATAAATGGTAAATCTTGATCTTCTGGTGAAATTTTATCAGAAATACTTGGATTAAAGTGCTTTTGAATATACCAAGCTCTAGGATTGTTATAAATAGTATCTTTCTCAGAAGAACTACCAAAAATATGGCGAAGATTGACTCCCTCGAAATCTGGATTTAATTGATATTTTTCAATCATGTCAGGTAAGTCATCTGAATATAAGGTATCAGAAGAATTAAAATCAAAATTATCAATATTCAATCGATTGGGTGCAACAACATAGGAAGCATCCGGAATTTTAATTGCTGCCCAATGATGGCCACCAAGTGTTTCAAGGTACCAGATTTCATTTTTATCTGAAAAGGCAATTGCATTTGGTTCATACGTACCATATTTTTTTAAAAGTGAACCTAAACGAAGCACACCTTCTTTAGCAGAATGAATATAAGGCAAAACAATCGTTAGTAAATCAGCTTCACCAATACCATTTTCTACAAATGGATCAATACTTTGCACTCTTATATTTGTGGTAATTGTTTCAGTAGCTGTCATTGCTACATTGGCACTATTAATGCCAGAAGCTCCCCAGACACCTTCAGAATCATCAGAATCTGGCGTTGCTGTATATCTTAATGGATTATCAGGTAAAGGAATATCAATGTTAGTAACGACTGAGTGAAAAATGTTTGGTTGCTGATCGGGTGTTATAACAACAAATTTTTGCGGATTTGGTTGTCCAAATGCATCTTCATTTCGTGCAATTAAAGTACTACCATCTAATGATGCCTTTTTTCCAACCAATATAGTTGTACAAGAACCAATTCTTTTCTCCATAATTATTACTTCTTTCTATACGCTATAGTTAATGAAAGTATATAATTAAAAAAAAGAAAAGCAAATAGCAGTAGATTCTAATGGTTCTATTTTTTATTTATTTTGAAAATCTGAAGAAACTACTGAAAGATCATTTTATTTTTCGTCTAATTTTGTTAAAAATATAAATGAATGAACATAACTATCCAAAATTGAAAATCTACATACACAACAATACTTAGAATTTATGAAACATTTTTCACAGGCATAGTTCTTTTCTAAAGGTACCTAATAATCTTAAAATAGAATTGATAGCTCACAGAAGTGACCGATAGAAGCGGAGGCAATTTAATGTTTTTAGCAATCAATGAAATTTTTTATTCTAAATTACGTTATATCTTAATTATTGGTGTTGTTATGCTGATTGCCTATTTGGTCTTTTTTTTAACCGGATTAGCTTATGGTCTAGCAGAGGAAAACCGTGAAGCAATTGATCGGTGGCAAGCAGATCAAATCGTTCTATCTCAAGATGCAAATGCAACATTAGATACATCTAGTATTGCTGAAAAAAGTGCACAGGCAGTTAAAGCAAGTCAAAAAGCTTATTTAACACAGACACCTGAAGTTATTGTGAGTAATCAACAAAAAAAGCAGCCAAAAAAAATTAATGTTCGTTTTTTAGGTATTGAAAAAGAACAATTCTTGATGCCCAATTTAATTGGAGGTAAGGCTTTTACAAAAAATGATGAGGCGATTGGCGATATCAGTCTAAAAAAGGAATACGGATTACATATTGGTGATACTATCAAGCTTGCTGGAAATTCAGAGACGTTTAAATTGGTCGGTTTTACCGAATATGCAAAGCTTAGTGTCTCACCCGTTGTTTATATTTCATTATCTGCTGCACAGCAGCTTCATTCTAAAGATAGCTATTCTAGTTCTGAGAAAAATAAAAAGATAAATGCAATTATTATAAGAGGAGAAGTTCAAAGATTGCCAAATACACTTGAGAAAATTACCATTTCTACATTTATTAAGCATCTTCCAGGGTATCAGGCACATCTGTTAACATTTGGTTTTATGATTGGTTTTTTAATTGTGATTGCAGCCACTGTCATTGGAATTTTTATTTATGTATTAACAATACAAAAAAGTAATATTTTCGGCATAATGAAAACACAAGGCATCACTGAAGCATTTATCACATGGTCATTATTTGTTCAAACCTTTTTATTAACATTTACAGGTATTTTACTTGGATTTATCGGAACTTTGGTAACTTCACTTTTACTGCCAGAGGTAGTTCCCTTTCAAAATAATTGGTTATTTTTTAGCATTATCGCCTTTTTGATGCTACTTATGGCATTGTTGGGAACACTTTTTTCAGTTAGAACCATCATTAAAATTGATCCCTTAAAGGTAATTGGGCAGTGAGGAGAAAAAAGATGCATACAATTGAATTTAAAAAGGTGGAAAAAAGGTTTAAGGATGGCGATCAAATAATTCAAGCTTTGAAGCAAACAAGTATATCGATAGATCAAGGAAAATTTATTGCCATTGTTGGTCCATCGGGTTCCGGTAAAAGTACCTTTTTAACTTTAGCGGGTGGACTACAGCAACCTTCAAGGGGAGAAATCTTCATTAATGGTCAGCCGTTTAGTTCAAAGAATGAAAGGGAACGCAGTAACTTGCGTTTTAAAGAGATTGGTTTTATTTTACAATCCTCAAATTTAGTTCCTTTTTTGACGGCAAAAAAACAATTAATTTTAGTAGATAAGGTGAACCGAACCAACCATCAATCTTATGCGATAAGTCTTTTTAATCAATTGGGAATTGCTCATTTAGCAAATAAATTCCCAAATCAACTTTCAGGTGGCGAGCGTCAACGAGTAGCCATTGCTCGTGCCCTATATAATGATCCTACAATTATCTTGGCAGATGAGCCGACAGCCAGTTTGGATTCAAAAAAAGCTTATGAAGTAGTTAAAATTTTAGCAAATGAAACTAAAGAAAAAAATAAAGCAATTGTAATGGTTACTCATGATACCCGTCTGGTTCATCTATGTGATACAGTATTTATCATGCAAGATGGTGTTTTACAAAAAGCAAATCACCCACTAGAAGAATAATTTTTAGAATAATTGTTTTTAATTAAAAAGAATAAATTATTGTTGTCCTATGTTATCTTCCTAGTAACCAAATAAAATAAATAAAAAAAGACAATAAAAAACTAATTTTTAGGTTGTCTTTTTTATTTATTGTTCTATAAGTATTAAATTTTATTCAGTTATTTTTTTAAATTATGATTTATTTCTAAATTGAGTCGTCGGTATAACTTGTTATATTTTCTAATTTTTAGCTTGTTTAAAATACTGGTTGTTCATCTGAAATAGAAAAATGTCTAGCATAACCCAGACCAGCTAAAAGATAAAACATTGGTAAATATTGAATGAGGTATCTAGAACGTCCACCTTCAAATAGCAATAAGAAAAGGAGACCTCCCAAAATTGATAGTTTTAATATTAATCCAATTTTAGCATTTTTTATTTCTTTATATGAGAAAAGCATGCCTACTAAAACAACGAGCCAAATACATTGCATAAAGAAACGTAAATCTTTATTTCTCGCATGTTGGTAAGAGTAGACTTCGTGGATGAACAGTTGAAATTTATTCTTAGCGGGTTTATTAAAGATTGGTTTTCCATCTTTTGACCAACCAAAATCACCATTTTGTGTGTTATACGCGTATTTGTTAAATAGAAATTTAACATATCCCATTGGACCATAATCTTTTAACCGATGAATAATTTCCTTTTTTGCATAAGCTATTTTTTGTTCTCTAGTTGGAATGGAAAGAATTTTAGCTGTGTCTTCACCATTGAAACCACCAGTTCCATGTAATCCCATCATCATAAAGAAAAGGCAAGGTTTCGCTTGATTTTGTTCTGTTTCAAAAGATACTAGATTTTGATGATTTTTAACATAAGAAAAACTCAGAAAAATACAGAAAAAGGAAAATACAAATAAAATGGTTAACATACCTTTTTTCCATGTTAAATTTTTATCCGTTCTTTTATTTTGAACGAATAAAGAAATAATAGGAAGAGCGATCAAGAATACAATTGAAGATGGTTTAAGCAAAAATTCAAACCCAACAAATAATCCTAAAAATATGTCTAATAGTAAGACAAATAAATACCTATTTTTTTCTAAATTATGTTGCAATAAACTATAAATAAAAAAGACACAAGAAGTTAAGAAAAAGGCAATTGTATCTGTATAGGGAACCAAAATCCAAGGTGAAAAGCCTAAAGAAAAAAGCGATAAATAAAAAACAATATAGGCCGTTTTTTTATTAAAAATAATAGTAGCTGTTTGAAAGAGTAGCAAAAATGAAAGATCTAAAATTAAACAATTAATCAGTTGAAAATAATTCCATAAGCTATCCGAGTCTAAAAAAATAAAATTTTGTATTCTGGAAAAAAAGCTTAAAATAAAAAAATATAAAGCATTATTTGGATTTTGAGATAAATAATTATTAATATTAGAACTAGGTGCTTTATTTATCCTGGAGATCAAACTAACATCCCAATTAAATTCACCAGTATAATTTAAAATAATAAGCATTTGAATGAGGATTAAAGAAACAAAGACAATCACTTGACATATACGGGCATTTTCTTTAAAAAAAAATAAAAACTTTATAAACCTTTTTTTTTCATTAGTTGATTTTTGGGTCATAAAAATAATCAGTAGACCAATTAATAATATAAAAAATAAAAATTTATTTGTTAACTGTGATAAATCAAAATTTTGTGATCGAATGGCATTCCATAAAATCAATAATATAGCTAGAAAAAAAAGATAGTTTATTGTATGTATTATTTTTGGCCGCAAAATAACATTCCTTTCTAATCATTACTTTTTTATTCATCTAAAAATTTATATACATAAGTTACATTATTTTAAATACTAAATAGATATAACGAATAAGTAAAAAGAAAATATCATTGAATTTGCTGCGATATTCTCTGTTTTTCAATTTATTATTAGCACCTCAATTACCGTTTTATTATACTTGATAATCGTTACCAAGTCGATAGACTTTATCAGTCATTTAGTAAAGTATAGAATTTAACTTTGAATTCCTAAATTGTTAATAATATTTGTAGCTAAATTGCTTAAATTAGGGATAAAATTATTCAATAATATCCTGATAAATCAATCTATTTGTTTTTGGCTTAATTAATGTATTTATTGGTAGATGTCTATTGAACTAATTCATAATCACCATTCATATTACCAATAATATCTGATTCCTAATGCTTAGCAATATTTCCACTTTCAGACTGTATATTGCCTAGAATGCCTATTACTGATTCTTTACTCCAAGTTTTGTTTGTTAGGTAATTCCAAACTTTTATTGCTATTTTTGTTGTAGAGTCGTTTTTTATCTAATAGATGGGATAATTTACATTTATTATTTCATTTATAGATAATTTGATTTGAAGATTTTTTTATGGTCATGATAGGTGTAAATCTTTAGAAATATAGGTAATTTAGGTATACTAGAAGCAAATAAGCTGACTGAGTAGAAAAGTGTCTAAATGAGGACTTTAAGATAGAAAAGAGGAAAAAAGTTGATAAGAGATGAACGATACAAGGCGATTATGAACTTGTTAACTATGTCAGATACTGGAACAATTAAGGTAAATGATATTATGGAAAAACTAAGTGTTTCTGATATGACAGTTAGAAGAGACCTGGCAACTATGGAAGTACAAGGATTGCTTAAAAGAGTTCATGGGGGAGCAAAAATTAATACATTTAACGAGGAACTATCTCATAAAGAAAAGCAAATTATTAACATAGCAGAGAAAAAGGCGATTGCTCAAAAAGCAGTTGAACTGATAAATGAGGATGAAGCTATCTTTTTAGGTCCAGGTACAACGATCGAACTTGTGGCAAAAGCAATCAATAAAAAAAATCTTTTGTTGGTAACGAACTGCTTACCTGTGTTTAAAATTTTAAACACAAAGAGAGAACAAAATCAGATTTATTTGATTGGTGGTGAGCTAAGAAATAGTACACAAGCTTTTGTAGGAGAAATTCCTAATAAAATTTTGATGACTATGAAATTTCATAAAACTTTTTTTAGTTGTAATGCATTGAAAGAACAAGCAATTATGACCGCTACTTTGGAAGAAGGGCAAACCCAGGCGATTGCCTTAGATAACTCACAAGAACGTTTTTTATTAGTAGATGCTTCTAAAATTGGAAAAACAGATTTTTGTGTTTATTATGATCTAAATAAAATGACCAAAATTATTACAAATAAAGACACACAACGGCATTACGAACAAATTAAAAATGAACATGTGTTATTAGTGGAAACTGATTTGTAGGAAATTTGAAAAAATAATACTTAAATAAGAAAAATAGACACATAAAATTTTGTTATTCTAGCTAATAAATTTAAATCAGTTAAGGATATTCAAAAAAATCCTTAACTTTGCATTAATAAGAAACATAATTTAATGAGCAATAAAGAAAAAATTAACATTTTTTAATTTTTGATCATTTTTTAACTTTGAATTATTTAATAAATTAGGTTGCTTTAATATAAATTAACAAAAAAAATCAAACTTAAAATGTTGATAAATGTTTATTTATCATTTATCATAAAGATATAAATTTATTTAGTAATGAAAAGTATAATTGTATTTATTTTTATTAGTAAAGAATACTTTTTTGTAAGGGAATTCATTAAGCACAAAAGATTTGATGATTAAGAAATAATCATAAAGAAAAAATAATTTAGCTGGTCATAAATGAAACTGCTTACTTTGCTATTGTTAATTTATCAGTGAAAGAGAATGTTTGATGGTTAACGAATCATTTAGTATAAGTAACAACGATGAAACGATATAACTAATAAGCATTTCTGACTAGTTTTAATTAATAGAGGAGGGAAACTGTATGAAGCGAGTTGTGATAGGAGCAGATACTGAAGGTATGATGTTAAAAAATTATATCAAACAGTATTTAATAGAAAACGGGTTTGAGCTCATCGATAAAAGCGAAGAACCTTCTGAAGACTTTGTTGAATCAACGGTTAAGATTGCTCAAGAAGTGCTAGCTAATCAAGAAAGTTTAGGAATTGCTTTTGATGGGTATGGTGCTGGGAGTTTTATGGTAGCAACAAAAATAAAAGGAATGATTGCAGCAGAAGTATCTGATGAACGTTCTGCTTATATGACACGTGAACATAATAATGCTCGTATGATTACTATAGGTGAAAAAATTGTTGGAGAGGAATTAGCCAAGAATATTGTAAAAGAATTTTTACGCGCAGACTATGCAGGTGGTCGGCATCAAATTCGTGTGGATATGTTAAATAAAATGGCATAAAGTAAAATTAACAAGAAAGGAAATAAGTTTATGAAAATTGCTATCGGTTGTGATCATATTGTTACAGATACAAAAATGGCTGTATCTGATTTTTTAAAATCAAAAGATTATGAAGTCATCGATGTGGGCACTTATGATTTTACACGAACCCATTATCCAGTGTATGGTAAAAAGGTGGGTGAAGCTGTAATAAATGGTGAGGCGGATCTAGGTGTTTGTATTTGTGGAACAGGTGTTGGAATAAATAATGCAGCAAATAAGGTGGTAGGTATTCGGAGTGCACTTGTTCGGGATATGACAACAGCCATTTATGCAAAACAAGAATTAAATGCAAATGTTATTGGTTTTGGCGGACGCATTACAGGAGAGTTATTGATTTGTGATATTATTGAGGCTTTCATTAATACAGAGTATCATCCAAGTGAAGCTAATAAAAAATGAATTAATAAGATTAATTCAATAGAAAAAGAACATCCTGAACAATTAGATTCACAATTTTTTGATGAGTTTATTGAAAAGTGGAAACAAGGTGTTTACCATGATTAAAGGAGAGTAGCAAATGATTGTTACGATTACAATGAACCCATCGATTGATATTTCCTATCCACTTGAACAGTTTCAACTTAATACTGTCAATCGGGTAAATCATGTGAAAAAGACAGCTGGTGGAAAAGGTCTAAATGTTACACGTACCTTAAAACAATTGAACACTGATGTTATTGCAAGCGGTTTAATTGGTGGCTTTTTAGGAGAACAAATTAAAGCACAATTAAATGAACAAGGAATTCAACATGCATTTTCTAGGATTGCTGGTGAAACAAGAAATTGTATTGCCATATTGCATGATGGAAAACAAACGGAGATTTTAGAAAAGGGACCTAAGATTACATCTGAGGAAGCAGAAAATTTTCTAAAGGAATTTAAGCAATTGGTTAAAAAGGCGGATATTCTTTCGTTTTCAGGAAGTTTGCCAGAAGGGCTCTCCAAAGATTTTTATATTCAGATGATTAAGATTTGTAATGAACAAAATAAACCTGTTGTTTTAGATTGTTCAGGTGAATCATTAGAATATGTATTAAAAGGTACTGAAAAACCTCTACTCATTAAGCCAAATGTTGAAGAGCTCTCAGGTTTGTTAAATAAAAAGTTACCAGAAGATCTAAATGAATTCCGATCCATTTTAGACCAACCGATTTTTTCAGGAATTGAGTGGATTGTTGTTTCAATGGGAGGTCAGGGAGCATTCGCTAAACATCAGGAAAATTTTTATCAAGTAAAAATACCAAAAATTGAAGTTAAAAATCCAGTCGGCTCTGGTGATGTAACTGTGGCTGGGTTAACTTACGCTCTTTCAGAAAATAAATCTGATTTAGAAGTCTTAAAAATCGCAAATACTCTAGGAATGTTGAATGCACAAGAAGCAGAAACTGGCGGAGTAAATATGGATCATTTTGACGATTTATCAAAACAAATCGAAATAATTAAATTTTAATAGGAAGGAATGGATTTTATGCGGTTAATATCTGAAAAAAAAGCTATCATGCAACAATTAGTCAATGAGAAACAAGTTATTAGTGCTATAGCGATTGATCAACGAGGAGCATTAAAGAAAATGATCAGTAAATTTCAGTCAGAAGCAGCTAGTGACAAACAAATTGAACGATTTAAAGAAATTATTTCTTCCGAGTTAACACCAGATACTTCTGCCATTTTATTAGATCCGGAATATGGATTACCTGCAGCTAAAGTGCGAGACAAGCAAGCTGGATTATTACTAGCCTATGAAAAGACCGGTTATGATGCAGCGACACCTGGACGTTTGCCAGATATCTTACCCGTTTGGTCTGTTAAGCGATTAAAAGAAGCAGGCGCTCAAGCATGTAAATTCTTATTATATTACGATATCGATGAGCCAGATGAAATTAATGAACAAAAAAAGGCATTTATGGAACGAATCGGTTCAGAATGTTTAGCAGAAAAATTACCTTTTTTCCTTGAACTTATTTCCTACGATGCAGGTAATCCTGATGCTAATTCAAAAGAATTTGCTGTAAAAAAACCAAATAAAGTTATTGCAACAATGAAGGAATTCTCAAATCCTCGTTATGCAATTGATGTATTAAAAGTTGAAATACCTGTAAATATGAATTATGTTGAAGGAATTGCAACAAGTAAGGAAGAAATCGTTTATTCTAAAGCAGAGGCAGCAACTTATTTTAAAGAACAATCAAAAGCAACCGACCTACCATTTATTTTTTTAAGTGCAGGCGTTACTGCTGAACTTTTCCAACAAACATTGCAATTTGCCAAGTCAGCTGGATCAACATTTAATGGCGTGCTCTGTGGTAGAGCAACATGGGCAAATGGTGTAGAATCCTTTGTCCTTCAAGGCGAAGCAGCAGCCAGAAAATGGATGCAAGATGTTGGTAGAAAAAATCTTTCAGAATTAAATGCTATACTAAAAGAGACAGCAACACCGATTGAGTGGTCGTAAAAGGTGGATACAAATAAAATAATGATAGCTATTTAGTCGACTTAATAACTAAAAATACTAATAATTCACGCACTTGTTGTTAAAACCCTTGTTAAAATTTTCTTAGCAAGGGTTATTATTTATATTGTTTACTTTAAAGATCAATCCTATGATTTTTTTAACAATTTGTTTAAATGAACAGTTTGTCCTGTCGTTTTTATGATAAAATCTATTTAAAAGGAGATTTTCATGGAAATCAGTATTGATAACCTAATAAAATTTTATACCAATGAATCTGTTGTACTTAAAGGAATAAATACAAATCTAAAAAATGGTATTACTGGTCTGATTGGGCCTAATGGTGCTGGAAAATCAACATTAATCAAAATTTTGGTTGGTTTGGAAAAAGTTAGTAGTGGTCATATTCATTATCTTGATCATTCGGAGCCTTCTTTTAACTTGAAAGCATCTTTAGGTTATGTACCTCAAAATTTCCAACTACCCAATAATCTGACTGGTGAAGAATTCTTAGATTTTATGAGTACAGCAAAGGGAATTGGTTATAGAACGGCAAAACAAAACAGTTTGCAGCTCTTAGATTTACTTAATCTTACCCAAGTTGCGAGAAAAAGGATTTCCACGTATTCTGGTGGGATGAAACAACGGTTAGGAATTGCTCAATCTCTGTTAAATCATCCAAAATTGTTGATTCTGGATGAATCAACAGTTGGACTTGATCCTGATGAAAGACTGAATTTAAAACATATTATGACCGAACTTGCTGAGAATACAGTCATTTTATTGTCTACCCATATTGTTTCAGACATAGAATCAGTAGCAAATCATATTATTATCTTAGACCAGGGTGAAATACAAGTACAAGGAAATACAGATGCCTTATTAAAGACGATAGACGGAAAGGTTTGGGAGTTAACGGTTTCGCCAGAAGAATATCAAAATAAGCAACAAGAATATTTTATCATCAATACGTTCCATAAACAAAACAAGATAGAAATGCGCGTTATTTCTAAGAAGCAACCAAAAGATGAAGCAAACTTAATCTACCCAACATTAGAAGATCTTTACCTATATCATATTCGTTATAAAAAGGCTAATCGAGAAAAACAGGTAGCATTATGAAAAACTGGTTATTTAACGTATGGAATGTTGCAAAAATAGAGTTATTACAAAAAATTCGTCAAAAAAATACCTTGGCTATTCTTGTTTTCTTAATGCTGTTTACCTTTTTTGTTTTCCAGATCGAAATTCAACATTAAATTTCTCTATTTCTTTGCGACGTGAGGATATCTTGTCTGCTCGTGGTTTTTATAACTCAGATTGGATAGGAATGTTGATCATCATTTATTTTTCAACAGTTTTATTATTTATTGGTATTTTTTTAATTCGAAAAACAATGAGACGAGAACAACTAGATGGATATGGTATGTTAATGGCGAGTAGTAATGTTAATAAATCGGCATTTTTTGAAGGGAAGCGCTTAGGTAATTTTCTTTATCTAGCAGGGTTAATGCTTATTATTGAATTTTTCGGTATGATTATTCAATTATTGCGAAATGAATCTTCGATGATCACTATTTCATCTTATCTTATTCCCTATCTAATCATCATTCTCCCACTTGTTTATCTATTGAGTACTCTTGAGATTATTTTTGAAGTTATGCCATTGTTGAAAGGGACCTTAGGTAATTTTTTTATTTTTATGGTAGCAATGATTCTAGTTTCTTCTTCGCTAATTAATCTAGAGTATAGTAAAAATAGCAATATTCTTGTCGAAATTTTTGATATTGGTGGTTTTAAGTATTGTTTGAAATTGGTACTTGAATCATTTGTTGCTACTTATGGAGGGAGTATTCCCGGCTTCAATATCTTTGGGATAAGTCCACCTACGAATACTTTTTTTACTTTTCATTTTAAATGGGAACCAGCATTTATCGTGACTCGTGTCATTTTGATTCTATTTACGTTCAGTTTATTATATTTTGTTCAATGGGTAACACCATTAGTCTCTATTTTTTCCATAAAAAATAAACATAAATTAAAGAAAAAAATAGCAAATACAATTGAAACTACCAATTTACAAACTGCTTACCAAACTTGTTCATTACAACCTAAGAAAAAAATAGAAATATCGGTTAAATATGTATCCTCTCTACGTCTCTTTTACTATCAAGCATTGTTAGTTATTCGTGAGAGACCAATCGCTATCTTTATGGTTGCACTTATCTTTATTGCGCAATGGGTTCTTATTCGTACAAAATTTAATGAACAATTATTAATACTGGCGACTATCATTCCTATTTCCATCTGGGCTAAAATGGGTTTTAAAAAAGCAGAAGATTACTTAAAAACAACACTCGCTTATCCAAAGTATTTCAGCTGGCGTCTATTACTGATTGAATGGCTAGTTTGGCTTCTCTATTTTTCAGGGACTATTGTGAAATCACTTATGCTACATAACCTAACAGGAGTTGGTATCGTTAGTATAAGTTCTTTACTTGTTGTGTCATTTGCATATGCAAGTAATAGTATTTTTCATAATGAATTACCTTTTGAGATTTTATTCTTGTTTGTATGGTACATTGATATTTTTCAAAAGGCTAAATTCATTAATCTTTTTAACCCGTACACTCAATCAATGCGTGCACTAATTTTTCTATTGATCGGTTGGATTGGCTTTACTATATTAGGAATTATAAGTAACTATCTAGTCATTAGTAGTACGAAGAATTTTCGATCGATACAATTACCTTGGAAAAATAAATTAAAAAAGAAGAAATTATCTCCATGATGTTATGGATCGTTAGTAGAAATAGAGTAACAAAATTAGTAGATGAAACATAAAGATGATATTAAAGGATCTTTATGTTTCATAAATAGGTGTCTGGTTAAAAGTTAAGTACCTACAAAGAAGTAGTCAACATTAAATTTGTTAATTTTCTATTCCATTATTCTCTATTTTTGATTTTTGGCAGATTTTTTTCAGAGATATTTCTAGCTTTACAATCTATTTACTGAAAATAATCAAAAACTGTTATTAGTCCGCCATCTAAAGTAATTTATTTTCATAAAATAACAGGAAGGTATAAATCGTTTTTCTCTATTTTATTAATCGTTATCTGTTATTTCCAATCTATCAATTTTAATTGTTTAATATTTAAAAATCGCTGGGCAGAGTAAGCTAATGCACCATAAATAGCTGGATTCCAAGTGGTTGCACTATTCATAATAACAACATCTTTAGAAAAACGATTTGTTAATTGTTTCTTAATCAATGCAACCATTTCAGGTAAAGCCTGTGTCAATGAACTATTGAAAATAACAAGTTGTGGTGCATTGATGGCAATAATATTATTAATGCCAATGGCAAGTAATTCAGCATATTTTTCTATTTGACTGACTAGTAAGGCATCATTGTCATGATAGGCTTGAACGAGACGGTCCATATTAAAGTCATGCCATTTTTTCTTTTCTTTTATTTCATCACAAATTATTTTCATTGAACAATATTGTTCAAGACAGCCCTTATTTCCACAAGGACATTGTCTGCCATTAGGAATTAGGATGGTATGCCCAATTTCACCAGCATTTCCTTGGTAGCCAATCGTTAGTTTTCCTTGTTTTACAATTCCCGCGCCAATCCCTCGATGGAGACTAATGGTGACTAAAGATTCATAGTCAGAAGAAAATGTATATTCACCAAGTGCAGATAAATTTGCTTCGTTCTCAAGATAGACAGGAAATTCATACCGATCGTTTAAGCGTTTAGCAAGGTTAATATTTTCCAAATCATAATAAGGTGTAAATCGAATCATCTCTTTAAATACCTGACCATGAATACCAATTGTTAAACCGACAATGCCATGTGGTGTTTGGGGAGCTTGTTTTTCACACTCAGTAATAATTGTATGAATGATTGTTTCCACATTCTTTGCATGAATAGTGCTATTTTTCAATTGTATTCTAGTAATTTCTGTGCCATCAATGTAAGAAAGAAGAGCATCTATATAATTATCTCCTAAATCAATTCCTATTAACAATGCAGTCGTTTGATTAAAAGTAAGTAAAATAGGTTTTCTACCGCCTGATTCAGAAGATTCTCCAATCTTTGTTTCTAAAATAAATTGTTCATCGATTAATTTTTTGACAATGGATGAAACGGAAGCTTTATTTAGGGAGGAAATTTCTGCTAATTTTGCTCGGGAAATTTCTTTATTCTTAATAATATAATTTAAAATGGTTGCTTCATTTTGTTCACGAATTGTATATTTGCTATACACCATAGGTAGACTCCTTTAGAATTGATCATTTATTGATAAATAATTTATTATGAAAGCGTTTGACTTTTATCTTTTTATCAATTATAGTTTATTTATAAGATAGTTTACTGTACTAACTAACTTAAATCAAGTTATTTTGGAGGTTATCCTATGTATTTTCCTGAGGTAAAAAAAGTGACATTTGAAGGTACTACAACAAACAACTCTTTTGCATTTAGACATTATAATCCGGATGAAGTTATTTTAGGTAAATCGATGAAAGAACATCTGCGATTTGCTTTAGCGTATTGGCATACAATGACTCAAGATGGTACCGATCCTTTTGGCGATCCTTCCCATATTCGTACTTGGTTTGGAGAAACACCAATGGAGACAGCTAAAAATCGGGTAGAAGCCTTTTTTGAAATTTTAGAAAAATTAGATGTTGATTATTTTTGTTTTCATGATGTTGATATTGCACCACAAGGAGATTCGTTAGAAGAGTTTTTTAATAATATTGATGAGATAACCGATTTAATCAAAGAAAAAATGGAAAAAACAGGTAAAAAATTACTATGGAATACGGCAAATTTATTTTCGCATCCAAGATTTACCAACGGTGCTGCTTCTTCAAACAATGCAGAAGTATTTGCCATCGCGGCAGCTCAGGTAAAAAAGGGATTAGATATCAATAAAAAATTAAATGGTGAAAATTATGTTTTTTGGGGAGGACGTGAAGGATACGAAACCTTGTTGAATACAGATATGGGATTTGAACAAGACAATATGGCTCGCCTGTTTAAAATGGCGATTCAATATGGTCAAAAAATCAACCATAAACCACAATTTTTAATCGAACCGAAAGCCATGGAACCTTCAAAACACCAATATGATTTTGATGCAGCAACAACCATGGCATTTATTCAAAAATACCAGTTAGAAGAAGACTTCAAATTAAATTTAGAAGCGAATCATGCCACATTAGCTGGCCATACATTTGATCATGAATTGACGGTTGCTCGTACGTATCATGCGTTAGGCTCTATTGATGCAAATCAGGGAGACCCCTTACTTGGTTGGGATACGGATGAATTTCCTACAGATATTTATGAAGCAACGTTTGCGATGTATCAGATTTTGGAAAATGGTGGGATTGCACCATGTGGTCTAAATTTTGATGCTAAGGTGCGTCGTTCCTCATTTGAAATGGAAGATTTGTTATTATCTCACATTGCTGGTATGGATACTTATGCAAGAGGATTAAAAGCAGCAGCAAAATTAATGGAATCAAAATTTTTAGAAAATATAAAACAGGAACGTTACAAGAGTTATCATGAAGGCATAGGACAACGCATTTTAGACAATAAAGAAGATTTGGAAAGTTTAACAACCTATGCACTTCAACACGATCAAGTAAAATTATCGTCTAGTCATATTGAACATGTGAGATCGCTTTTAAATGACTATTTAGTGTAGGTGAAAAAGATGGCGTACGTAATAGGTTTTGATTTAGGTACCAGTAGTTTAAAAGGAATATTAATGAATAAGATGGGTGTAGTGATTGATACACTGTCCTATTCTTATCCAATTCTCATGCCCAAAACGGGATTTAGTGAACAAAATCCTGAAGAATGGATAAATGCTTGTCAACGAATTATAAGGCAGTTAATAGAAAAATATCCTAATTTAAAGCAAGATTTGATGGGAATTAGCTTCTCTGGACAGATGCATAGTTTGGTTGTTTTGAATAAAAACAAAGAAATCTTAAGAAATGCTATATTATGGAATGATGTCAGAACCACTGTACAATGCAAACAAATTCAAGAATTGCTTGGTGATCGCTTAATAGAAATTACCCAAAATAAACCATTAGAGAGATTTACTTTACCAAAACTACTTTGGTTGCAGGAAAATGAACCAATGATTTGGGAACAGGTTCGACATATCATGTTACCTAAAGATTATTTAAGATTTTGGTTAACCGGTCATATTGCTACTGATTATTCAGATGCAGCAGGAACTTTACTGATGGGCCTTAAAGGTAAAGCATGGTCACTGCCTTTATTAGATTTATTTAAGGTCCCTCAAGACTATTTACCGGAAATTAAAAAATCAACCGATATGGCTGGAAAAATGCGTAAGGAACTAAAAGAAGCCTTTGGCTTAACGCATGATATCATGATTTATACAGGTGGGGCTGACAATGCTTGTTCTGCTATTGGTGCTGGGATTTTAAATTCAGAAACGGCAATGGTAAGTATTGGTACTTCTGGTGTTTTCTTATCTTACGAAGCAGAAGCAGAAGTTGAATACAAAGGCACATTGCATCTCTTCAATCATGCTGTTGATGATGCTTTCTATTCGATGGGAGTTACCCTATCAGCGGGTAGGAGTCTAGATTGGTTTAAAAATACTTTTGCTAAGGAAGCCAGCTTTGAAGAATTAACGAGCCAAATAACAGATGTAGAGCCAGGTGCAAATGGTCTATTTTTTACTCCTTATATTGCTGGTGAAAGAACACCCTATGCAGATAGTACAATTCGAGGAAGTTTTATTGGGATTGATGCTTCACATACATTAAAATACTTTACCCGGGCAGCAATGGAAGGAATTACTTTTTCATTAAAAGATTCACAAATGCTCATGCAGACGATTGCGAATAAATCGTTCAAAAAAATTATTTCTACAGGCGGCGGAGCAAGGAATCCCAATTGGTTACACATGCAAGCTGATATTTTTGATTCACCGATCGTATGTCTGAAAACAGAACAGGGACCTGGGTTTGGAGCAGCTATGTTAGCGGCAATTGGTTTAGGTTGGTATCGAAGTATTGAGGAATGTGCCAAGCAGATTGTACATTATACAGAGCCAATATTTCCTAATCCAAAAAATGTTTCTATTTATACACCAATTTATGAACATTATCGAGCAATTTATCCAGCAATTCACTCCCTTTCCTCCTATCAAAAAATTAAGTAAAAATAATACCAATAATAAACAACAAAGATAATGATATCTTCTCAATAAAATAAAATGCAATGTTATAGATATTGTAAAAATAGTCAAATATTAGAGTACGTCTGAGAACAACTGAGTTATGTAGAGTACTTTGGTAGAAATGGTTAAAGTCAATCATCATGAAACAGAACAGATATGAATAACCAACGGGATGATTAAAATTTATGGAGTAAAAGAACTTCGAGAATAGATTGCTTCAAAACAGAATTTTTACACTATTCCTTCATAGGAAAATAGCTTAACTCCTTGGAAAATGGATTAGTATTTATATAAAGAAACGACATCATATGGAGTGCTTCTTCGATCAGATTAAGCACTTTTGTCATGTAGCTACTCGTTATGATAAACTTGCTACGTCTTTTTTTGCATTTGTTTATATCTTGCTATCTTTAGATTCACTCAATAGCAAGTTTCTAGATACACACCAATAATATTTGTAGAGAATAAATGGTAGTTTTATTGAAATGAAGTTCATTTTTACATTTTGCTACTTATTTGAAATAGATTTCAGAAATCTATGATAGATAGTAGATTTTTAGCTTAAACTAAAATTTCAACCCAACTATATAGAAAGCGTAAATTTTCTATATAGTTGGGTTGAACCAATTTATTTCTTATTTTTTAATAAAATTAAAAATCATATATAAAACTTCTTAAAGCCAGATAAAATCAGAAATTGAATACTCTCTAATTTATGAAAAAAGATAAATTAAATATTAATTTATTTAAAACTATATAAAAAATAGATTCATTAATCTGCTGTTTAGATAGTGTTAACTTGATAATTATCTTCTGACACATTTGTAACAGTCTCTATATTTTTAGCATTCATTATTCTGCTTACTAAATATCGTATAAATAAAAATAAAAGGGTTCCTACACTTAACAACAAAGCTAGGATCATTGTTGTTGGATAAGTAGATGAAATCTCAACAATTGTTATTCCTTTCTTTCCTTTAATTGATACTAAGCCGTCATCATTTTCCATTCTAGTTTTTTGACCATTTACTTTTGTGACTGTTCCCCAATAATTGAAAACAGGTAACGTAATTTTTTGTGCTTCCGATTCTTCTACTGTATAGACTATTTTTGCACCATAGGCTTTATGGGAGGCATTTTTCCATTTATTTCCAACTTTCACTTCATGTTTTTCTAAATGCCCTGCATGATTCATCGCATCTAGTGGGACATAATCATGGGTTCCTCCAATCCGTGAAGTAGTATAATGTGTAACAGCCTCTTTTGTCATAATCAAGCGACCTGGATATGATTGGATTCTGTGCGAATAATTTACTTTTGTTGCCATGGTCATTGTAAAAAGGAGAATGAAAATGCCTACAATGCTTCCTATCCGTTTTTTCTTAGTTGTTTCCCATTTCAAAAATGCTATGACTAAAATTAATGACCCAAAAAGTATTTGAAAACCTAAGATTCTCCAAGGAAATTGAATCAATTGAATGGGTGTTTTTTGTAAAAGTTGCCATGGAAAAAGATTAGTTGATAAAAACCAAGTGATTACTGCACAAAAATAAATGATTTTTTCTTTTTTACCAAATTTTTTAAAAAAGAAAAGCGGAAGAATTAATGAAGCCACTCCAATAATTCCCATGGTAAATGTTATCAGATCATTGTTTATTGCACCAATCAAACTGTCAGAGAAGTTCAATGCCCTATCTTGCAGGATTGGCTGAAAAGGACGCTTTATTTTTTGATGTCGAACTTGCTGTAGCATTGGATACCAAAAATACATTGTTAGGAGAATCGTCCATCCAACGGCTTTTGCCAGCCTTAGAATCAAGTTGAAAATTTCTTCTTTATTTTTTCGCTTAGAAAATATAGAACCAATAAAGAGTAATCCAATAACAATAACACTCATGAGCGTGGAAATAACGTGGGTATAAAAGAGCAAACTCATACTGATGGCTAAAGGAATTACACAGTTCTTCTTTTCAAAAATAAGAGCATACGTGTAATATAGGACAACTGGCATAATCGTTAGAGCAATTGATTCTGCAATGGCTGAACGTTGATAGATATCGATTAGACGATAACCATAAAAGGTATACAGACAACTGAATAAGAATGCTGCATCTACCCGTTTAAAAAACTTTTGACCGTAATAATAGGTTACTAAAATTGTACAAACATTCAGTATCCAAACATATAGAACATAACTTAAAATCAAATTATTTGTCATCCAGTAAAAGATCACGGCTGGAAAAAGTGTTAGGTAGGGATAAAAAAAGTTTACGCCACCACCATAACTGTTAAATGTAGTAAAATTGATTGGACCAGAAAATACAGAGGACAATCCTTTTATTCTAGAAAAATGAAAGGGTAGATCCCCTGTTATCAAGATTTGTTGTGTATTTCTAAAAAATAAAAAGGAAAAAACGCTAGCAATAACTACCAGCAGCACAAATAAGGTTATTTCTCTATTTTTTTTCAAGATATTCTCATTTCACCTTTCATAAATAATTTTATATAACATAACTAATTTATTAAATGGGTTTGTAACGATTTCAGTTTTTATTTATCTTTTCATATGAAGAAACCTGTTTGATAGGTTTTTTCTATTTAATAATAATCTTTATACTCTTTCACACATTCAGTATTTTTATCCCTGGAATAATTAACCAAATATGACTGTTTTCAAAATATATGTTTTACTACATAAATAAAATTCCTAAACTATTCCTATCTCTCTACCGACAAATGTATTACAACATTGATTTATCCTCCCTGTGTAAATTGTTTGTTTATTTTTTGTTAATAATCTTAATTGTATCAAAGAATCGTTGTGTTTGTCATTTAAATTTTTAAATTATTGATACTAGAGTGTATCTAAAAATTTGCTATTGAATTAATCTGAAAATAGCAGTGATATGAATAAATGAAGAAAGGGACGTAGCAAGTTTATTATAAAGGGTAGCTACATGACAGAAGTGCTTAATCTTATTGAAGAGATACACTACAAAATATCATGATTTATATAAATATAAATGTAAATGCCAATCCCAATCCACTTTCTAAGGAGTTAAGCTATTTTTCTTTGAAAGAGTATAGAATTCAATTAGATGATTCAGTGATTCAGGGATATGAAGTCTTATAATAAATGAAAACTTGATAAGATAAGAAGATCTGGAATTATTCACTTTTACTTGATTAATGAAAGATGATTCTTTATTTTTAATAAATTTGACGATCAATTCTTGGTTGATTAGAGTTTATTCATTTTATGAATAAAATTAATTTATTAAAAAATCTAAAATGATCATAATAGAGTTGATTTAGTAATTATTTTATATTGATAACTCGTTATTTTTTGCTTGTTATTTTAGTAAACATTGAAAAATAATTGTCAAGTCACTATTTTTATGGTAAATTTAATTAAAATAATAGATAGTTGAAAGACAATGAAAAGGGTAAGTATTAAGCAGTTTGAACTATCAGCGAGTTAAGGGCAGTGAAAGCTTAGCAGACAAATGTTTAAGAAAAACACCTTGGAGTCTCGAACTGAAATGATCGATTAAGCCAGTAAAAATTTGATCAAAGTAGGTATAGACGTAACCAATACGTTAAAATTGGTGAGTATAATTGTACTCAATAAAGTCGGCTTTTTCATTAAAGCAAGATAGGTGGTACCACGGAAGATAACCTTTCGTCCTTTTTAGTAGGGATGAGAGGCTTTTTTATATTATTTTTTAAATTATAACTGGAGGGTTAAGATATGCATACGGTAAGAATAAAAGACTTATATGAAAATCTTCATCTTTTTGATAACCAAGAAGTTGAAATCAATGGCTGGATTCGAACAGTCAGAGGATCAAAGAAGTTTGGTTTTATCGAATTAAATGATGGTTCATTTTTGAAAAATGTTCAGATTGTATTGGATCGTTCTGTGATAGGAAATTATGATGAAGTAGTTAAACTACCGATCAGTTCAACCATTAAAATAGTTGGAATAGTGGTTTCTACGCCAGATGCCAAGCAAGCATTTGAAATTCAGGCGCAACGTGTAATTTTGGAAGGGACTTCCAATTCGGAATATCCTTTACAAAAGAAAAAGCATTCTTATGAATATTTACGAACGATTGCACATCTACGTCCAAGAACCAGCACTTATTATTCCGTGTTTCGTATTCGTTCACTCGTTTCTTATGCCATTCATCGTTTTTTCCAAGAAAGAGACTTTGTCTACGTACATACTCCTTTAATTACAAGTAGCGATAGTGAGGGAGCTGGAGAAATGTTTCGAGTTACGACGCTTGATTTAAATAATCTTCCAAAAACTGAGACGGGAGAAGTAGATAATAGTGAAGACTTTTTCAGAAGACAAACGAATTTGACAGTCAGTGGACAATTGCCAGCAGAGGCATTCGCATTAGCTTTTGGAAATACGTACACTTTTGGTCCAACCTTTAGAGCAGAAAATTCTCATACCGCTCGACATGCTTCTGAATTTTGGATGATCGAACCAGAAATGGCATTCGCTGATTTAACAGATAGTATGGATATTGCTGAAGCATTACTTCATTATGTCATTGAATATGTATTAGAAAAAGCACCAGAAGAATTAGAATTTTTAACACAAAACATTGACCAAGGATTACTGACACGTTTGAGAGAAACAGCGAAAACTAGTTTTGCACGAGTTACCTATTCTGAAGCGATTGAATTATTGCAAAAAAGTAATCATACTTTTGATTATCCTGTTACTTGGGGAATCGATTTACAAACTGAGCATGAACGCTATATCTGTGAAGAAATTTTTGATCGTCCAGTCTTTATTACAGATTATCCAGAGAAAATTAAAGCATTTTATATGCGTCAAAATGAAGACAAAGAGACAGTTGCTGCTATGGATTTGTTGGTTCCAAGAATTGGGGAATTGATTGGTGGTAGTCAACGTGAAGAGAGAAAAGATGTACTGGCTACCCGCATGGCAGAATTTGGCTTAACTGTTGATGATTATGAATGGTATCTAGAGTTACGTGAATATGGTGAAACGGTTCATTCAGGATTTGGTATTGGGTTTGAACGTCTAATTATGTACGTAACAGGTATGGAAAATATCAGAGATGTTATTTCTTTCCCAAGAACACCTGGGAATGCTGATTTTTAAAAATTGATTTTTAAATGATATTATGTGATAAATGGCCTATTTATTCAGGTATTTAATCATTTTTTAATCAGCTGTATTCATTAAGTAGAGATAAAGAAATAAGATACAAAGATATGGAAAATAATTTTTCCATATCTTTGTTAATGTATAAGGATAGATAATTTTACTATATAAATTTACTAAATACATGTATAAAAAATGATTAAATTTTTTAGCCAGTGTAACAATTTTCGGGGAGATAAATAATCGATTCTATAGATAGAAAACACTTAAATGTTTTATTATTTATTTAAATTCAAAAGTAAGCGGTTTAAAAAAGATAATAAAATTTTCTTTTTCTAGGTATTAATAAATAATGTATAGCTATTTTTCATATTTCAATCAGATATAAATAAAAATCTAGTTTAAGAGAACTTCACATTATAAAATTATTCATTTTATTTAGATAATTTATAGAGTTAAACAGTTAGTATAACTATTTTTTTAACTACCTAAGTATAGATGAAAGAGAGTAATATAATTAGGTTATAGCATGCCAAATAACGAAATAATGCTAAAAAGAAATTCAAACCTTGTTATATTTTAAAATTAACAGTATATAGAGCTAATGATTTATTTAATGGTCATATTATATAGGAGGACATTTATGAAAAATATAGATATCAAAAAAATAATTGAGGAAAATAAAGAAACATTTTATCATGACCTAGCAAAAATTATCGAAATTCCTAGTGTTAAAAGTGAAGCAAAAATGAATGCACCCTTTGGTGTAAAAACAAAAGAAGCATTAGAAGAAGTTATGAAATTAGCTAAATCTTATGGATTTGAAACAAAGATAGTGAAATATGCTATGGGATATGCACAATGGGGAAATGAAGGTGAGTATATAGGTGTGGTGGGACATTTAGACGTAGTACCAGCTGGAAGCGATTGGTCCTTTCCACCCTTTGCATTGAGTAAGGCATCTGATCGACTATATGGACGGGGAATTTTAGACAATAAGGGACCTATCATGGCTTGTTTATTCGGAATGAAACTTTTGAAAGATCAAGGAATAAAGTTAAAACGAACGATTCGTATTATTTTTGGGACAGACGAAGAAAGTGGGAGTACAGATATTCCAATGTATTTGAGTGAAGAGCAACCTCCCTTATTTGGTTTTACACCTGGTTGTAAATATCCAGTAGTTTATGGTGAAAGAGGTATTGTAAATTATAAAATTACAACAACATTGCCAGCTTCAGAATTAGCACACTTAGGCGAAATTTTAGGAGATCAAGCAATGGATCATGTACCGGATCTGCTGGAAACAACGGTGAATGGACATTTAATTAACGTAATTGGAAAGCGATCGCCAACTAATGCACCGGAAATGGGTATCAATGCAATTACATTACTTGCTAAAAAATTATATAAAGAAGACTTAGTTTCTGGTCAGTTAAGGCATTATTTTGGTTGGTTGAATACTCATTTAACTGATAAACATTATGGTGAAGGGTTGGGTCTTAATTTTTCAGATAAAGAAAGCGGTTCACTTATTTTAACTCCCTATAAATTGACAAAAGAAGAAAGTCAAATTTCTCTAGAAATAGCTATTCGATATCCAATATCAGTTACAGAAGCTGAAATTACCAATATACTAAAAAAACAATTACTACAAACAAGCAATCTAACAATTGTTCGACAAATTAAAAGCCATCATTTTCCTAAAGAAGATAAACATGTTCAACTTTTATCTAAGGTATATGAAGCAGTTACCCAGAAAGAAGGTACGCCGGTTACAACTACTGGTGCCACCTATGCTTGATTTATGCCAAATCTAGTGGCTTTTGGTCCTTCGTTTCCAGGCCAAAAAGGTATTGCTCATAATAAAGATGAATATATGGATGAAATAGATTTACTAAAAAATATGGAAATTTATATGCATGCGTTAATCGAATTAGGACAAAACTAATTTTATGTCTGTTCAATTTTAAAGAAATAAGTAGAAATTAAAAAGAAGAATTACCTATCTTTTTAAAAATCTATTTTAAAAAATGGTATTCAATAGTTCACTCAATTGGTTTTTGATTATTTTGCTAAATAAAGAAGATTTATCAAACATAATGAATGATATGTCATTAAAATTTTTATGTCTAAATCATTTGTTTTTGCTAAATCACTATTTTAATAGATTGAGTTTATCAATAAGAAAAAGTTATTTTTTTTGAGATTTATTTCTCTATATTTGTTAATAGTTATCAAATAAAATGAATTTATTTGTATATATTGTAAAAATAGATAGAAAATTTGAATATTCTATTTTTGATAAATATATAATAGTATATACTATATGTAGTAATTTTATAGAAACAAACAAGAGGAAAAGAAAGGAGAAAAAATGGTTTTTGGTACGATTGCTACATGGCGGATGGCTCATGAAGGAGTGATTGAGGCACTTCGCTTATTAGAACAAGGAGAAAAAGCAGGAAATGCTTTAGAAGTATTAATTAAGACTGTTGAAGATTATCCATTTTATAAATCGGTTGGTTATGGAGGATTGCCAAACGTTGAAGGAATTCTTGAAATGGATGCAGCTTATATGGATGGAAATACTTTTAAGATAGGTGCTGTAGCTAGCATTACAGATGTAAAAAATCCGATTTCTGTCGCAAGGCAACTAAGTGAAGAAAAATTCAACAGTTTTCGTGTTGGACAAGGCGCTACTAGATATGCTATGTTAAATGGTTTTGAAAGAAAAAATATGCTGACTGAAAGAGCACATAAAATTTGGGAAAAACGATTGAGAGAAATCCATGAGAATCATCTAAATCCCTATGATGGACATGATACAGTGGGAGCAGTTACGCTTGATAAAATGGGAACAATGGCAGTTGGGACATCAAGTTCAGGCTTGTTTATGAAAGAACCTGGGCGTGTTGGTGATTCACCATTATCAGGATCAGGATTTTATGTAGATAGTGCAATTGGTGGCGCTGCAGCAACTGGATTAGGGGAAGATTTGATGAAGGGATGTTTGGCTTATGAGATTGTTCGTTTGATGGGAGAGGGTAGACGACCACAAGAAGCTTGTGATTCTGCAGTCTACTCGTTTCATGACAAATTAACGAAACGCTATGGTAAGGCAGGTGCTTTTTCATTGATTGCCATGAATAGTCAAGGCGAGTGGGGAGTTGCTACGAATGTTGAATTTACCTTCAGTGTGGGGACCGATCAAACAGCCTCACAAATTTTTATTGCAAATGGCTTGTCCGATCATAAAACAAAAATACA
This sequence comes from Melissococcus plutonius ATCC 35311, assembly GCF_000270185.1. Taxonomy (NCBI): domain Bacteria; kingdom Bacillati; phylum Bacillota; class Bacilli; order Lactobacillales; family Enterococcaceae; genus Melissococcus; species Melissococcus plutonius. The sequence continues at coordinate 409,053 of NC_015516.1, forward strand.
ACCGATTACAAAACAATGGTTGGATGCTTATGAACAAAGAATTAAAGCACCAATAGACTGATTAACTGTAATTAAAATTGAAAGAAGTAATGAGATAAAGGAGATAAAAAATGGAAAATAAAAAAGTTTACTTATTTTGTGATGCAGGCATGTCAACAAGCATCATGGTTAATAAAATGATGGAAGTGGTTAAAGAACATCAAATGCCTTTAGAAATTAACGCTTTTCCCATTGCACAAGCACAAGAAATGGTTGATAGAGAAAAACCAGTAGCGATTTTGTTAGGTCCACAAGTGCGTTTTTTGTTAGAAAAAACCAAAGAGCAATTTAAACAGCAAAACATACCAGTAGCTGCTATTGAACCAGAAACTTATGGCATGATGGATGGTGAAAAAGCAGTGAAAGAGACACTTAAACTAATTAAACAACATAAAAACAAGAAATAATTGGAGGAAAGAAACATCATGCAAAAGTTCTTAAATTGGTTGGAAAAAAACTTAAAACCATTAGCAAAAATCATTGGTGAAAACAACTATTTAGTTGCAATTCGAGATGGCTTTTTACTGACAACACCTTTACTTATTGTTGGTTCATTATTTTTATTAATTGCGAACTTTCCTTTGCCGAATTGGAATACCTGGATGACAAGTATTTTTGGCGAGCATTGGGCAGAGGTGATGGCAGTGCCAGCAAGTGCTAGTTTTGACGTGATGGCAATTTTGACTGTTGTAGCGATTGCTTATAGTTTAGGAAAACAATTCAAGGTCGATGCTATCCAAGCCGGAATTATTGCACTTGTTTCCTTTTTTATTTTAACTCCCTATACAACTTTGTTCACTCCTGAACATAGCAAAAAAATCTATGAAGTGAATAGTTTGCCATTAAAATGGATGGGCTCAAATGGATTATTTTTGGGAATGATTGTTGCACTGATTTCTACACGTTTATTTGTAGCAATGATTCGCAAGGGTTGGACTATTAAAATGCCAAATGGTGTACCACCTACCGTTGTGAAATCCTTTGAAGCATTGATTCCAAGTTTTGTTGTAGTTGCCATTATGTTTTTGATCAATTGGCTTGTTTCTTTAACGAACTATGGTAATTTACAAGAGGTTATTTTTAAATTCCTACAAGCGCCATTATTAAGTCTTGGAAATACATTAGGTGCTATGGTTGTTGCTTATTTGTTTTTACACTTTTTCTGGTTTTTTGGTATCAATGGCGGTAGTGTCGTTGGTGCTGTTTTTAATCCTGTTTTACGGGCATTGTCAGTTGAAAATCTACATGCATTTAAGGATGGCCAGCCAATGCATAATATTATTACAGGACAATTTCAAGATATGTTTGCGACTGTAGGTGGTGCTGGTTCCACCTTATCATTAGTGATTGTCATGATCTTTTTTTGCAAAAGTCAGCGGATTAAAAAGCTATCCCAACTATCTATCATTCCAGGAATCTTTGGAATTAATTAACCGATTATTTTTAGATTACCAGTTGTCTTAAATCCGATCATCTTAATTCCATTTGTATTGGTCCAAACAGTGAACATTGTTATTACCTATTTTGCAATGCGTTGGCACCTTGTGCCATTAACAAATGGTATTCAACTACCCTGGACAACACCGCCGATTATTTCTGGATTTTTAGTTAGTGGTTGGCAAGGTGGCGTTTTACAAGGATTATTATTTCTTTTAGGAATGGTTATTTATTATCCATTTGTTAAAGTTATGGATGATCAATATGTGAACGAAGAATCAGAGGCGGAAGAAAATGAATCAGAAGAAATAGATCTTGATGGATTTGATTTCAATGATATCTAAAAATAATTTGGTGTATTTGTTAAAAAATAGAAATAATGATTAAATATATTAATAAAAATGGCTAGATAAGATACAAACAATTGAGAAAAAAGTACAAGTGTTTATAGAGCAAAGGGTATGTTGATCAAATGCTCAAATGATTGGATGAGTTAGCTAAAAATTTCAATTAAAATAATAGTTGTTATTTTATTATATTAAGTGTTTCATGAGACACCATTATGTGGGTGTTTTGAATGATTTGATCAATTATCTTAAAGGCACAAATTTATTTATAGAGTTTTGCTTGATTGTAAAATAAAATTGACTAATTAAAAATTGATTAGTCATAAAATAGTAAAGGTATTTAGTTTATTTGTTTCATCTATTCATAATATGAACTTCTATTAGCTATTTATTAAAAAATCACTAATATTGCAAAAGCCCTGATAGTATGTGAGAATTAACAATAATAAATCTATTAAAAAAGATGGAGGAAAATAAAATGTCCATGGAAGATAAAGATGTTATTACACAACAAGTAAAACAACTGGCAGAAAGTGCTGATAAGTCCTTGGATCTAGAAACAATAAAAGAATTAATTTCCTTTGATCAATCAAGTGATGGCATGTTAGCAGATGATGAATTTGAAACAATATTACTAGTTACCAATATTCAAAAAATTCAAGCAGAGAAAAAACTTAATGATGAGGTAGTTTCTAATGAACTAGCGATTACATCAGATGATCTAGAAGAACTATTGAATGGTGAGAGATTTGCAACTCCCAGTGAATTAATTGCAATGAGAAATTTTCTTATGAATAATTATCTATGAAAATGAATTAATAGACCTATCAATAATAATAGATTGAATTCATAATTAGGTAGTAAAATAGAATCTAAAAATTTTATTCAGTAGTTTAATAATGATTATTATCATAATTATTGTAGACTGACTAGTAACAAGCGATTGCTTCATTCAGTTTGTTAAAGTAGTATAATGGAATAATTAAAACCAATAATTTTGATTGTTTAATTGTCATGGGCGATCAGTCATTTGCATAATAGAAAGAATAAGCTAAATTACGTCTCTTTGTTTAGAAGAAATTGTTCATAAAATCAATTTGGTAAGCGATAATTCAAAAAATTTAAAAAAATCAGCAGAAAATGGATGGTTACATTTTTTACTGATTTTTTTATTTTTCTTTTAACTCATTTTGTTATTCAAACATTTTTTTAGCTGCTCGTGCTAATGTTGGTAAATCTTTATCATAACGAGGTGTTTTGACTAAACGGGACATTGGAACACCAGCAAAATGAAAGGCAGCAATTTCACCTGAACGAACAGCGCTTTGTTCTGTAAAAATCATTTGATAAGGTTGTTCAACAAATTCGCCAGTGAATGCTAAATTAGTTGAATGTTCTGGAATTATTTCAGGTCTATCACTTTTGGCACGATTATTAAATAAAGCAGAGGCATAAGGCATATAAACTGGAATACAATTAATAATACTCGCTAAAATTTCTTCCTCTTTATCACGAATATTTCCCGGACCAGGATCTACCTTTGATAATTGTCCAATCAATTCTTGTGCCATTTCTTTCCCGTTCATTTTGATGTATTGTTTATCAATGAATTCACCACGACGACGTGGATAAAGAAAGTAGCCCATAGAACAGTTTCATTTGGCTTTTGCTCAGTAAAATGAGGTTGATGGTGAACAACAATTGACATAGTAACATCTTTTTGGCCGAGTGGTGTAATTGGAGTAGTTGAAATAAATGAATTTAGGGCATTTCCTGGAACTTGTGTAGTAATACGAACAATTTCATTGACAAATAAATGGTTTTTAGTCGTTAAGGTAAAACTAACCCATTCACTTGCATCTCGATCAGCAAAGAATTTATCAGGATTTCCTAAATTATAAAATTTTTCACTTGCTTTTTTCCATAAACTAGATGCGGCACCATAATCCATATTTTCTATAATAGGTGTTTCGAAATCACCTAATGTTGCAGAATCGGTAATAGAACCATTCGTGAATAAAACGGCAGTATCATTGTCTACTTCAATCGTTTCTTCAGTATTGGTTTCTGTATTTACCATAATCAGCTCTGTAACTGTAATCTCATCTTGCATAGGTGTTTCTTTAAATTTCCAATCAATGACACGACGATTTAAAATAATCTGACAGCCTTGTGCCTTTAAATAATGAATGAGAGGAAGCATGATACTTTCATATTGATTATAGCGTGTTCGATTAACACCTACTAAGTGCTCAATTTGGGTAAATTCATAAATCATTTGATGCATATATCGACGTAATTCTTGAGCAGAACTACGTGTTCGAAAAGCAAACGTTGTTTCCCACATAAACCAAAAATTTGTTTCAAAAAAAATGCGGACTTTTTTTGAAATAATCTTCAATTGTTATATTGTCCAATATTTCTTCCTCTGAATCTGGTATTGAAATTAATTTAGTTAGTAGCAAACGATCTTGATTGTTAAACCCCATTTTTCCACTATCAACAATACCAATGCCTTCCTCTAATAAACGTGCTTTATCGAAAGTTTGATGCTTCGAATCAAAATACCGGGTATCTTCCTCTGCAGTCATTCCAGGCTCAGTTACAGAAGGTATTCGGCTCAATAGATCCATTAAATCCACATAGGTTCTATAGTTTAGCATACGACCACCACGAGCAACATAACCTTTACGATTACTTAGAGGATGATGTTCATTCCAATATTCCTCTGTTTCTGTTTTTGCTAAGTCACCATCATTTGATCCATGTTCATCAATAGTATAAAAGGTAATCTGATTGCCACGCCATTTTCCTTCTTGAATCAAATAAACAGCTGCTGCCATATTTGCAATTCCTGCACCAATCATAATTGCCTTGTTTTTTCTCATCTTCCTACCCACTTCAATTTTTTAAATTATACGATTCCTTATTTGAATTTTTATGACGTCTATCAATGAATAATTAAGGACTCTTTTAAATAACATAATAGCTACTATAAATGATAGACCTCTTTATTTTGGTACGCAAATAATCGAAACAAAATAAGCTGATTATGCCTTAAAAAGTTAATAAAAGGATACTATTTTAAAGGATTGTAAAAGTAAGATGTGAATGCTATAAAAATAAATAATTCGATAACTTTCAGCAAAAAAATAGGTTTTTTTAAAGTTATTTGATATTATTTTTAATATTCTAAAAATAAAAAATAGGTTATGATAGTAAAAACAGTCATTAGGAGAGAAAAATGAATTTTTGTAAGAAATATGGTTATTATTTTTTATTGTTGGGAATAATGAGTGATTTTTTAACTCCCTATATTTTAGGAATCTTTTATCCAGGTATGAACCAGATGACAATGGTGATGAGTGTTTCTGGTGATATAAATAGTCCAGTTAGAGAAGCTTTTTTGATTATTTCTCTTATTACTGGTTGTTTTTTTGTTTTTGCCTTGCCAGCTATTTATCAAACTTTTTCACAAAATTCACGTATCCTTACTGTTTTATTAGTAAGTTCACTGGGTTCCTATGGTATAGCAGATTGTATTTTCACTGGTTTATTTAGTATTAATACAAATCAAGTTGTATGGGGAATTTCAACATGGATACATAATATAGGATCTGCTGTAGGCTATTTAGGTTTTTTGCTATTTCCCTTTTTCTTATTTTTACTTTATTTTAAGCGAGAAGGAAAAATACATAAATATAGTCGTCTTTATTTGATCACATGGTTTATTAGTTTATTCTTTGCTGGTATCTATGGATTGGCAAGAATTCCTTTGATTAATCATTGGACAGTAATCAATCAAATTGGCCTGTGTCAACGTGTGAGTTTCTTTTTTAATTATTTACCATGTTTGTTTTCACGATAGATCAGATAAACATAAAAAATTTTGATAGATTATAAATTTTAAAAAGTAAAATGAAAATTATTTAATGAAAAAAATTAGATATTTAAAATTACAGGTATAATAAAAAAATGTTTAATACATAATTATTAATCATAGTAAATGATAATAATGTAAAAAATTTATTTGTGTTTAAATAATTATTTTTTAAGCAATTAAAATTAATAAACAGCTATTTATTTATAGCTGTTTATTGGTTTTATTGTATAAAACTGAATGTGTCTACTTTGAAATTTCCTATTGACAGGATAAGTCTATAGATGGTAATCTCTTTTTGTAAACGGTTGCTATAAATGTGAAATATTGATCATTTTTATGATTAATAAAAGAAATGAGGTGAGAAAATAAATTTAAAAGGCATACTAGAAACAAAATGATTAATCTTAAATATATATAAATAAATCTGTATATTTTAAGAATTTATGTAATCAAATAGGTGTTTATTTATTTTATCTAAAAATTAAAAATTAAAAAATTTTCTTGAGCTTTTTATTGGTTAATATTTGTTAAAATAATCACATTATCAATTTGATAAATCGGTGGTTAGAAATTATTTATTTTATTGAAATCCTTCGTTCACTTTTATTGATAAAAATTATTAATAAGAGATTTATGTGCTTATTATTTAATTGATCACTTTATTTTTATAATTTAATTTTTAAAAAAAGGAAAATAAAAATTATGTGGTTGGGACCAAGCACAAAAATGACAACGTTATATCACTTCAATTGTCCGATAGTAAAAGAAATGTATCTACATAGCGATGTAGAAATTCCAGGTGTAGTGGTTGCTGGCATTTCTGAAAACTATCAGGAGAAATTGGCAGTTGCTCAACAGGTAGGAATTCTAGTTGAACAGCTGCAAGCTGAAGGTGCCATTGTTGTAACAGATGGTTGGGGAAATCATCATATTGATTTTGTCAGTGTTATCGAGGAAATTGAAAAACGTGGACTTCCCACCGTAGGACTGAGTTTTTTTGGATTACAAGGCAGATCGGTTTGTACAAACGAATATTTGAATACATTAATTGATTTCAATAAGGGAACTACCGGCTATGAATCTTGTAAGGTTGGAGAAAATTATTTGTCATCATTGGATGCTCATAAAGCTGTAGCTATTTTAAAAAATAAGATTGAAAAATGCAAGGTTCATAACAAAAAAACTATGAATCATTTATTAAAAAACAAATTAGTAAAAAAGTATTTTGAAATTCATTCTATTCGTTTTGGTAAAAAAACAAAAATAGAAAATGAAACCTTAATCATTGCAGAACAAATTCCTGATATTTCTTCTTTTAGTCAATGGATTAAACAGGTAAACATAACAATTATTGATCCACAAAAACACGATCCAATTGTTAATTCAAATTTGGATTTTTTCCCCATTGCTTACAAATCGGAAGGTTTACTTGGTGAGGGGATTACCTATATTCTAGATGGCGTTGTAGTAATGATTACGGGGGTTGATGAAGTGGGAATACAGCCCGCAAATGTCGGTTCTTCAGAAGGTTTGTTATCAAAACATGTCGTTTTTGATACGCCTGGTACACCAAAGAAAACGGATAAGATTATTGCAATTGATCTATTATTTCAAAAAGGTGCAAGCAAAAGCAAAGAAGGCGTTCGGTCGGCACATGAGGTAGCCGATAAGATGATTGAAACAATTCGAATAGAAATGAAAAAACTTAATAACAAAGCGAAAAAAATGGATACGTATCAAGAAAAATCAATCACAAAACCTAAAAGAATAGCTCTGGTAAAAATGGTTTCTGGTCTTGGAAATATGTATGAAACAGTCTTATTTCCAAAACAGCCGGGTGGGTATATTGGTTCTTATTCAACAATGACTGTTTCCAATCGGCCGATCGTTGTTTCTGCAAATCAAATCATGGATGGTGTGATTCATTCGCTTCTTTAATAGAATTGCTAGAACAAAGTTAAGGAGAACAAACGATGAAAGAATTGTATGACTTTGCCTTAAAACAAGGGGTTGGTATAGCTAGTGAACCTGTTGTTTCAAAAAATGAGACAATCAAACGCGGACAACTGATTGCATGTTGTCCAGCAGGGAAATTGGGAAATAATATTCATAGTAGTGTTTCTGGTATTGTTAAGGAAATTAATGAGACAGATATTTTAATACAACCGGATGACGTACAGACAAAAGAATATCTTCCTTTGTCTAGGGAAACTCCATTAGAGCGGATTCAGGAAGCTGGTATTATTGGATTAGGTGGTGCTGGTTTTCCAACAGCAAAAAAACTTGATTATACGTTTCAAGGAGATGGGACTCTTTTAATTAACGCAGCAGAATGTGAACCAATTTTAGATCATAATATTCAACGTATTGAAGCCAATATAAAAGAAATTATTCAGGGAATTAAAATCGTTATGACACTTACCCATGCTACAAGAGCTATTATAGCGATAAAACATTGCCATACAGCAACGATTGAGATTTTAGAGAAAAATTGTTCGAAAAATATTTCTATTCATGAATTACCGAGTATCTATCCTGTTGGTGATGAGCGAGCATTGGTTAGAGAATGTTTAGGAATTCTTTTAAAAGTAGATCAACTGCCACTAGAAGCAAACGCGATTGTCAGTAATTTAGAAACAATTTTTAGAATATATGAAGCAGTTGAATTAAGAAAACCTTTTATTGATAAAGATTTAACAGTAGCTGGTAAATTAAAAGAATCTGGATCTGTAAATGTTTTGTTGGATGTTCCAATCGGAAAAAAATTTAATGAAGTTTTTGAACTTGTAGGTGGTATTGGTAAAGAATACGGGGAGATTATTGAAGGTGGTCCATTTATGGGAAAACGTACCACCCAGGAAAATTATCTTCAAAAAAATACAGGTGGATTGATTGCGGCTGAAACATTCCTAAATGGACCAAAAAAACTAGGATTATTGGTCTGTGCTTGTGGAGCAGATGAAGATCGATTAAAAGAGATTGCTGGTAGTATGAACTCTGAAGTAGCAGGTATTGAATATTGTAAGCAGGCAGTGAAAGTGAACAATAAGTTAAAATGTACAAACCCAGGGATTTGTCCAGGTCAAGTTCAAAAGATCATGGCACTAAAAAAAGCAGGTGCCCTAGGTGTATTAATTAGTAATTGTACGGATTGTTCAAATACTGTAATGTCTTGCGCACCAAAAATGAAATTACCTGTCTACCATGCAACAGACGGCGCTTTAAGAGCTTGCAATATGAAATTAGTCCGGAGAATAAAAGAATAGTCTGAATAAACGAAAGCATTAAATTTTTATATATAAAGGAGAGAATTTTATGTCAATAACAAAGGAAACATTAGAACAGCATTTAAAAGATCCAGCAGTTCTCTGCTGTAGAAGAGACAAAGGAACAGTAATTAGTGAACAAGATTTAGAGGATCCTTCTTTATTTGATGATATGGTTGATGCTGGGTTGGTGACTTTAACAAAAAATGGCTTAACGATTGAACAAGTAATGGGTGCAACATTAACTGAAGATAGTGAAGCATTAGTGCAGTTAACGCCAGAATTGCTAGATGGAATCAAAGAAAATACAGATGTTTCTAATCAACCAAAATCAAAAGAAGCACAATCAATGTCAAATTCAATGGATCTATCAATGGAAAATTCCCATTGTGATTGTAATACACATAAAACTGACTCAAATCAAATGATTGAAATGGAAATAGCAAAACTTGAAGGTTTAAAATTAAAATTACCAGTAAACTTTGCTGCTGGCTATTCATTTGGCCCATTTGGTCCTCATTCTCATCCTCATCCTATGCCTATGCATATGCCAATGGATGAAAAGTCAGGAGTAAAAGAAAACAGAGGCGAAAAAAAAGTTATTCATCGTTTGAAAAAACAACATATTAAAATTACAGATGCAGAAATTACAGATAAAACAAGCATTGAAAATGGTAAGATCACGATTGATCGTAATTTAATTGAAGGGGCACTAAAAGAAGACCAATTAGTTAAAAAAATAAAATTGGATGTAATTAAACCAAATGAAAGACATATCTATACAGATACAATTATGGATGTTTGCCCAATTGCAACTAAGGTTGAGGGTGAACTTGGTGAAGGAATTACAAAAGTTTGTGATGGTGTTGTCTTCATGTTAACAGGGGTTGATGAAGAAGGAACACAGGTGCATGAATTTGGTTCCTCTGAAGGATACTTAGATGAAAAAATGTATTTTGGTCATCCAGGTTGTGCGGATAAGAATGACATCATTATTCGTTGTGAAGCAGTCATTGAAAAACTTTCAGGTATGTCTCGTCCTGGACCTTTAGCAGCGCATAAAGCTCAAGATTATATTGTTCAGGCGGTACGTGATGAGCTAAAAGAATACAATGGTGAAATTGTGCGTGAAGAGATCTGTGAAGATATTAGAAGAAAAGGTAATCCACGAGTTGTATTAGTGAAAGAAATTATGGGACAAGGCGCAATGCATGATAATGTGATCTGTCCTTCAGAACCTTGTGGAATTGCTGGTGGACAAATGAATGTCGACTGTGGAAATGTTCCGATTGTACTGACATCAAATCAGGTAAGAGATGGATCCATTCATGCTTTAACTTGTATTGGACCTTCAACCAAAGAAATGACGCGTCACTATATACGTGAACCATTAGTTGAACGTTTAGCAGCAGATGAAGAATTAGACTTGGTTGGTGTTATTTTTGTTGGTTCCCCACAAGTTAACGATGAAAAACTTTGGGTGTCAGAAAGACTAGGTTCGTTATTTGAAAGCTTAGATATCGATGGCGTAATTATTACTACGGAAGGTTTTGGGAACAATCATATTGATTTCATCGAACATATCGGACAAGCAGGCAAACGTGGTATTCCTGTTGTCGGTGTTTCTTTCTGTGCAAATCAAGGACAATTAGTTGTTGGAAATAAATATGCGGATGCTATGGTTGAAGAAAACATGGATGCTGGTGGTTTTGAAGATGATGTTGCAGGCACTTCTTGTGTAACAAAAGCAGTTGCAGAACGTTCTGTTCAAATGCTTAAAAATAAAATGTCTGGTGTAGCCATTGAACCAGCACCGAAACATTGGAACAATGAAGTCATCAATGCGAACAATCATTTACTAAACTTACCAGATAACAAATTACTTGATACAGGTACCTTACATTAAAATGGAGATGGCTGAAAAATATCCTATCAATCCCACCTTAATGATGGGAACGGTGAAACAAGTCATTGATGATCAAGTTACGCTTAATTTACGTGGACGTCTAGGATTAATCACGGTACCAGAAAAACTTATTCTATCCGATGAACCGATAAAGGTAGGACAAAAATTGCAATTTTATTTTAGTTATATTTATGTTGTCAATGATCCACTTGATTATGATTTTAAAGAGATCATTCAACAGACAGAATGTTTTTCTTGTTTAATAGGTGGTCATATTATTCATGTGGATGATACGGCTGTCCTCGTTCAAGTAACTGATAATCTAGGAAGTATTTATGTACCTAGAAGGTGGATTTTCACAAATGTATCATTAAAAGAAGGATTACATGTTGAATTTTATTTTAGTAAAATGATTGAAATAGCAGAAGAAACGAATAAATATTAGGAGGATGAAAAGAAATGAGCTTAACAACAGTTAAAGGTATGAGATCTGAAATCTTTGTACCAATTACCCCAAAACCTGTTTTTACAGAACTTAAAAAATCTTTAAATGAATGTAAGGTTGCTTTTATTACAGCTGGAGGTATCCATCTGAAGAGTCAAGAGCCATTCAACACCTCTGGTGACTTTAGTTATAGGACAATACCTTTTGATACACCGTCATCTGAATTAATGGTGACACATGGTGGTTTTGATAATTCAGATATTAACAAAGACGTAAATGCAATGTTTCCAATTGATCGTTTGCATGAGTTAGTAAATGAGGGCTTTATTGGTTCTTTATCTAAGGAAACCTACGCATTTATGGGTGGCGGCGGAAACGTTGAGAAATTTCAAAATGAAACGGGACCAGAAATCGCAAGAAAATTAAAAGAACAAGACGTAGATATTGTTCTTTGTACAGGTGGTTGTGGTACTTGTCATCGTTCAGCTACTATTGTTACTCGTTGTTGTGAAGAGGAAGGTATGAGTTGTGTTGTTATTGCAGCACTCCCACCAATTGCTCGTCAACAAGGTGCACCAAGAATTACAGCGCCACACGTTCCAATCGGTTCAAATGCTGGGGAACCTAATAATGTTGAACAACAAATAGCCATTTTAAAAGAATCTTTAGAATGGGTGCGCGATTGTCCAAGCTATAACCAAACGAAGGTTCTTCCTTATGAATATAGGCACAATGTTTAAACACAAGTGATTAAGTTGGTTGATTTAAAAACAATATAGGTTAAACTAATCGGGGAATGTTAAAAGTTGAAAATAGATGGTTTCTTTTATTTTACAAATATAGAAAATTCATCTATAGTTTAACTAAGGCAATGATATAACATTAATAAAAAGAAATTCCAAGTAAAAAAGGAATCTATGAGATAGGTTTATTTAAACTATCTTAATAGATTCCTTTTTTCATTAAAAACTATCTACCGATTCTTATGACAATACATAAGACTATAAATATAGCTTACCTAACCATTGATATTTACAAGGCAGAAGCCTATAAAAAGAATTAAATAATATGTAGGTTGTTGATATAAATACATTATGAAACAAACAAGAAAAACATTTACTATTTGAGAATTTATAATAAATGGCTAGCTGATCTATTTTAAGAATGATTTCATATAAACATTTTATTTGTTTTATTGAATAAAAAATATAAAAATGGTTATAAAGCAATTGGAAATAATTTGATCGATGAAATGCTAATTATTTCAATTGTTAAAAATAAACCATCTTTTAAACTGTAATACATTCTATTTACGTTATTCTGTTTAAATTTTTCCATTTTAGCTCATAAGAAATTCCTATTCATATATTTGCTATGAATAAGAGCAATAGGAATAGCCAGGTCATAAGAACAATTTTTTTGGATAAAAACAAAAGAAACTTTTACTCGCTTTCTTTTTCATAAAAATAATTATAATTCCTTAATTATAAAATGATCATTGGTTTGTTGTTCGTGCTATAAATTTTAGGAAATTGTTATCATAAACATTTAGAAAGGAGAAATTTAATATCATGAAACGAAAATTCGCTTTTTTAACGATGATCTTACTTGGATTTTTTTCTCTGTTTCTATTTTTAAAACCTAACGTCAAAGGAAAGGTAAATCAACAAGTAATAACGGCAGAGGAATTACTTGCTTATGGAGAAAAGAATGAAAATAAGGTCGCTGCAACGTTTATAGATACTCATAAAATTTCTTCTCTTAAAAAAGATTTTTGGCAAAAAGATTTTGCAGGAAAACGACCAATTGACACACTTTACCAGGTAGCTATGAATGATTTAATTAAGCATAAAATTATTTTACAGACAGCAGAAGATTTAAAAATTATAAAACCATTAACACCCAAAGAGGAAAAAAAACAGTGGCAACAAAAAAGCAAGGAATTGATGTTTTGGCAATATTTAGATACCGAGGATACACAATTGACTGATCAGATAAAAACAACCTGGTTAAACACACAGCCACCCAATAAAGTCCAATTAAAAAAAGCTTTTGAACATTTGAAAGATACAGATAAGAAAACAGATTATTCAATTGAAGCAATTGAAATCACGAATTATTCAGGTTCAGTTGATGAACTAAAAAAATTAGCAAAAACAATGGATTTGTCAAAAAATTTGAAAGAAGTAACAAATCAATGGAAAAAAAATTACCTGAAAGTTTAATTTCACCTTTTCGTATAAAAAGTACTGAAACACAGAAAAATACGATGTATCAACAAACACTTGGAAGACAATTAAATGGCAAGGGAGAAGGAGAAATCATAGTTGGGAACCAAGAAAATCAATTTTATTATGTTGTTCATAAAGAAGGCGGAAGACTACTTACACTTAAAGAAGCTTAAGAACTTGCAAAAAATCAGTATATTAATGAATTATACCAAGAAAGAATAACAAATTATCAAAAACAAGCCAAAGTTAAACGATTAAAGCAAATGAAACAAAAATTTATTAACCATTATCTATCAAATAACACAAACAGAAAGGAAACAAAAAATTAAAATAGCAATCTGTAAAGCTATCTTTTCTATTTAATATTTATTATCTTTGATCAATTTTATAATGTCTGAATTGAAAATAACAGTATTCAATGAATGGCATTAGAAGGATATAAAAAATAAATACTGATATTCAAAGAAAAATTTATTTTTTAAGACAAATACCAATAGTCAAATTCAGAATAATTATTTAGAAACCATTGTAGATAGGGAATGTATTTTTATCTAAGTAACTAGCAGAAAATTGGTTGAAAGTAATATGGTTGCCTAAGGGTATTTGTGCTGATTATGATGTACATTATTAGGTTGAATTTGGACCCTATCAATTGAAAATAGCTTATTTTATTAAAATAAATTTTAGTAAAATTTACGAAAAATTTTTAATTTTTCTAATGAAAGCGTTATAATGGTAGAAAAGTATGAAGGAGAATACTTAATGCGTAACATTTCATTGACAATTTTTAATAAAAAACATCAATTGAAAAAAGCTAAATTAGACGAGGAATTAACAATAGGAAATTTAACAGCAACAGGTAAAGATTTTGTTTATTTAGCTGCCCATGAATTTTTTTGGGAAGAGGGTGATTTTATTCAAGTATTCGTAGATCAACCAAATACTTACTTGGTGGTTAAATTAGATGAGACATTGGATTCAACTTTGATTTACCTAGCTGAAAAAGAATGGATTTATCCTGTTAGTCTTACTAAAAATGCACAAGAAGCTCATTCAGAAAGACGTTTTAAAGGAAGTAGCCATTATTTAAGTGTACGTACAGCTACTTCAGAAGAAATTGGTAGTTATCGTAATTTAGCCTTAAATCCACATGATCAACAAAACTTTGCTGGTGCTTATCCTCACGCCTTTGCCAATGTAGAAACAAGAAACGATGCGACATTTTACGCTTGCAATGCCGTTGATGGTGTCTATGCAAATCGTTCTCATGGTGCCTATCCATATCAATCATGGGGAATTAACCAACAGCCTAATGCGGAGTTAACGATTGATTTTGGTCGGCAGGTGATTCTTGATAAAGTTAGCTTTATTTTACGAGCAGATTTTCCCCATGATAATTATTGGCAAAGTGTTTCTTTGTTTTTTTCCGATGGAACAAAGGAAGTATTTAAAACAATAAAAACAGAACAACCTCAGGTATTTCATTTTACTAAACGAATGATTACCACTGTTACCTTAGGTGAACTCATTCAATCAGAGGAGACATCTTTATTTCCAGCTTTAACACAAATCGAATTATTTGGAAAAAATAGGAGTGAATAATGAATAACCGTAAAATACAAGATTTACAGGAAGAAATCAGTCAGGCCGCTGCAAATTATGTAGCGGATAATCAGGTGGTTTCTTTGCCATTTATTGGATATGAATGTTATTTAACAACAGGAAATCGTTTGGATTTTGAAAAAAGTTATTTTTCTAGACGTCGTCAATTAACTGTTTTAGGACTTGCCTATTTATTGAAAAAAGATCAACAAGTCAAGCAATTACTAGAACAAGTCATTTGGGAAGTATGTAACGAGTTTACCTGGGCTTTACCGGCACATTTACCAGTTATCGGAAAAACTTTTGCTGCTGCGAGTTCTACTTGGTTAGATTTATTTGCTGCTGAAACTGCTCAGACACTAGCTGAACTATTGGAATTGACGGATGATGCGTTTTCTCCTTTACTTCAACAAAGAATCAAGGGAGAAATTGATCGGCGTATTTTTCAATCATTTGAGAATAAAGCTTGGGATTGGGAAGAAAAAGAAAATAATTGGTCTGCTGTTATTGGTGGTTCTATCGGGATTTGTGCACTTGCTATTCTGCCTAAAAATTCATCTCAGCAAAAGAAAATTATTCAGCGATTAGATAAAGCAATGCAAAGTTATTTACGTGGCTTTGGCTCAGACGGCGTTTGTGTTGAAGGATTAGGTTATTGTAGCTATGGTTTTGGCTATTATATTTACTATGCTGAAAAATTAGCAAGAATGCTGGGAAATTATTCTTATCTTGATCATAAGAAAGTTAAGAAAATTGCAGCTTTTCCCTATTATGTTCTAGTGAATAAACAGGATTTTGTTCCTTTCTCAGACTATTCTGCTGTTCAACCGCCAAGTGGGTTACTTAATTTTTGTCATCATTATTTTCAATTACCAATACCAAAATTGGCAACAATGAATGCCTTAGACTTTGATCCTTGCTATCGCTTTGCACCGTTATATCGTAATCTGATTTGGAAGAAACCGACCATTTCAAACCAACAAACAAAGACAATTGATCATTATTTTCCTGATGCACAATGGTGGGTAGTTCGTAAACCGAATCAGTTATTCTTTGCTGCTAAGGGTGGGAGTAATGATGAAAGTCATAATCATCTAGATATTGGTCATTTTGTTTTTGGCACACCCAGCGAATTATTTTTGACAGATCTTGGTGCTGGGGAATACACAAAAGATTATTTTGATGAAGAGAAGCGATATCATATATTTCCATGTAGTGCAGATAGTCATTCAGTTCCATGTATCAATGGCACAAAACAGGCAGTTGGAAATGTTAGTGCCAAAGGGGTTCAAGCTAATCATCAATTTTCTTTACAATTAGCTCAAGCCTATCCAGCCGGGAAAATTCATTCATTTGAACGTTGTTTTAAACTCTTAGAAACTACTTTGACTATTCAAGATACCTTTTTATTTGAACAAAAGCAAAATAGAATTATTGAAAATTTTATTACCAATTATTTACCTAAAATTGTATCAAATCGTGTAATACTGACTGGTAAAAAAGCACAATGTACTTTAATCATGCCAACTAACAATCTAACGTACATTTCACAAGTTTATAAGGATCATCAAGGCAAGGATCAGGTGACCTATCAAATACAAGCGACTTATCAAACAAAGCAACAAGCAAAAATTACAACAAAACTAACGGTTGATTTATTATAACTTTTTAAAATGAAATCATAGAAAAAATTTTTGAAGCATTAAAATTAGTAAATTTAAGATAGATCGGTTGTTCAAAAATAAGCTACATAGAGATCAATAGAACAAATGCCTAAAAAATCATTCCAGTCTTCTTTCTATTTGAAATAATCTATTTAAATTTATAAATCTTGCTATCTATCATTGGCTGGATTGATTCTGAATTTTAATCATTTTAAACGTCATCGATCTACTGATATCACCAATGTTATTTTTTTATAGTAAAGCAGCCAGTTGGGTAATTGATTCGAATTACCTAACTGACTGCGTTATTTATTTAATGTGTAAGATAAATAGTAATTGAAACAAGATAAAAAATATAAATTTCTCTAAGTTATTAATGATTCGTTTGATTGTTTCTGATCTTTTCAATTATTAAGATACTTCGGGTAAATCAAATCTTTTTCCTTGGGCTACTGGTTGAGTGGCGCACGACTAATTCTGTACTTAAAAATACCCGTCGAGCAATTTCTGATCGGGTGATCCGCTGATGAAGAAGCTCAACCCCTGTTTTCCCCATTTCTTCGGTGAATACTCGAACGGTAGAAAGGGCAGGAGAGATGTATTGAGAGATAGCCAAATCATTAATTCCCATCACACTTATTGTTTCTGGAATACGAATATGATGTGCGGCTAGTGTATGCATAACACCAATAGCCACTGCATCATTGACAGACAAAATAGCAGTAGGTAATGTGTGTTTCCATTGTTTTAAGGCCATCTCTGTCAATTGTTCACCAACGTGTACATCTAATCGGCTATTTTTTTTTAAGATAAAGAACTTTTTATTAAACAATTGATAATGCTGCATCATATCGATATAAGTATTGACAGTAGGTGTTTTATAGTTACGATAACCATGCATATTATGACTTTCTTCTGCACCAATTAAAGCAATGTTTTTATGTCCTAGGTGTAATAAATGATTGATAGCCAATTCGGTTGCCTGATTAAAGTCAGTATTGACAGAATCATAGTCGTTTAAAGGGAAATTACTGCCAATGACACAAACATTTGGATGAAATTGGTGAAATTCTTCTAGTTTTTCTTGTGTAAATTTGCTAATAGCTAATAGACCAGCCAATTCGTGAACATGTTGTTCATTTATTTGAGATAACTTAACAACATTATAGCCTAATTCAGCAGCTTGTTTTTCTACACCTAAACGAATGGCCATATAATAGAGATCATCTAGTTCTTCATCTGCCGAACGCCATGGAATAATTCCGATCACTTTTTCCTGTTTTGAAAAAGAAGCAACATGGGTTTTAATTAACTTATTTTTGTTTTTTATTTTGTATAATTTAACTCTTCCGCCAATTCGAAAATTTTTCGTTTGGTTTCTTCTGTAACTGATAAATTAGAATCATAATTTAAAACACGTGAAACTGTTGAAATAGAAACACCTGCTTTTTTTGCAATATCTGTAATTGTTGCCAAAAAAGGCCGCTCCTTTTCTTTGAATTTAATTCACTGTTAGTATAAGACTTTCTAACGAAAAAAAGCAAGATAAAAAGTTTACTAAAATTTATGATTTTTTAGTAAAAATAATTGATATTATTTTAAAATAGCTATATTCTTTTAATTAGAAAGCGCTTTAAAAATTGGAGGATCAATGAAAAATCGTCTAGTATGTAGTTTTATTCTAGTAATTTTTCTTTTTGTCGGTGGCTGTACAAAAAAAGAAACAGAAAAAACAACGAATCAATTCAGTCATGAAACAATTCAACGGATAAAAAAAACAGCAAAAAGTTATTCAGAAAATGAGTTACAAAGTGGTCAGGTTCCTCTTCACACCTATCTGCAATTGACAGGAAAAATCATTAAGAGTGACTCAAAAACAGCAACCATCAAAAGAGAAGATCGTTTTATTTTTGAAAGTGATCAAAATCACTACCAAGTATTTAATGAACAATCCATGAAATTGAAAATTGGTGATACTATCACGGTGTATGGTGAATATTATGGTTTTTTAAAAGCGATATTTGTTGAAAGGGTGAAAAAATGATTCATGCGCGTATCAAGGAAAATAAATTTGAAAGTTATGAAGAAGTAGCTGAAGGGTTTGAAGATTTAATGGCTCCCTTAGCTGATTTCTTCACTGATAAACATCTAGGTCATTTATATTTGGGGACTTCAGGAACGGTTTATCCAGAAAAAACACGAGCCATTGAGGCGTTTTTAAGACCACTTTGGGGTTTAGGGCCATATTTGACACAAAAAGATAGTAATTATTTAAAAAAATACTTAGCAGGAATTATTGCAGGAGTAGATCCAAAGAGTCTACATTATTGGGGAAAAACAAAAGAATGTGATCAATTATTTGTAGAAATGGCTTCTTTAAGTACCTTTTTATTGCTGAATAAAGAAAAAGTATGGCATTTGCTGACACATGCAGAAAAACAAAATCTATATAATTGGTTAAATCAAATTAATCAGCAATCATTGCCAAGAAATAATTGGCATTTTTTCCGTGTGTTAGTTAACCTAGCGATGAAGCATTGTGAGCTGGCTTATAACCAAGATCAACTGGATGAAGATTTAGCAATTATTGATTCTTTTTATATCGGAAAAGGTTGGTATTGTGATGGCAGTGAAACTCAAATTGATTATTATGTTTCTTTTGCGATTCATTATTATAGTTTATTATATTGTAGGTTTATGCCAGAAGATAAAGCACGAGTTGCAACCATGAAAGAAAGAGCGGTGCATTTTGCTCAAACATTTAAATACTGGTTTACTAAAAATGGAGAAGCCATGCCTTTTGGACGCAGTTTAACTTATCGTTTTTCTCAGGTGGCATTCTTTAGTGCCCTTGTTTTTGCAGATGTTGAGGCTTTGCCTTGGGGAGAAATTAAAGGCATTATTAGTCGGCATTTACATCATTGGATGAATCAAGAAATTTTTACACCAGAAGGATTACTTTCGATTGGCTATTATTATCAAAATATGATTTTTGCAGAAGGCTATAATGGTCCTGGTTCTCCTTATTGGTCATTTAAGACATTTACCTTACTAGCAGTACCTAAAGATCATCCGTATTGGCAGGCAGAAGCTTTGCCGTTAACTATTGAAAAGACAACATTATCCCTACCAGAAAGCAAAAATTACTACCAATTTAATGAAAAACGTGATCACACATTAATGTTTCCATCTGGTCAATTTCTTAAATTTCAATCTCATCCTAATGATAAGTATGGTAAATTTGTTTATTCTTCTTATTTTGGTTTTAGTACAGCTAAAAATGATTATTGGTATTATGAGGGAGGATTTGATAACTGTTTGGCATTAGCAGAAGATGATCATTATTTTCGAACAAAGGCATTAGATACAGCGTATCAATTGTTAGAAGATCGTATTATTCACAAGTGGATGCCTTGGCAGAATGTTACTATCAAAACGACGATTGTGCCACTTATAGGTTGTCATGTACGTATTCATGAAATTATAACCGAGCGAGAGCTTTTTGCTTACGAAGGTGGTTTCTCAATTCCTGTAAGAGAGAACAATTACAAGCAAGTAAAGGATTTAACTGCTGAAATAAAAAACGATTGGGGCATCTCTAAAATTAGCGGAATAACTGGCTTTGAAACAGCTGATATCATCCAAACAGAACCAAATACCAATTTATGTTATCCACTTGTAATGTTGCCTCATGTAAAAACAAAGCTTGGACGAGGCAAACATTTGCTCATTTCCTTAGTCACAGGATTACTTCTCAAAGAAAAAGAAGAGCAACCAACAATTGTTGTTCAATCCAATCAAGTAAAAGTTTCAGAAAAAATCATCGATCTATCTTAAATGGAAAGGCGCATGGAAAATGAAAAAAATAAATCAATTGGAATTTTTACCAAAACAACTGACATTTGTATTAAATAAAATACGTAGCAATTTACTTTTATTTAATGAATTGGTTCCACAAGCAGCAAGTCATCAATTGATTTACCAACCGGAAAAAAATCAAGATTGGACAGCAAGTTTTTGGTCAGGAATGTTATTTTTAGGTAAAGAACTAACTGGTTCAACAGAGTTTGATGACACTATTGAAAGCCAGATGGCTTCTTTTACCGAACGATTGAATCAAAAGATTGCTTTGGAGACACATGATATTGGTTTTTTATATACATTAACAGCAGTGGCAGATTATAAGGTGAACCATCATGAAACAGCCAAATACCTAGCAATGAAAGCAGCAGATTTATTATTGGCACGTTATTCTCCTAAAGCAGAAATTATCCAAGCTTGGGGAAACCTTGATGATCCTGATCAACGTGGACGTATGATTATTGATTGCTTAATGAATTTACCATTATTGTATTTTGCTACCAACATCACAGGACAAGAAAAATACAAAAAAGCAGCCTATGCACATGCAAAACAAACACAGAAATATATCGTTCGTGCTAACTATACCACCTTTCATACGTATTATTTTGATACAGAAACTGGTGAAGCACTTTATGGGAAAACACAGCAAGGTTTTTCTGATGATTCTTATTGGGCGCGTGGTCAGGCTTGGGGAATTTATGGGTTTACCTTAAGTTATCTATATACAGGTGATACAAGTTTTCTAATAACAGCGAAGCATTTGGCTGATTATTTTATTAACCATCTACCAGAAGATCAAATTTGTTATTGGGATTTAATTTTTAATGATGGAAGTGGTGAAGAAAAGGACAGCTCAGCTGCAACAATTGCCGTTTGTGGATTATTGGAATTATCAAGACAATTGCCAATTAGTGATCAAAAGAATCAAAAATATCAAGAAACGGCACTTACTATTATGCAATCCTTGGCAAAAAACTATACAACGATCAAGGTGCCAACATCTAATGGACTTTTATTACAAGGTGTTTATGATAAAAATACAAATAAGGGTGTTAATGAGTGTGTAGTTTGGGGCGATTATTTCTATATGGAAGCGTTAACTAGACTGGCAAAAAGCTGGTATTTATATTGGTAATAAAAAATAAATTTATTTAATAAAAATTAAAATGGAGGGATGAAAATGAAGTTTTGGAAAAAAGGGTTCGCTGTTGTGATGACCATGGGATTAATAGTGACGCTTTCGTCTTGTGGATCAAGTGGTGAAAAGGCTAGTGAAGAGGAAGGGAGTAAAGATAAACCAATAGAATTAACTGTGACTACCTGGAATTACGACACAACTCCTGAATTTAAAAAAATATTTGAAGCATTTGAAAAAGAAAATCCTACTATTAAAATTAAATCAGTCGATATTGCTTCAGAAGACTATGATACAAAATTAACCACAATGCTTTCTTCAGGTGACACCACAGATGTTTTAACTATGAAAAATTTATTGTCTTATTCAAATTATGCATTACGTGATCAATTGGTCGACTTAACAGATCATATTAAAAATATAGATACAAAACCAGCAAAAACAAGTTATGACATGTACAAAGTGAATGGAAAAACCTACTCACAACCTTACAGAACGGATTTTTGGGTTTTATATTACAATAAAAAAATGTTTGATGATGCCGGCATCGCTTATCCTAACAATATTACTTGGAAAGAATATGAAGAATTAGCAAAAAAACTTTCAAAACCAGATCAACAAGTTTATGGTACCTACCAATACACCTGGCGTTCAACTATACAAGCGATTGCAGCTGCCCAAAATAATGGCAATTTAATCAATCCTAAATATGGTTATATGCGCAGTTATTATGATCGTGCGATTAGAATGCAAAAGGACAAATCACAAATGGACTTTGGAACTGCCAAATCAACAAAAGTTACCTATCAATCTCAATTTGAGGATTCAAAAGCAGCTATGATGTGTATGGGTACTTGGTACATGGGCGGTATATTAGCAAATAAAGAAGATGGTAAAACAAATGTAGAATGGGGCATTACTTCAATGCCACAAAAAGAAAAAGGCAAATCTACTACCTTTGGTTCACCAACAAGTTTTGCTATTAATAAAAAATCAAAACATCAAAAAGCTGCACAGAAATTTTTAGATTTTGCTTCTGGTAAAAAAGGTGCAAAAGTTTTAGCTAAAGCTGGTGTTGTTCCTTCTTATAAAACAAAAGAAATTGATAACTTGTACTTTTCACATAAAGGAATGCCAACAGACGAAATTTCTAAAAAGGGTTTTAAACCTAAAAAAGTGGGCATAGAATTTCAAGTTGATAAAAAAGGACCAGCCATTGATAAAATCTTAACAGAAGAAAATGATTTAATCATGGTAGGAGATAGTACACCCAAAAAAGGAATTGCCAATATGGAAAAACGTGTTAAAGCAGAAAAGGAATAAAATTTCTAATTGGGTAGATTTGAAAAAACAAGTATCAAATTTACCCTTTTTTAGATTGTTGCTTCTTATGTTTAATTAATGCGGACTAAAAATGGATAATGAATTGGATGGTCAGCTTTTGAATTTAAGAAATTTATTAAAAAGCTAGAAAAATTTTAGGCATGATAGCTATTCTTTTCTCAACCTATAAGGCATTAATTTTATAAATTATTTTTTCACTGATTGAAATTAAGACGTAATAAAAAAAGAAGTACTGTCCAATGCATAGTCATTCTATTTTGTTCATTCAAAAAATTCTATTCAAATTAAAACCGAATCAATGATAAAAATTCGATTTATTGAAAAAATAAAGGAAATAGATCAATATTTATATAATATTTTTTCATTTATTTTTGTACCCATTTATTCTGAGATAGCTTATCGCAAATTTGATACATTCTAACCAGTAATGCTAATTATCTAACTATCAATAACATATATTCTGCAGCTTAAAAGGAGGAATTGCTAATTTTTAGAAGAAACGATGATGGAAATTACAAAAAAATCAAAAACAACAAGTAAATTACAACGTAAACATACCTTAATTGCACTTTCATTTATTGCACCAAATTTTATTGGGTTTCTGCTCTTTACGCTTATCCCAGTCGTTTTCTCACTAATCTTAGCATTTATGAGTTGGGATTCTTTTTCAAAACCAGAATTTGTTGGTTTTAAAAATTTTAATAAAATGTTTCATGATGATACATTTTGGATTTCTTTTAAACATACAATTGTCTATACAGTTGGGGTAGTGCCAATTACCATATTGTGTGCATTGGTTTTGGCTATTTTACTTAATAGAAAAGTTATGGGAATGAAATTCTTTCGAACGGCTTTCTTTTTCCCCTACGTGACTTCTTTAGTAGCGATCGCTGTTGTTTGGAATATGCTGTTTCATCCAAGTTTAGGACCCATTAATCAATTTCTAAAATTTTTTATTGAACACCCACCGGGCTGGACTTCTAGTTCAAAGTGGGCTTTAACAGGTATTATCATCGTAAGTATCTGGCGAGGAATGGGCTATTATATGATTTTATATCTTGCAGGATTACAAAGTATTCCTAGTGAATTGTATGAGGCAGCTGCTATGGATGGTGCCAACAAATGGAAACAATTTTTAAATGTAACTTTGCCTTCTCTCAGACCGACAACTTTTTTTTGTAACTATTATGCTGATTATTAATTGCTTTAAGATATTTGATTTAGTTCAGATTATGACGGCTGGTGGACCAGGACGGGCAACCAATGTTTTGGTCTATGAAATCTATAATGAGGCATTTGTAAAATTCAATTTTGGTTATGCTTCAGCCATTTCAATGGTATTATTTGTTATTGTTTTAGCCATTACAATCATTCAATTCAAATGGAATCAGTACCGAGAAAAAATATAGGAGAGGAGGAGAAAGGATGGTAACACTTACTGCAACAGAACAAACAAAAGTGAGAAAAAAAGAAAGAATAACAATAAATCGTCTAATTATATTTATTTTTTTAACACTGTTAGCACTAACGACGTTAATTCCATTTATCTGGATGTTATCTGCATCTTTTAAAACAAATAATGATGTTTTTAGTGTTCCAATTCAATGGATTCCAAAAACCTGGCATCCAGAAAATTATTCAGTCATTTGGGGAAGAATTCCGCTGCTTACTTTTTTTAAAAATACCTTATTTTTAAGTATCATTATTACAATTATCCAATTATTTACTTCTAGCTTTGCGGCTTATGGATTCTCTAAAATGCATTTTAAAGGAAGAGATATATTATTTTTAACCTATATTGGCACAATTGCCATTCCTTGGCAATCTTATATGATTCCCCAATTTATTATGATGCGTCAGCTGCATTTAACAGATACCTTGTGGTCATTAGTATTATTACAAGCTTTTAGTGCATTTGGTGTATTTTTATTAAAACAATATTATAGTAGTATTCCAGATTCCTTATGCGAAAGTGCTAGAATTGACGGCTTGAGTGAATGGGGCATTTATTGGAAAATTATATTACCACTGACCAAGCCAGCTTTAGCCAGTTTAACAATTATTACTTTCGTGGGTACCTGGAATGATTATATGGGACCTTTTATCTATTTATCATCAACAGAAAATAAAACAATTCAATTAGGACTTAAAATGTTCGTTGGTTTATTTGATACTGAATATGCATTAATTATGGCGGCTTCCGTTGTATCAATTTTACCAGTGGTGATTGTCTTTTTATCCATGCAAAAACATTTTGTTGAAGGAATTGCTACGTCTGGCATGAAAAATTAGGGAGGTTAGTTATACATGTTATCAAAGCAAACATTTGAAAATAACATTTATATGAAACTTTTCCGTTGGCTTTATATATTGTTAATGGGCAATCTCTGTTTATTAGGTGTGAATCTTCCCTTTTTTGTTGCAGCGATTTGTTTGGCGATCGATATCAGAAATTTACCTTTATTTATCTTCAGTTTATTCTTTATTGGTCCTGGTTTTATAACATTATTTGCATTACTAGACCGTTTTAAAGAAGAAAAAGAAATAGAACCGGTTCTTGTTTTCGTGAAAGAATTTCATCAATTTTGGTTACGTGGCATCATATATTGGTTTATTGGTTGGTTCGGTACTATCCTAGCAGTTACTGATGGTCTATTTTTTACGCAATGGTCTGTTGGTTATTGGATGATACCATTTTTTATACTTCTAACGGGAATGTGTTTAGCGAGTAGTATAAATTGTTGGTATTTTCAAGTCCGAAACCCCAAAGCGAAAAAAAGAGATATCTTACGAATAGCTATTTATTATACATTACGCAAATGGTACATTAGTGCATTAAATGTTTTACTTTTTTTGCTGATTTTTATAGTCATGCTATTAAAACCAGCTATTGGTTTTATGATCACTCCTATATTATTTATGGGCTTAATTTACCTAAACGTCAAAAAACAAGCAAATTTAAAAAATAAAGATAAAAATAAAAAAACTTGATAAACAAGCAATGAATTAGTGGTTATTGGACAACTATTAATTGTTCTTAGATGTAAGGAAAAATATGGTGTATAAGTCAATTGATTTATATATCATATTTTTTATGTTGATAAAATAATGTAACTACCTAATTTCCTACTAAAAAATTTACGAAAAAGATAAGGGAATGAAGTTTTAATAATGAAAATAAATTATAACCATTAGAAAACTAACTATTGACTATTTAACAAAATAAAATTATACTGGTTATGTGGTTATAACCAGTTTATCATATGAAGAAGGGGAAATATGGCTAAAAAAAATACATTGTATTGTCAGTTAGTCGATACATTAAAAAATCAAATAAATAATGAACTGGTGCCTCATAGCAAATTACTTTCCGAAAGAGAAATAAGTAAGAAATATGGAGTCAGTCGAATGACCGTTCGTTTAGCCTTAAATGAATTAGAGCAAATGGGCTATGTCTATAAACAACATGGAAAGGGAACTTTTGTTTCTGATTTAAAAGGAAATATTTCTGATATTTCTCAAGCTTATAGTTTTACTGAACAAATGCGAGATTTAGGAAAAGTACCACAAACAGAAGTACTCGAATTTAATCGCATTGAGTCATCCTCTTTAGTTAGTCAACAGTTAAATCTCTCATCTAAAGAGACTGTTTTTAAGTTAAAACGTCTACGAATGGCAGATGATATTCCATTAATGATTGAAGATACCTATTTGCCAGCCAAAAGGTTTTTTGCATTGAATGAAACAATGATCAAACAAAAACCTCTGTATGATTTATTTGCAGAAGATTTCGATCAAAAGATTCGTCTAGCCGATGAGGAATTCTATGCGAGTATTGCAAATCAGGAAACAGCTGAACATCTACGAATTAGAGAGGGGGCACTGATCCTCAATTTTGTGCGTACAACATACAACACACAAAATGAAGTCATCGAATTCACTACTAGCAGTGCACGTGCCGATCAATTTCATTATAAGGTACGTCATATACGAAATAAAACTTAAAGGAGTATCGTTATGTATTTACTGTCAACAGAACAACTCGAACAATTAGGTGCTGAAATCACGACGCGTGAAATCAAACAACAGCCGCAATTATGGAAGGAGACTTTTATTAATTATGGTGAAATTATGGAGGGAATCACAAATTTCTTAGAAGAAATCAAACAAGAAAGTAAAGGAAAGGTTCGTGTTATTTTTACTGGAGCTGGAACTTCTCAATACGTTGGAGATACACTTGTGCCTTATCTAAATTCACATGGTGATCATCAAAATTATATTTTTGAGAGTCGGGGAACGACAGATATTGTTTCAGCACCTTATGATTATTTGATTGCCGATGAAACGATATTGCTTGTTTCATTTGCAAGAAGTGGGAATAGTCCTGAGAGTGTTGCTGCTATAGAGCTGACAAATCAATTGATTAAAAGCGCTTACCATTTAGTGATTACTTGTGCACCAAATGGCGATTTGGCTAAAATGGCACAAAAAGATTCGAATAGTTTTCTATTTTTAATGCCAGCAGCGTCAAACGACCAAGGATTTGCAATGACAGGCAGCTTTACTTGTATGACGCTAGCTGGGTTGTTGATTTTTGATCAAACTGCTTTAGAGATGAAAGAAAAATATATACAAACGGTTGCTGCTTTAGGAAAGGAAGTTGTAAAGCGTGAAGCAGAAATTCAAAAATGGCTAGCAGATGATTTTGAGCGAATTGTTTATCTAGGTTCTGGTAGTTTAGCTGGACTTACACGCGAAGCACAATTGAAGATTTTAGAATTGACAGCTGGAAAAATTGCAACTATCTATGATTCTTCAATTGGATTTCGACATGGACCAAAATCATTTATCAATAACCAAACACTGGTTTTTGGTTTTATCCAGAATGATTCTTATACTCAATTATACGATCTGGATATTTTAAATGAAATTGAAAATGATGGTATTGCAAAAAAGGTGGTTGGTATTAGTCAAAAGCAAGAAAACAGACTTACTGCTGAATGTTTTGAATTGGATACAGAAAAAATTACCTTACCAGAAGGCTATCTAGCTCTTGTTTATATTATGGTGGCTCAAACAATTGCACTTCTTACTTCTGTTAAAGTCAAAAACACACCAGATAGACCCTCAGCAACAGGTACGGTAAATCGGGTGGTTAAGGGAGTTACCATTCATGCATATGAATCCTAGTCAAATAATATTCTAATAAAACGAACACATTGAATGTTATTTAACTAAATACAGACTATTTTATATTTTGAACAAGACATAGTGCTATCCGCTCTATAATTTTGTTTTTCAGGTAAATTGAATTTATTTGTTTTATTCTATATTAGATTTTCAAAAATGATTGCTATAATTGGCTTGTTTTACTTAAATTGAAAATTTTGTTAAAAAACAACTGAGAAATGAATCATGATTATCAATTAAGTTTAGAAGGAAAATAAGCATAATATGTAAGGGGGAAAAAATGTTAAAACTAACCAAACAGAAAAAAGCAGCCATGGATCGTTTATCAACAAAGAATGGGTTAATTGAAGCGTTGGCAATTGATCAACGTGGTGCTTTAAAACGAATGATGGGAACAGAAATAAAAGAAATACAAGTAGAGGCATTTAAGAAGTTAGTTGCAGAGGATTTAACGCCATTTGCTTCTTCTATCTTGCTAGATCCTGAATATGGATTGCCAGCTGCCAAAGTGCGGTCAGAAAATGCTGGACTTTTACTTGCTTACGAAAAAACGGGTTATGATGCTTCGACGCCAGGTAGATTACCGGATTTGTTGCAAGACTGGTCTGTTTTACGCTTAAAAAATCAGGGAGCTGATGCGATCAAATTTTTATTATACTATGACATAGATGAAGATAGTTATATCAATCATTTAAAACATGTATTTGTTGAACGTTTAGGAAATGAATGCCTAGCAAATGATCTACCATTTTATTTAGAATTAGTTTCTTATGATACAAAAATTAAGGACACTACCTCTACTGCTTATGCCAAAATAAAACCTCATAAAGTGATTCAGATGATGAAAGAATTTTCTAAAGAAAAATACAAGGTAGATGTCTTAAAAGTAGAAGTACCTGTAAATATGAACTATGTAGAAGAATTTGGTACAGAGGAGATTGTCTATACAAAAGAAACAGCGGCTAATTATTTCAAAGAACAAAGTGAAGCAACGAATTTGCCATTCATTTTTTTAAGTGCTGGTGTGTCAATTGAATTATTTAAAAAAACATTGCTTTTTGCAAGAGAAGCCAACTCTTCTTTTAATGGTGTTCTTTGTGGACGTGCTACTTGGCGAGATGGCGTTACTCCTTTTATTGAAAGCGGAAACGACCTAGCTAGCCAGTGGTTTCAGACAGAAGGAAAAAATAATATTCAATCACTAAATGAAGTCGTTGAAAAAACAGCAACCTCTTGGCATGAAAAAGTAATCGTTGAAGGATAAAAATCTTAAAAGAAATTGTCTGAATCGTATTATTCATCAGTCTAAGTAGACAAAAGAAAAATAAAATTTATTAATTTCATATTTTTATTTTTAGTAAAAGTTATTTTTATTTTTGATATTTATTTATAACTAAATACTAATGTAACCGCTTAAAAATAAGGATAAAGAAGGGAAGGGATGAATTGCAGAGATTTGAGATAAAAGATGAATTTTTACTTAATGGGCAACCGTTTAAAATTTTATCTGGTGCGATTCACTATTTTAGATTGCATCCAGATGACTGGTATCATTCTCTCTATAATTTAAAAGCATTAGGTTTTAATACAGTGGAAACCTATATTCCTTGGAACTTACACGAATCACAAGAGGGAAATTTCCATTTTGATCAGCAGTTAGACATTGAACAATTTTTAAAAGTAGCACAATCACTAGACTTGTACGCCATTCTAAGACCTTCACCTTATATTTGTGCTGAATGGGAATTTGGTGGACTACCTGCTTGGTTATTGAATAAAAATTGCCGAATTCGTTCCTCTGATCCAAAATATCTCGCTTGCGTGTCTACCTATTATCAGCAAATATTACCGAGATTAGCGAAACATCAACTAAGTGAAAATGGAAATGTGTTAATGTTTCAAGTTGAGAACGAATATGGCTCATATGGGGAAGATAAAGAATATTTAACTGCATTAAAAAAATTGATGAAAGAAAATGGCATAACGGCACCACTTTTTACTTCGGATGGTCCATGGCAGGCGACACTTAGAGCAGGTAGTTTGATTGATGAAGATATTTTGGTAACAGGAAACTTTGGGTCAAATGCTCAAAAAAATTTTACTGAAATGAAAAAGTTTTTTAAGACACATGGGAAAAAATGGCCGCTGATGTGTATGGAATTTTGGGATGGTTGGTTTAATCGTTGGGGTGAACCAATCGTTAAAAGAGAAACCAAGGAATTGGTGGAAGCTTTTCGTGAGACGATTGAACTTGGTAGTATCAATCTTTATATGTTTCATGGTGGTACCAATTTTGGTTTTATGAATGGCTGTTCAGCTCGAGGAAATACAGACCTACCACAGATTACTTCCTATGATTATGGTGCTCCTTTAAACGAGCAAGGAAATCCAACCGATAAATACTATGCCTTGCAAGAAACAGTGAGAGAAGTCTGTCCAGTATTAGCTTCTTCACAAAAAATGCCATTAATCAAACCGACAATCGAAATTAAAGATATTCCTTTAAAAAATAAGGTCAGTCTTTTTGCAACAATAACCAAATTAACTACACTATTACAAACAAAATATCCAGTAACAATGGAAGCGATGAATCAGACGACTGGTTATATCATTTATCGAACCATTCTGCCAAGGGATGCAAAAACGGAAACCCTACGAATTATTGATGGAAGTGATCGAGCACAAACCTATTTAAATGGCCAACATATTGTGACGCAATACCAAGCAGAAATTGGAGAAAATATTTTAGTTGAACCAACAAAAGAACAAAACCAGCTAGATATTTTAATAGAAAATATGGGACGCGTCAACTATGGTGCGAAATTAACAGCAAATACACAGAAAAAAGGGATCCGAACGGGAGTTATGGCAGACTTACATTTTATTAATGATTGGGAACAATTTTCTTTACCTTTAGATACGATTGAATCAGTCGATTTTTCTGGTGAATGGGTAAAAAATCAACCTAGCTTTTACCAATATGAAGTTGATTTAACCGAAATTGAAGATACTTTTATTGATTTAGCAAACTTTGGTAAGGGTGTAGTTTTTGTAAATAATCATCACCTAGGTCGTTTCTGGGAAATTGGTCCTACTTTATCCTTGTATATTCCAAAAGGCTTTTTGCATATTGGGAAAAATGAAATTGTTATTTTCGAAACAGAAGGGAAATATGATTCAAAAATCGATTTATTGAATCAACCAAAATTTAAATCAAAGAAAAGAGGAAACAAAAAATGAGTATTATTGGTGTTCGAATTGATGGTCGTCTCATTCATGGTCAGGTAGCTAATTTATGGACAACAAAATTAAATATTAGTCGTATCATGGTTGTGGATGACGCGGTAGCTTCAGATGCTATTGAAAAAAGTGGTCTGAAACTAGCAACGCCAGCTGGCGTAAAATTAAGTGTTTTACCCGTTGAGAAAGCTGCAGAAAACATTTTAGCTGGAAAATATGATTCGCAACGGTTATTAATTATTGCTCGCAAACCATATCGATTATTACGGCTCACTGAATTAGGCGTTCCAATAAAAGAGATTAATGTAGGCAACATGTCTCAAACATCAGATACCAGATCAATTACAAGGTCAATTAATGTGATGGATACAGATGTTACAGCATTTAATCAGTTACATGATAAAGGTGTTCACCTGATTGCTCAGATGGTACCAAGTGATAAAGCAGAGGAATTTATGCCTTTGTTAAAAAATAAATAAGGAGTTATTACAATGCATATTCAGTGGTGGCAAATACTTATCTTGTCGTTATACGCAGGTTATCAAATTCTTGATGAATTGCAACTTTATTCATCTTTAAGTGCACCCGTTTTTGCTGGACTTTTTACTGGTTTGGTTATGGGTGATTTAAAAGTTGGCTTAATTATTGGTGGTAGTATGCAACTTACAGTGTTAGGTGTTGGCACGTTTGGTGGCGCATCTAAGATTGATGCAAATTCAGGTACAATTTTAGCAACTGCTTTTTCAATTGCTTTGGGAATGGATCCAGAACAAGCAATCGCTGCAATCGCTGTTCCTGTAGCAAGTTTAATGATTGAGTTAGATATTTTAGCTCGTTTTACGAATACTTACTTTGCGCATCGAATTGACAAGAATATCGAAGAAATGAACTATAAAGCAATCGAACGAAATTTCTTGTTGGGTACTTTGCCTTGGGAACTTTCTCGCTTGATTCCAGTTTTCTTAGCATTGGCATTTGGTGGTAGGCTAGTGGAACAGGTAGTTGCTGTTTTGAATGGACAATTAAAATGGTTAGGAGACGGACTTTCAGTAGCTGGAGCTGTTTTGCCAGCGGTAGGTTTTGCTATCTTATTGCGTTATTTACCAGTAAAAAACATTTTCCTTATCTCATTTTAGGGTTTACCATTACAGCATTACTAGCAACTCTCTTCAGTAATATTCAGCTGCTTGGCGAAAATGTGGCAACTGTTGTCAAGAATTTCCCAGCTACATTCAATGCACTTCCAATGCTTGGTATTGCGCTGATTGGTTTTGCTTTAGCAGCAATCAATTATAAGAATAATCAACAAACAGAAATTCATTCATCAACTAAAGCTAAAGCAAGTGAATCCACAGCAGGAGGAGAGATTGAAGATGACGAAATCTAACTATAAATTAACAAAAGCAGATTTTAAACAAATCAATCGTCGTAGTTTGTTTAATTTTCAACTTGGATGGAATTATGAAAGAATGCAAGGACCTGGTTATCTTTTCACCATCCTCCCACAACTACGTAAACTCTAAGGAGATGATACAGAAGAATTAAAAGAAATGATGAAGACGCATACTCAATTTTTTAATACTTCTAACTTTTTTAACACAATCATTACAGGAATCGATCTAGCTATTGAGGAAGAAGAAGGCTATGCAGGAAAGGAAACGGTATCTGGTTTAAAAGCAGGCTTGATGGGTCCTTTTGCTACAATTGGTGATTCAATTTTTGCTGCTTTAATCCCAACAACCTTTGGAGCTTTAGCAGCAAATATGGCAAAAGATGGCAACCCAGTGGGCATATTTATTTGGATTGCTGCTCAAGTTGCTGTTATGGTTTTTCGGTGGAAACAATTAGAATTTGCTTATAAAGAAGGAATTTCATTAGTAACGACCATGCAACATCGCTTAACTGCATTGACAGATGCTGCTACTTTAATGGGTGTATTTATGGTTGGAGCTCTTTCAGCAACGATGGTGAATGTAAAATTAGCTTGGGCACCAAAAATAGGAGCAGTTGTGTTGAATATGCAAAATAATGTAGATATGATTTTACCACGTTTACTCCCAGCTTTAATTGTTGGTGGTGTATATTGGATGCTCGGCAAGAAAAAAATGACATCAACAAAAGCAATTTTTATTGTCTTAATCATCTGTGTTGCTTTGTCAGCTCTTGTTGTAATCTCTAAATAGGAAGGGAGTAGTAAAATGGGCAAATCTTTGGTGTTAATCAGTCATGGAGAATTGTGTGAAGCATTAAAAAAAGGTACAGAAATGATTATGGGAAAACAGGAGAATATCTATGCCGTTCCCTTATTACCCTCAGAGGGACAAGAAGAATATAAAGAAAAATTTTTACAAACGATTAAACCTCTAAATGATTTTATTGTTCTTGCCGATTTAATGGGTGGAACACCTTGTAATATTGTTTCTAAACTGATTCTAAGTGGAGCAGCGATTGAGCTATATGTGGGCATGAATATGCCAATGGTGATTAGTTTTATTAATAGCGAACTCATTGATGAGAATGCAGATTTAGTTACCGAAGGACAGAAAAATATCTTTTCAGTAAATGCAAAATTAAAAGAAGAACCAACGGAAGATGATGAATAACTGAAATAGGCTGCTTATAAAGAAAAGCGAAGACAGATAAAAAGCAAGCTTGCTTTAGATTTAAGTTTTACTTATTATTTAATACTCCTTTCTATACAAATTAGACGTTGACTAATTTTCTTCTTTAGAACAAAGAAAAATAAAAAATGGAAATATCCTAGCATTATAGAGTATAACCTTTTTAAGAATTCTGATTGAATACCAAAGCTAGTATTAATAAAAAGTAGTTAAAGGTGACATCCTTTAACTACTTTTTGTATTTGTATTTTTCTTTATTGAGTAACATTTATATTTTGTAAATATTTTAATCTTGCTTTATGACACCTAAATAATTGTTTACAGATTAGAAGCAATCAAACGATATAGTATTTAATAAAATATCCTGATTTAATAGTATGTTATCGATCTTATATAATAGAATAGAAAGATAAAAAAGTTATAAAGTGGTAGCTATTCCATAGGATGTAGTATTTACGAAAGTAGGTATTGAAAATCTATGCAGAGAGAAGCGAAGTGTTTGTATTTGGAAACCATTCAAATAATTTTAGGATTTGATCCATTTACCATTATTTTAATTTGTTTGATTGTTAAACTACTGAAAGAAGACAATAAAAAATAACCAGCTCTTCAACTTTTGAAGTTAAACTGGTTATCTTATTAAACTTTTATACTACTATTGTTTTAAACGGTTATACATTAAGGAGATATGTTTATGCCTGTCTTTTTTTATACTCTGATTATGTCACAATGATTCATCTTGCAAATATATTTCCTCAATTCCTATTTACATATAAAAAATCAAGATTTATTTAGTGGTTTTTGTGTGTTTAACAAAATATTTTAAAATAAATGGAGCGATTAGAGTCGTTAGAATAACTACCAAAACCATGCTAGTATAATATTCTTCCGATAGTAGTTTAGAAGTATAGCCAATTTGGGCAATAACTAGGGCCATTTCCCCTCTAGAGATCATGCCGGCACCTACAATGAATGATTCATTCATTGAAAAATTAGAGAGTTTTCCGCCTAAGCTACCACCTAAGAACTTAGTGATAATAGCTAAACAGGTCATTATTAGGATAAATAAAAAATTCTTACTTAAAGTATTGAAAGTAGTTGCTAAGCCGATATTTACAAAAAAATAGGGATAAAGAAAGTATAACCAATCGTTTCAATTTCTAAATAGCTATTTTCTTTTAAGGAAACCTGCCCGACTGCTATACCTGCAAAAAAAGCACCCAAGATAGAACTTAGACCAACAAAATCAGCAAGATAGGACATTCCAAAACAAATAGCTAACATTATTATAGTCATTGAAAAAGGAATAGTTAATTTTTTCTCTCGCTTTAAAAGGTAAGGAACAATCCAATGAATCGCTAAAAAAATAATTATAAAATAACAGAGTTGTTCTAATATCGTAATTGACAATATTGATTTGTTATCTGAATTTATATCAAATAAACTAGTTGTTATGCCTAATAAAATAACTACTACAATATCATCAACAATAGAAGCGCCCAGGATTGATGTACCTGCCTGTGTCCTTAAAACATTTAATTCCCTAAGTACTTCAACTGAAATACTTACAGAAGTGGCAGCTAATAATAAGCCTAAGAAAAAAGCTTCCTGCCAAGAAAAATGAAATAGAAGGCTTACTGGCATGGTTACCAGTATTGGAAAAAGAATACCTAAAATAGCAATCAGTAAGCTAGGTTTTAATTGTTTTTTTAGTAATCCTACTTCACATTCCATACCAGCGATAAACATTAACAATATAACGCCAATCTCAGAGCAATTTTCAAAAAATATAGTTGGGTGAATAATACCTAGTAGCGCCGGCCCTAATAGAACTCCAATTAATAACTGACCAATAACTCTAGGTATGTCGAATCGTTTACATAGTACACCAATAATTATTATGCAAACTAAAATTAAAAACAAATCAGCTAGAAAATCCATGTTATCATCCTCTTTCTTTTATAAACAAAAAAGCTCATTTTCAAAGAAAATGAGCCATTGTTTTTTAATAGCTAGACAATTCTTTAAAATCTTTTACTTTTCTCACCCCTTGAAAAGTCAAATCCTTGAAAGCAAAAGCTCCAACCATTAAATTATTTAATTTTATTTCTGAATCAATATTAACTAATTTACAACGATGTCTAATTAATGTCAAATTTGATTTAAGTAATTTTGAATGTTTGTAGAAAATTATAGTAAACACTTTCTTTTTATTAAGATGATAATATAAAGGTTGAGTGATATTAAAAAATAAATAGATAAATAGTATAATATCTTTATTGATAACTAGTTACATCTAGGTAATTTACAACTAAAAACATAATAAAAATGGGTAATTCTATCACTTATTAGTAGATTAATTTTTTTATAATTTGTAAAAAATGACATTGCAATCAATAATTATCCTTTGATGATCAATAAATGATTCAAAAACTATTTTTCAAATAAATATAATAACGATAATTTTTTTATCATTATCAATATGGATAATCAATTATTTAACTATATCTTATTAAAAGATTCCAATAAGCTTCACTTTAACCTATAAAAAATAGTTATAAATTATCGATCAATCTATAGATTCTATCAAGCGATACAGAGAAAAATTCATCTTCGGTTAAGAGGACTATTTGTGGTAACTTTTCTTTAACTTCTTTCTTTAGGTAAGGAGAAATTAAAACTAAAGCTTCCTCTTTTTCTAATAATTCTTCTGGTGATTGTGAGCCATCACAAACGTCAACATAAATATCTTTTCTACAACTTGAATGAATATAATTTTCTAATTTGTTTTTTAGTGTAGTAGAAAACTTTTGTAATGAAAGACCTTTATGATCTAATCCAATTGCTACACCACGTAAACCTACATTGGCCTTTGGATAAATATAAATCGTTGTCATCACTTTTTCATTCTCCTTGCCTTTTGTGTCAAATTAATAATTGATAGTTAAAAAAATTGAGCTTTTTCTTTTTTATCGTTAGTTTCAATTATACTAGCATAGTGATCAATAATTTCCTTATTATTATGAAATAAAGTATCTTGTACAGCCTTCACAATCAGGAAATCCAAGCTAATTGTGACTTCAAAAATTAACAAAGCAATGCTTAGAATTTTTTGATTTTAATCGTATAACACTCTTTAATAAAAGTATATCGCTTACATTTTTGATCGTCAATGCTAGATCAGCATTTTAGTAAGCAGTTACAAATAGCATGTATAAATGAAGATATATTTTTTCTGACCTTTTTAGCTCTCTTTGGTCTTGAAATCCATCCAATTTTGTTTGATGATTTTCAAGTTTTATCGAAATATATACCTTGATTAAATTTAATTCATTTGCTATTTTTATGTTGACTTTTAATCATCCATTTCAAGTGAAACTTTTTAAACCTATCTCTATAAAAGAGCTGGGATACTTCGTATCCAGTAAAATCATTTTTTAGCTTTGTAGGAAAAATTGAGAATGTTCATAGTGATAATAATTTTTAGTAAAATCAAAAGGTTCCCCATTACTTGTGTAATAAATTTCTTCAAGAAGCAGCATTGGTGAATTTTCAGGAAGTTCTAAATAATAGGCAATCTCACCTTTAGTTTTATGGACACTTAAATATTTGTCCGAAAACCCAATATTTATATTTAGTCCTTTCTCAAGATATTGAAAAATTGATCCCTCAGCAATAGAATCACTTAAAAATGGTACAATACTAGTTTTGTAGTAAGATTCCTCTAAACATAAAGTTTGTCCACGAATAGAATGGACACGTTTGACCCTATACACTTCTTCCGCTTGACTGCAATACAAGTTATTAGCAACTTCCTCTGGTGCTGGTATTAAAGAGACATTGATAACTTTAGATATTACATCAAAATAGGTTAAATCACCTGAAAATCCTTGGTTTTCTAATAAGGTGATATAGCCTTTTCTTTTTTTACGACGAACAAAAATACCGCTGCCTTGAACTTGATAGATTACACCCTTTGATTCAAGGACTTTCAATGTTTGTAAAATGGTATTCTTGCTAACTCCATATTCTTTTACCAACTCACTCACACTCGGAAGTTTGGTTCCTTGTGGAAGATTGTCTGCTTGAATATGTTGGATGATTTGTTGAGCTATTTCCTGATATTTCATGATAAATTCCTCCAAAAACTAACTTCTAATTTAGTTTACCAGTTAATTAGTAATTGTAAATGTAAGGGTCTAATTTAGAGAAAAGAGGTTTTAGTAGTGTGGGTGAAAAAGTAAGAGATTATTCAAAATTAGCAGAAGAGATACTAGCTGTTGTTAAATCTGATAATATTGTAAGCGTTGCCCGTTGTGCAACACGATTACGATTGG
This sequence comes from Melissococcus plutonius ATCC 35311, assembly GCF_000270185.1. NCBI lineage: Bacteria > Bacillati > Bacillota > Bacilli > Lactobacillales > Enterococcaceae > Melissococcus > Melissococcus plutonius. The sequence continues at coordinate 447,604 of NC_015516.1, forward strand.
TTTTAAGAGAAAGTTCACCAGAAATGAAAGAGCAACTATCTAAATTATCTGGTGTTATCACTGCTGTTGAATCAGGTGGTCAAATGCAAATCGTCATTGGCACGCATGTCGGTGAAGTATATGATGCATTTATTAGTTTAGAAAATATAGACACATTGTCTAGTGAAGAAGAGGCACCGAAAAGTTCTATCTTGAATCGTCTGGTGGCAACAATGTCTGCCGTCTTTGCACCATTCATCTACATATTAGCTGCAGCAGGAATCTTGCAAGGCATTTTGATTTTATTGAATTTAGTGTTTCCGCAATTTGCTAAAATAGGAACATACCAAGTATTCAGTTTTATTTCTTGGGCACCATTTACCTTTTTACCAATCTTCATTGCAATAACGGCATCTAAGCATTTTAAATCTAATATGTACATTGCAATTGCTTGTTGTGCGGCATTAGTCTCACCAACATGGGCAGAAATGGCTGGATCGATTGCTTCTGGCAAGGTGATTACATTCTTTAATATTCCATTATCTGAAACGGTTTATACATCTTCAGTCTTACCACCCTTGATTTTAGTTTGGTTTTTGTCCTATTTAGAGCATTTTATTGAAAAAAGAATTCCTAGTGTCATTCGTTCATTGGTCGTACCCTTGATTTGTTTAGTGATCATGGTGCCTTTAACAATTCTGATTATTGGACCCATCTCAGCGGCAGCTGCATCAGGAATTGCAAATGGCTATAACTTTTTGGCTGAAAATGTACCATTCTTAGCTGCTGCGCTCATTGGTTTTTTTTGGCAAATCATTGTTATATTCGTGTTCATTGGGGAGTGACACCAATGGTTTTGGCAAACTTCGATATGTATGGTCGTGATTCATTCCAAGCCTTTCAGACAATTGCAGTTATTGCACAGGTTGGTGCAGTCCTAGCTGTATTTTTAAAATCACGCAATAAGGAAATGAAAGGAGTGTCCTTGTCTGCCTTTATTACTGGGATTTTTGGTATTACCGAACCAACAATTTATGGTGTTACGCTACGATTGAAAAAACCTTTTATTTATGGCTGTATTTCTGGAGGAGTAGGTGCCATTGTGGCTAGTTTCTTCCATCCTTATTATTATGCTTATGCAGGTTACCAAGTGTTCTTACTACCGTTAATGCAATCAATCCTAAAAATTATGGCTCATTTATTGGTATTGTCATTGGTTCTCTAATTGCATTGGTTGGTCCCATTATTTTGACACAGCTTTTTGGAACAGGCGAAACGGTTGTTGAAGAACAAGAAATGGCACAGGAATTAAATGATAGCGACCATTCTTCTGTTAATAGCATGAAAGCACGAATCCTAACACCGATCGAAGGAACGATTATTCCGCTTGACCAAGTGCCAGATGAAGTATTCTCAACAGGTATGATGGGTGCAGGAATCGCTATTGAACCTAGTACAAATGAAATTTATGCACCTTTTTCCGGAACAGTCACTTCTATATTTGATTCAAAACATGCAATTGGATTAACATCAGAAGAGGACGTAGAAGTATTGATCCACATAGGAATCGATACTGTTAATTTAAAAGGAGAAGGCTTTGAGTATTTTGTTAAACAAGAACAACAAGTAGAACAAGGACAATTACTTTTACGCTTTGATCAGGAAAAGATCAAGAAAGCTGGTTATCTAGTAACAACAATGATTGTCATAACAAATAGTGGACAATTGAATGAAGTATTGTTAACTAAAAAAGAAACCGTGACACATGCAGATACATTGATAGATTGTCAATAAAAATTTAAATAAATTAGGAGGAAAAACAATGGTACAAAAGAACTTTTTATGGGGTGGCGCATTAGCCGCACATCAATTTGAAGGAGGCTGGGACGCAGGCGGCAAGGGACCTAGCGTAATCGATGTGATGACCGCTGGAGCACATGGTGTGCCAAGAGAAATTACGGAAACAATTGAAGAAGATAAGTTTTATCCTAATCATGAAGCCATTGATTTTTATCATAACTACAAAGAAGATATTGCACTATTTGCTGAAATGGGCTTAAAATGTCTACGAACTTCTATTGCTTGGACGCGTATTTTTCCAAAGGGAGATGAAGAAGAGCCAAATGAAGAAGGACTACAATTTTACGACAATGTGTTTGATGAATTGTTGAAAAATGACATTGAACCGGTCATTACGCTTTCTCATTTTGAAATGCCACTACACCTAGCAAGAGAATATGGTGGCTTTCGTAATCGTAAAGTCATCGACTTTTTCGCTAAATTTGCAAGAGTTGTCTTTGAACGTTATCAAGATAAAGTTAAGTACTGGATGACATTCAATGAAATTAATAACCAAATGGATGTTAATAATCCGATCTTTTTATGGACCAATTCTGGTGTCTTGGTGAAAGAAGGCGAAAATCCTAAAGAAGTGATGTATCAAGTGGCTCATAATGAATTGGTCGCTAGTGCAAAAGCCGTAATGATCGGCAAAGAAATCAATCCTAATTTCCAAATTGGCTGTATGATTTCTCATGTACCGATTTATCCTTATTCATGTAATCCGGAAGATATTATGGCTGCTGAAGAAGCAAACCATCAACGATTTTTCTTTGCAGACGTTCATGTACGAGGAAAATATCCTAATTATGCCTTAAAAGAATTTGAACGTGAAGGGTACAACATTGATATTCGATTAGAAGACCTTGCTGTGCTAAAAGCTGGTACTGTTGATTATGTTGGCTTCAGCTACTATATGTCAACGGTCGTAAAAGCAGATGCGAAAAATGATACAGAGAACAATATTGTAAATGGTGGGTTGTCAAATGGGGTAGAAAACCCTTATATTCAATCAATAGATTGGGGATGAGCCATTGATCCAGAAGGATTACGTTTTACATTGAATCGCTTGTATGATCGCTACCAACTTCCTTTATTTATCGTTGAAAATGGATTTGGAGCCATTGACGTCTTGGAAGATGGTGCTGTCCATGATCAAGAACGAATTGATTATTTAACCAAACATATTAAAGCAATCGAAAAAGCAGTAAATTATGATGGTGTTGAACTTTTAGGATATACGCCTTGGGGAATCATCGATCTTGTATCTTTTACAACAGGTGAAATGAAAAAAAGATATGGCATGATTTATGTCGATCGAGACAATGAGGGCCATGGAACAATGAAACGATACAAAAAAGATTCATTTGACTGGTATCAAAAAGTGATTGAAAATAATGGCCTTTCTTAAAAATTTATAATGAATAATGGTAGTATCTCTGAAAAATAATAAGTAAAAGACATGATACCTAAAAAGTTAGGTATCTCATTGCGTTGGATAGTTATAGTTGGATGTATTGCTATATATTTATCTTATATCCTATAAACTAGTAATTATTTACTCAACTTTCATGATCACTAGTAAGATAAATGTAGTCATTTATTAGAAATTAAAACATTTGAATAATGAAGTAAGTCGATTGGATGAAAAATAATATTTATCAATTAGTATGAAGGTCAATCCATTGGATAAAAAAGCTACTACGATTATTAAACAAAAGGATTTATAATTCGTAAAAATAGGAGGAGAATTTAAAAACGACAAAATGCTTAGAAAGCGAAGAAGTATCTTTAACTTTCTAAGCTATTTTTTTATTTATCTTAAATTTAAAAAAGACCAAAACATCATATATTTTTCATAAAAATTTCAGCAGTTAGGAAAAATGCTTGTTGGTTGTTTGAAAAAATAGGCATAAGCATTATGTACTAAGAAATCATTGTTAATATTTGTATAAAAAATGGTATATAATGTATTATAAAAAATTTGAAATAAATTTTATTCAAAGTTCCATAGTTATATAAGAAATCAAGCTAAAATAAAGCGATATTGATAATTATTTGTATAAAAATTAATAACATGATTAAAATAGTGACAATTTATTTTTAATAAAGCCTTTTTGAATAGAATAAAAATTCTCCAGTTAAATTAAAGTATAATAATAAACATAACAACTTAAAGCTAAATACCAAAGAATGAGCTGTATGAATATTAAAATTACTTTTTTCGTTTTTTCTTTAAGTAGAGCCGTTAATGTAGAAAGAATAGAAATTTTAGAAATTATATTTTTATTAAATATTAAATTAAATACAAAAAATATCAATGGAAATGTCCAAATAATGACTTTTCCACCTGGATTATTTGGTGGACCAAATAAGGGAAAGTAGGTAGGGACAATAGAAGGTAATTTAGGATATAGATATAGATTGCTTATAAATAATAGAAGGGTGAATAATAAGTTTATATTCGTAATTTGCTTATATTTGCTTACTACAAAGTTAATCATTTTATCTCCTCATTTGTTTATAAGTTGTTTTATTATTATATCTATAGGTAGCATACTACTAAATGAATGCAAGTTAAACTTATTTGTGCTTTTATTCACTTGAATAAAAAATTTTTTAATAGTAATATAATAATATATAAATGTTTAAAATATATAGAGAAAATTTATGGATAGGATTATAGTTGTGTCTATAATTACCATAAAAAATTTTCAATGAATAAAAATGTGAATTTAAAAAATTTTATAAAAAAGAAATTAAGATTAGTTAAGTAATTTATTTTGTAAAAAACTAATGGAAATAGATGGATTGCAGGTTCCGTTCATTAGAAATATAAAATAATTAATATATTTTATATATTATAAATTAAGACTCATACAAGTAGGGAAGGGAGATAGAAAAATGTTTATTGATCATTTTTATCTAAAAGTTGGAAATAAACTTTTATTAAAAGATACTACCTTACCTTTTTCAGAGGGAAAGATCAATCATGTCCTTGGGCAAAATGGTGTAGGAAAATCCCAGTTAGCCAAAGAATTTATTTTAAATAGAAGTAAATTAATTCCTAAAAATATCATTGAGGATACAATTATTTTATCAAGTTTTTCAAATGTCCCTTCAGAACTAACATTATCTGATCTACAACTATTGAAAAATAGATTATCGGATGAAATTTACAAATTGCTTAATTTGGCATCGATTGATTCAAAAATAAAGATAAAAGACTTAAGTGATGGACAAAAACAAAAAATAAAGCTTTATTTATTTTTTTCATCTAATAAAAATATTGTCATCCTTGATGAGATTACAAATGCCATAGATAAAAAAACCGTGCTTGAATTGTATGATTTTTTAAATTTATATCGTAAGCAAAATCCTCAAAAAACAATTATAAATATTACACATAATTTATCTGACTTAAAACATTTACAAGGAAACTATTTTTTATCAATGAATATAAACTGACAAAGGTAGACACAATCGGACAAATCATTGATCTTTACATGGGAGTTGGCGTATGAAATATGTTTAGAATGGAATTTAAACGAACCATTAGAAGTAAGATTTTCATTTATATAGTAGCAATAACTTTGGCGGTTTTTCTACTTGGTTACATTCTTCCAGTTGGAATAGACAAACAATCTTCTCTTAGTTATAGTGACTATTTATTTAGTACTTATACAGTAATGACACAGTTTGGTTTTTTACTTTATAGTTTTGTGATTAGCATTTTTTTCAATAAGGATTATACCAATAAAACGATTTTATTTTACAAAAATTTTGAGATAAATTACTTCAACTTTTATTTATTTAAAGTTATTTTATTATTTTTAGAAATTACTTTCAGCCTTTTCGTTTGTTTAGGTACGGTATCTATTTTTTATGATAATTATCAACCATTTATTCCAAATGTTTTACTTTTTTCTGCTGTCAGTTTCCAATATATTATCATTATTAGTATTATTAGTTTTTTGTTTTCGAATGTATTGATAAGTTTGGGAGTAAGTATTATTTATTGGCTAACATCTATGATTTTCGTTTCTTTCGGTTCGTTCTTTAAGTATATTGCATTATTTGATGCTTCAAATTTTCTTTATCCACAAATAGACCGATTTTTTAAAACAGGTATTTTATCATTAGACAATATAGTTACTATACTGATTTTTCTAGTTTCCATTTTTTTGATTTCTTTCTTTATTTTATTTCTTTCAAGAAAAAGATGGGAAAAATTAGGAATTTAATCACTTATAATATTAAAATACTTTTAGTAATTTTTGTTTTGAAGCATCTTGAAAGATATAATTTGCTAGTATTTTACATACCATTTAAAAAAGTGAATTTTAGCTATCAAATTATTATTAAAAACACAAAAGCACCTTGTAAACATTGTAAAAATTATAATTCTGCATTAAAAATTATTTGTTCAATTATTATATAAAATGAAAGGAAGGATTCTTTTAAATGACAAAATATCTTCTTTTTACAATATTGGTTAGTCTCGTTATCACCCATCTTATTATGCAATGTTTAAAACCATTTTCAACCAATCTTTTGGTAGATTTTCTTGTTTATATTATTACAGTTTCAGTAATTACAGTAATATTGTATATAACAAGTAATAAGTTCAAAACAATCATGCATGGCGGAAAATAAGAACAATTCTTATAACAATTCCATGATAAATTTTTAGATCTGTCTAGTAATAGAATTTTTTTATTCGACAGATCTTTTGATTAGGATTGATCATTCATTTTTGTTTAATTTAAGTATTGCTATTAAAAAACAGTAATAACATTAAAGAGGGATAAAGAAAAAAGAAATTGACCAATGGATGAATGAAAGTGATTAAGAAATATCTAAACACAATTCTAATAGAAAAATAATTATCTAAATATCATAAAAAAATAACTGATTCTAATGATTTAAATAAAGTTTCAATTTATCTGCCTCTTTTTATAGCTCCCTATATATTTTTGATACTCTTCACTATATTTTCGTAAAAGCAAGATAAACGGTGCTATATCTATTAAGCTTGAATGACAAGAGTAGGGAATTTTAGTAAGTAAAAATTAAATTAGGCAGGTATCAATCATCAATCTAAAGAATAAGATAAGGAGGAATCTGAATTCAGATTTCTCCTTATCTTATATAGACTCATTCAATTTAACAGAAGTGTCTTTTAACAAAGCAATGAACCATTCCTAAAAATATGCCAAACTTGCTGAATCAGTTACTGCAATTACCTGTTTTGCAAATGATCATTTAACTTTGCAATAGTATCTTTCCTCTAATAAAATTCATATCTCATCCAATAGTTCCAATTATTTTTAAAAACATACCATAGGTTTAGACAGTATAGAACTACCATTATTGATTATTGGTTTGTATAGAGTATTTTTGTAATTTGATTGAGATTCAATGGTACCTTTGATGTAATTAAATCGGAAAATTCTTCTTTAAATGCATTAGCCATTTGTTTTCCATAGACTGTTTCGAATGCTTCAATGATCTTTATAACTTTGTTATAGTCACTTTTCTTTGAAGTTTCTAGATAATTTAAAGTATATTCTAGGTAATTTAAATGTAAGTTAATATATACATAATCAATTTTTATAACTTGTAATTTGCCTCTATTCACATAGTAACGCGCTTTTTTATAATTTCTGGCATATAAATACTTTGTTGCTAGATTCGGAAAGACTGAATAAGCCATATACATGGTTTGGTAACTTCTTTTATTTGGGTCTGTAACTGGAAATAATTTTTTCATTAATATATTTATTGTTTCTTCATCTAGATAAAGCAATGTATTAGCAAACATATAGTAGTCATAATGAGTGTATATAGATTGTTTGAATAATAAATCTTTAATTAATTCAATATCTTGTGAATTAATTGGCGATACCTCTTTCCAAGTATCATAAAAAGCTACCTTAATGTTTAGATATGTATTTAGTTCACGAATGGATTTATCCTTTTTATTAGTCAACCAATAGTAGTCATTTAATAATTTTTGTTTCCCTAATTCAAAGGTTGGATCATTACAGCATTTTTTTAATTGTTTTTCTGTTTGATTGATTCTATAATTTTCGGTATCTAGATCATCAACATTTAGAAAGAATTCAACCAATGTAATATTTAATTTGTTGCAAAAGTTAATTAAATTAGCAACCGTTAAATTTGTTTTTCCTATTTCTATATTTCTATAAGCACCTGGGGTATGGTTTGGTAACATATCTTTTTGTTTTATCTTTTTTTGTGTACGAAAAAATTTTAATGTTTCTAAAATATTCATAAGTACTCCTTTTTTGTCAAATTAATAATATTTTTTTTATTAAAATTTATGAGTTATATATCAAAAAAATGACAACTATATATATATTCTAGTTTATTTTTATTAACTTTATATATAATAATGTTATATTAACAAAAAACAAAAAATATTATATGTGCTTTTTTTTATTGAAAACGCCTTATAACTAGTCTAAAATATAATTATTCATTAAGGAAATGATACCTTAAAAGGAGTGATAAATATGTATGTATATAACGTTATAATCAGTAATTTTCCATGGATTCTTCCATAACTTTTTTAATATATTAAAAAGGTTAAAAAATAGCCGACTCTGTAATAGATTCGGCTACAATGTTTAATTAGTTAACTAGGGAGGATAATATGTGTATCACTTTACTTTAATGGATGATAAAGATAAACATGATCGGGGAAGTATTATCCTCTCTAGTTAACTAATTAAATGATTAACATATTGGTATTTTATCATAGAATAAAAAATAAATAAACCTTAGGCTGGTTTATAATAAAAAATGTTTCCGCTTTACTTTTTGAAAACAAATAGGTAGCTAAAATGCTTCCTCTGAACAAGCTTTCTTATCCGCAATTATAAACTAAAAATCATTTAAGATGTGTTAGACTTATTTTCTGATTAGGAAAATAGGAGTGATCATAAATGATTTTTTATTTGTCCAGATTATTTTCATGATCAATAATAAACGATTTATAAAGGAGTCTATTTATGAAGATAAAGCTATCCAGTTTGATGATTCTCTTAGTCAGTAGTATCGCACTAACAGCTTGTAGTAGTACAACAAGTACAATTAGGAAAGTTGGACATCCTAAACAGGCACTGAATTACATAGAAAAAGCAGTCATAACAACAACCGATCCTTCTTTGGCAGCTGATGAAGTCAGCTTAAATGCATTAAATAATGTAGATGAAGGAATCTATCGTTTAGATAAAGATCATCTTCCACAACCAGCTGGTGCGGCTGAAAAAGCAACGCTTAGTAAAGATGGAAAAACCTATACGATTAAATTAAGAAAAAATGCGACTTGGTCAGATGGTAAACCGGTGAAAGCCCAAGATTATGTGTATAGTTGGCAACGCACTGTTGATCCGAAACTTGCTTCAACGACCACTTATTTTTTCAAACCGGTTAAAAATGCTGAGGCCATTGCTGAACGCAAGATGGATAAATCAAAATTAGGTATTAAATCCATTGATGATTATCAATTAGAGATTACCTTGAATAAACCAACACCCTACTTTGAGTATCTATTGACACTGCCTACTTTCTTTCCACAACGAAGTGATATGGTAAAGAAATTTGGCGACCAATATGCTGCTAAAAGTCAAAATGCTGTGTATAATGGCCCATTTGTACTAAGTGGCTATCAAGCAACAGGTTCAAACGATACTTTGTCTTATGTAAAAAATACTCACTATTGGGACAAGCATCAGGTAAAATTAGACAAAGTCAACCTGAGTGTAGTAAAAGAAGGAGCGACTGCTTTAAATCTATTTAAACAAGGTCAAGTGGATACGACTTATTTGGCAAGTGAATTTGTCCCTCAAATGAAAAATGATCCAAGCTTTTTATCGATAGATCGTTCTTCTACTTCTTATCTTGAGTTTAATCAAAAGGAATCGGATTCACCTTATCGTAATGTAAATTTGCGTAAAGCAATTTCTTATGCCATTAATCGAAAAGAACTGGTAAATAATGTATTAGCAGATGGTGCAACAGAAGCAGTTGGATTAGTGCCTAAAAAATTTGTGAGCAATCCGAAAACACATCAAGATTTTACGGAAGAAACAAATTCTGTTATTCAGCATGATGCAAATCAAGCAAAAAGTGATTGGGAGAAAGCAAAGAAAGAACTAAATTTTTCTTCATTAGAGATGAATATTTTAACCGACGACATGGCAATGCCTAAGAAAATGGCAGAGTATTTACAAGCAACTTTATCAGAGACGTTACCGGGATTAAAGGTCAGTATCACCTCGATTCCTTTTTCGGTTTTACTGGATCGGGTAAACAAGGGTGATTTTCAGGTAGCCATTGCTGCTTGGGGAGCTGACTATGCAGATCCAACAAGTTTTCTTGAATTATTTACAACCAAAAATTTTAATAACCATAGTAAATATACCAATAAAAAATATGATGAACTGGTAGATCAGGCTATGAATAGTGAGAGAAATCAACCAGAAGAGCGATGGAATAAGCTAGTGAAGGCAGAAAATATACTGATGAACGATATGGGTGTTGTGCCATTGTATTATTCTGTCGATACACGTTTGTGTCAAGCAAAAGTCAAAAACATTATCTATCATCCAATCAATACTAGATATGAACTGAAATGGGCATCAATTAATGAATGATTGTATGTTTTTAAAAGATAGCTATTAGGTGTATTTAAGAATATCATAAAAGCATTTAACCAATGAAGCAATCATTAATAATCAAACAGTGAGGCTATTTATGATTGATTTTACAATTGCTAATAAAATGCTAAATAAACAAAAGTAAAATAGGAATTCCATTGGATCAAAAGCATTTTAAATAGGAATTTATGTTATCTTAATGTTGAAATATGAACTAGACAATTGGGAAGGAACGAAGGAACCCATAAGCAAGATAAACAATAAAAAACGATCGAATGAGGCTATGATGCCTAATTCAATCGTTTTTTTATTGCTAATGATTTTTATCATCTATTCCTATTTTATCTAGAGATTTAGTAAAATAAAATGTTCTATGTGCTTTGCTTTTTTAAGTGTTATAAGCAAATGTTGAATACAGTAAATTAAATTTATTTCTATTTACTTTCTTCTATATGTTTAGTTGTTCATGAAACATGATTTATAATTGGGCTGCAGCAGCTGCATCAAGGATAACTGTAACATTTTGATGCTTTTGTAGGCAGCTAGCAGGTACCCGCTCAGTTATAGGACCATTGATTAATCCCTTAATTGCTTCAGCTTTTTCAGCACCATAAGCCATTAGGATAATTTGTTTGCTTTGCATGATAGACTGAATGCCCATCGATATAGCATGTGTAGGTACGTTTTCATTCTTGTCAAAGTAACGTTTGTTTGCTTCAATCGTTGATTCAGTTAATTGAACAATATGAGTGGTTGTTGTAAAAGGCGTTCCAGGTTCATTAAAACCAATATGACCATTCCGTCCAATTCCTAGAATTTGAATATCAATTGGATATTCAGCAATAATTTGATCATAACGTTGACATTCCGCGGCTAGATCTTCAGCTTTTCCGTTTGGAACAAAAGTTTCCTTAAAGGATTTTTTATTAAATAATTTTTCATTCATAAAATGACGATAACTTTGGCTATCCGTACCGCTTAAGCCAGCATATTCATCTAAGTTAATCGAAGTTATAGCTGAAAAATCTAATGAGCTATTTCTCATTTGTTGATAGAGCGTTTCAGGTGTACTACCAGTGGCTAATCCTAAAACGTGGATGCCTTTTTCCATTTGTTCTTGGATCATTGCAAAGGCTTTTTCTCCGCCCTCATCAGCATTCTTTACACGGATGATTTGCATAATTAAACACTCCCTTATTGCTTGGTATATACCGATTTTAACACACCTTATAAAAAGTTGCAAGAAATGTCTAGACCAAATTAACAAAAAAATTTTAACAAAATAAGCTAAGAATATTTTGTTATCAACCGCTAATGAATAGCATAAATAATTATTAAAACTAAAAATGAAGGATGAATAGCAGTTAGAAACTAAGCTTGTCTTATTTTCGTTTTTAACCATCATTTTCCAGTAGTAAGATAGGCAATAAACTAAATCAGATAATAGATTTAAAATAGGCATTGATTGTATTTATTCATATTTTCCATTTCGATTTATTAAATGATTGACAGAAATCATAAACGAATTTTAGATATATTAAAAATTAATAAACCTATTTTAGTTGATTTACCAGCAATAAGGATACTTGTAAGATTCTAATCAATCATCTATTTCTGTAAATAAAATCAATTTTTAAAGAGAAAAATCATTCTAACGAATAGGGAATAGTGTTCAGGCGATCAAACACAAAAATAGTAAAGCTATAAAAATTCTCAAATTGTTTTAGAGAATTTTTATAGCTTTACTTTATGGATTATTTGAAGTTTTTACCAATTAGTTGTCCATTGACTACTCTAATTTGATAGGTATAAGATTCGCCTTGATAGGTTTGAATGGTTAATGTATAGGTCATTCCTTCTTGCATTAACTTTGTGAGGTCACTTGATAAAGTTAGGTTATTTTTTTGATAATTCGGTGAAAATTCTTGGTAATTGATCAGGTAATTCCACCAAGGATTACTTGAGATGATTTGGCCATTGGCATTTTTTAAAGAACCATTTTTAAATCGTTGTCCATTATACTTTACTGGAATAGTGAACGTTTGACCTAGATCGCCTTTTGCATCGAATAATTCAGACTGCTTGCTATAATAAATCTGTTGTAACCAGTTCGCACCACCATCAAAAACCAAGGTCAATGTGTCTTTTCTCTCAAAAGCACCCTGTTTTTGTTGGGCAACAAAGTGAGGAAGTAAGGTAATACCAACTGTTGTACTTGAATAGTCGCTACCTTCTTTTAATAATTCCCCATTATATTGGATGTTTTTAAGTTTGTGATGATTCCAAGTTATTGGAATATCAATTTGTTGTGTCTGTTGCTTGATAAAGGTATGTTGATAACCAGTGGCATAAGCAGAGCGTTCATCGATTGATTTTGTTACAATATCACCAAAGAAAGGTTTTTTCCAAGTATTTTTTAAGCGATCAAAATGTTGTCCATTATCCCACAACATTAAGGATACTTTATTCTCACTGGCTTTTTTATTCATATATTCAATATATTTATAAGTTTCACCCGGATCGTTCGCTTCTTCTGATAGATCATAACCTAATAAGCCATACTCACCAATAACTACGCCAATACCTCGATTGATTAGTTGTTCATTCATTTGCTGAAATAGCCGATCAGCACTTTTCCTTGATGTTGTCGTGTCCCATAAAAGATCATCAAACCCCATAATGCCTAAACTATTACTATAAACCCACTCACTATAATAATGAACGGTTGCAATGAGATAGGGATCATTGAATGCTAAGATGGACTGGTATAAAAGATTCATTGCTTCTGGATTCGCATCACAGTATAAGGTAGGCAAAATTAAATAACGAGTTGCATTTTTACCACCAGAGTCTCTTACTGTTTGATAAAAAGCTTGGTTAATCGTTTTCAATTTTTCATTTGCCTGTTCTTTACTTCCCTCAAACGTTGGTTCATTGATGGATTCAAAACTGACTTTTCCTGATTCATCTTTAAATTCATTAGCAAGTTGCTGCCAAATAGTCACATAACGTAAATACTCAGATTGGTTTTTATCCCCATTCCATTTTGCAAGCCACTGCCAAGAATCGTGATGTAAATTAACCATAACATAGAAACCTTCAGCAACTGCCCAATCAACGACTTGTTTATAACGAGCTAGAAATTCTGGATCGATTTTTCCTGCTGTATTTTGACGATTAATCACAGAAAAGGGTAACCGAATACTAGTAAATCCTTGTTGCTTAATTTTTTTCAAAAACTCACGCGTGATTCGTGGATTTCCCCAAGCTTCTTCATAAGCATGCTGATTATTCAGATCAAATCCATCAAACGAATTGCCTAAATTCCAACCTTTTCCCATCTTTTGAACATAATCGATAGAAGAAGACTCTTGTGCTTCAGCAGAGCTACTGTTTAGTATTCCCATTAAGCTAAACAGTCCAACAAACAATAAACAAATAATAAATTTTTTCATCTTTCTCCTCCATTCATTTTTGTGTAAAAACTAGTAAGATGAATAATATATAAGAAATAGCGATTAGACCATTGAGTGAAATGGAAATAAATAATAATGGTCAACTATTTGTTATTTATTTTGCTGTTGCTTCGATCTTGTTGATAGCTATGATTCTAATTATTTATTCCAATCGGTTCAATAAATTACACTATAACTTTTATCGATTAAGGAGAATGTTTTCTATTAAAAAAATAAATGCATCAAAGAAATTTTGAAATTATTTTTGTTAAATCTTTAGGTGTAAACCAAAATTTTCTAAATTGAAAAAATGACGTAACAAAAGTGCATAGCCACCTAATTGTGTTGCATATTTAGAATTGTTCGAAATTTCTAATGGTGTTGTTCTGATTGTTAATGATGAAGTTTTATGTTTGATATCAATTAATAGAGAAGGGATTTCTTCCAATAAGAAAGAGGTGAAAATAATCACTTCAGGATCAAAACTTAAGCAAACATTATTAACGACATTGGCTATATTTGTAGTAAATTCATCAAGAATGGCATGAACCATTAGATTTTCCTGATTATATAATTGACAAAGAGTAGTAAATGAAAGAGAAGAGCGATCAAGCTTTTTCTTTACTTTTTCTATTACAGCTGTCTGTGAACCATAGTCTTCAACTTTTTTCTTGACTTAGGAGAATTTCCATATATTAGGTTCAACTGTCCAATTTCACCAGCAGCACCATTCGCACCTAAATAGATATGTTTATTTAGGATAATTCAATAGTTTCTAGTTTCTGTACTGGTATTAGTACTGATACTAATATAGATTAAACTATTTGACGCCTTTTCACCACTGGAATCTCTTTGATAAATAGAAATAGTTGCCAAATTTGTTTCATAATTATTCATAAAGAATTCATTTTAGCACCTAATGAAAAATTTATTGCTTAGAAGAACGATTGACAAATTTTGTAAAAAATGGTCAATCTGTTGAAATTTAGAATGAGAATGAGAATGATGGAATGAAAAAGGGATAAAAGATAGTTTAGTTTTTGTCCGTTCTGCCACTGTTGGCAGTCAAAAATATTCTGTTCATTGAGCATAAATTTGGAAAACAAGCTACTATAATAAATTACCATCGCCAACAAGATGAGTTACTCATTCAGACAACCAATATTAAAAATGTTGAATTAGTTATTCATTTTTCAGAAAAACCTACAATAAAACAACGAATTACTGATGAAAAAATAACTGTTCAATTAGCTTAAACTAACTATAAATCGTTGATTCATAACAAGTGATAAACCATTAGTGAAAAAATACTATATAGAAATTAGGACCAATCAGCCTTAATTTTTATATAGTATTCTTTATTTGAGAATTCTTCATTAGATAATAATCGAGCGATAGATATAGAAAGATAATCTTTTACCAAACCATACATTGAAATCAAGCTGCTTCATTTAATCAAGTAGCTGAATAAGCAATAAAAATAAATATATAGCTATTGCTATGTTAGATAAAAATAGTTAGTCACAAATATCATTTATTTGTCAGTTGATAAAGATCAAAAGTTTTTTAGTAATCAAATAACAAAATTTCTAAATGTAATTAGATACATTGAAGTAACAATGGATTAGATAGATCTATCTAATTCTGTTTAATCTTTTGATGAAAGCTACTCAAGATTGTATAGTGAAAGAAGAGATTGCTTTTAATAACTTAGCTTAATGTTTATAAGTTATACAGCTAGGAAACTTTAATAAATAATAGAAAGTGTGAACAAATTGGCGAATCATCCATTAAAAAAGTCTATTCCATTTAGCATTATTGGATTTGTAACTTTCTTATTTATACTTCCTAAATGGTTATCAAAAAGTATGATTATTGGTTCGGATGCAATGATTCATTTTAATCGTTTTTATGAAACCATGATGCAAATAAAACAAGGGAATTTTTCTTATTATCTGTCTTTGTATGATTTTCAGCAATCAGGTAGAATCGTTAATGCACTTTATGGACCATTTATGGCTTATTTTCAAGGATTATTGGCATTAATGGGTGGTTCATGGTTTCATTACCAACTACTCTCAAATAGTGTACTTTACTTTATCGCTGGTTCAATGATGTTTTTATTTTTGAAAAAAGCCATTCAATCTAATAGGCTTGCTTTATGGGGAGCACTTATTTATATGAGCACCTATTCTATTCAATACTGGACCATTCGACAAGGATTTTCTAGTTGGGGAGCCGCCTTTTTTCCACTTTGTTTACTTCCAATGCTTACTTTGGTGAATCAAAAGAAAATACCAGTAATACCATTAAGTTTAGCAGTTGCTTTGATGTTTCAAATTCATTTATTCAGTGCAGGTTTGTTAGTTGCTTGTTACTTGCCGGTTATTTTTTATCTATTCATTCATAGTTCAGAAAAAGGACGTTTTTTCTGGGATAGCCTTTGTTCACTTTTTTTATTTATTTGTTTAACTTTAAATATCTGGTTAAGTTTATTTAGTATTTATGGTCAAAATTCTATTGCAACAGTCTATACGAATACCAAAATGAGTGAATCAACAATTAATCAACATTCCTTTTATTGGTTAATTAGTCCAATCATAATAAGTGTTATTCTAGTTTTGCAATTCGTTTTAAGTTTAAAATACTGGAAAAAAATGAATCTGTTATCCAAGTTTGCATTTCTACTTCTGCTTGTTTTCTTACTTTTATCGAGTAGTTTAGTTCCCTGGGATGATTTGATCAGAAAAAAATTTTGGTTGGCAGAACTTACTCAATTCCCTTTTCGCTTTTTTATTCCTGCAACTAATTTGGGAATTTATTTATTTGCATATTCACTAAAAGAATCGTTTATTCAAATGAAAAATTTAAAAAAAATTGGTAATCTTATTATCATATTAAGTGTATTGCAAACAGTTTTACTGATTCATTCTACTTCCTTACGTTGGCATCAAACCAATCAGTCAATCGCTCGTCGAGGATCAACATTTATAAAAAAGCAAGAAATAATAAAAACAAAAAGTTCTTTCTTCTCTACAAAGATGGACCAATCGCTCAGAGCCGTTCAAAAACCAACACCAGATTATTTGCCAATCTATCAAAAAAAGAATCGAAATATGTATCATGTTTATAGAGATACCATCATTCATGCTTCTAATCGGTTTACAAAAAAGGTAGTTGGAAATCAATTAGTTGTTACATGGCAGTCAACATCAACGAAAAAAGTTTCAGTTCCTATCATCAAGTATGCTGCAACCCAACTAACATTTAACGGTAAACAACTAAAAAGCACTGATTTTACGCTTGGTGCAATAGGAACACCAATCATCAATCAGAAAAAAGGCACCAATCAATTGATGATTCGTTATCAGTCTCCTTCTTACTTTACTTTATGTTTGCTGATTACAATAGGTAGTTGGGTGTGTCTGCTTATTGTATTCATCGTCTGTAATCATGGCAAAATAAGAAAATAAATTAATGAAAATGGCTAAAGGACAATTCAGTTAGAATTTCTAACTGAATTGTCCTTTTTATTCTACTTTCCATTTTTAACCTAAATATTAATCATGAAGTTAGAAAAAATAAAATGCGTATTAGTTGTAATTATAGTAGACAAATAATTAAAATTGAATAGATAGTTGTAAATGCAATAATAATGAAAAAATTTCTATTATTTTCTATTTTCTTTGTTATTTTTAATAAAATTATCATAAACATCTTGCAGTCGATCCGTCAAACGAGTAATGTATAGTGTAATGATGAATTTAGATAAGGGTGAGAGAATGAGTGAAAATAAGGAATTTGCTGAAAGTTTAAGCCCATTTGAACTAAGCTTATTTTTAGAAAAGAAAATTCATGAAAAAAATCAGAATATTGAAAATTGGTTAAATGCCGGACGAGGAAATCCGAATTGGACAGCGCCAACACCAAGAGACGCTTTTTTCTTACTTGGACAATTTGCCGTACAAGAAACATTGATTGATGAAAATAGAGCAACAGCAGGCATGGTCTCTGAAAGTGAAACACGTGCAGAGCGCTTTTTAGCTTTTCTCACACAACATTCTGGTAAGGGTAGAGAATTTTTAATCAATATTTGGAATGATGGAAATGATTATCTAGGGATGGAAAAAACAGAATGGTTAGATCAGATTTTAGACGCTATTATTGGTGATAACTATCCAAATCCAGCTAATTGTTTATCTGCTTGTGAGCCAGCCATAAAAGCCTATCTGAATCAAGAATTATTTTCAGATCAAGCAAAACCATTTGATATTTTTGCCGTTGAAGGTGGTACAGCAGGAATTTGTTATTTATTTGATACATTAATAAATAACTTTTTGCTAAAAAAGGGAGATAAAATTGCGTTAATGTTGCCAACTTTTGCACCCTATTTAGAATTAACAGAGTTAGCACATTATGATTTTGAGGTTGTTAAAATCACTGCAGAACAGACACAACTAGATGAAAAGAACAGTTGTCAATTTTCAGAGGAAGAAATTGATAAATTAAAGGATACAAGTATTAAGGCTGTTTTTGTTGTAAATCCAAGTAATCCTACTGCCAATGCAATCTGTTATTCAACAATGAAGCAAATTAAGAAAATTGTGTTAAATGATAATCCTAAATTAATGATCATAACAGATGATGTGTATGGTACATTTGTAGATGACTTTCATTCCTTATTTGCCGAATTGCCATTTAATACTGCCTGTATTTATTCTTATTCTAAGTATTTTGGTGCAACTGGCTGGCGTATAGGGACGATTGCAGTTAGCCATGAAAATCTGTTTGATCAACTACTACACCAACAATCATCTGATCAGAAAAAACAGCTACAAAAGCGATATTGCTCATTAAAATCAAATGTAGAAGAATTAACTTTTATTGATCGCTTAGTTGCAGATAGTCGGGATATTGCATTAAATCATACTGCTGGTTTATCTTCAGCACAACAAGTAATGATGACTTTATTTAGCTTATATGCCTTATTAGATAAAGGAAAAAACTACAAACAAGAAGTTATGAACATCTGTCGTTCACGAGAAAAATTACTTTATCAAACTCTTGATTTAGAAGAGCCATTAGAAGAACTCAATACTTCTTATTATTGTGAGATTAATTTTAAAGAATGGCTAGAAAAACGTTATGGTAGAGAATTTTCAGAATATTTTAAAAATGATTGGACTGTAACAAAATTTCTGACATCGTTGGCGGAAGAAGAACAATTAATGCTTTTAAGGACCAATGATTTTGGCAGTGATGATTGGTCAATCCGAATTTCACTTGCTAACTTATCTACTAGTCAATATAAGGAAGTTGGGAAACGAATTATTCATTTAGCAGATACCATTCAAAAAAAATGGCTGGAAAACAAAGACAAATCCGCTAAAGTAATTACTGTAAAAAAGAATCTTGCTGAATAATAATACCAAAAATTCAAATCTATTTGTTTCGTTTAAAAGTTTTAGTTTATATTATGCATCATTTGGGATACAAGCTAAAAAGCTGATATAGAAAGTTTCTTTCATATCAGCTTTTTTATTTAATTTTGGGATACGCTAAAGGAACGATTGAATTGTTTTTTCATGGGGGTTAATGATTTATTTTCAGGTAGTTATTCATCCATAAGAGAAAGGTAAAAAATTAAATTATTGTTATTTATTAGATTTTTCAAATGAACGAATTAATTATAATAATTTGTCATTCAAATTAAGACATACATCAAGAGAACTATTAGCAATATTGATTAATAGTTACCCTATTTTTTTGAGAAATAACTTGATTTAAAGAATTTTTTGGGTAGATTTATATTTTCGTTTCATTAATGCTTATTTTAAAATTGATAAAAGACTCTCACCAACTACTATTTCATCTTGATCCATATCAAGTACTTCAAAGTATTGAGCTGAATTCGTAATAACAATTGGTGTAAGAGGAGAATATCCCGCCGTTTTAATCGTTTCAAGATCAAAAGTTACTAGTCGGTCGCCTTTTTTAACCTTTTGTTCTTGTTTTATATCTAGATTGAATCCTTTTCCTTCTAGCTCAACTGTGTCTAAACCAATATGCATTAGTATCTCTATTCCGTCTGTTGTTGTTATGCCAACAGCATGTCCTGTGGGAAATAAAGTCGTAATTGTTCCATCAGCTGGATCATACAACTCACCAATACTTGGATCAATAGCAACACCTTTACCTAAAGAATTTGAAGAAAATACTTGGTCTTTAACCTCTGTTAGTGGAATAACCTTTCCTGCTAGAGGACTAGCTAAAATCATTTGTTTTTTCTTGGATTCAACAGTTGAAGCATGTTTAGTATGATTCGTTTCTGAAGTAATAGTTTCAGCTTGTGGTTCTTCACTAAATCGTAAAATAAATGTTAGTACAAAAGCAAGGATAAAAGCCATTGCTGTACCAATTGCCGTTGCCGTGAGTCCAGCCATGTTTTTGCTATTTGGTGGAATAAAGCCAGGTAAACTTAATAAACCAATTAAGCCAAAACTAAAATTTTTAACATTATTAAAGCCGACAAAAGCACCACCAATGGCACCACCGATACATGCAGCGATAAAAGGTCTTTTTAAAGGTAACGTCATGCCATAAACGGTAGGTTCTGTGATGCCAAACAATGAAGTAATGGTTGAGGAGAGGGCAATCCCTTTTAATTTAATATTCTTAGTTAAGAAAAAGACAGCAAGAGCAGCTCCTCCCTGTGCTAAAACAGCTGGTAATAGCATAGGTGACATAGTATCATAACCTAGCGAATTCAAATTTACCATCATGATAGGTATAAGTCCCCAATGCATCCCAAACATAACAAATACCTGCCATAAACCACCCATTGCTATACCAGCAATAATTGGACTTAAGCGATAAATACTTCCATAGATACTACCTAATCCATCACCAAGTATGGTTCCAATGGGCCCAATAACAATAAAAGTAATTGGCGCCATAATCAGAAAAACAGCTAGAGGAACACAGATAATCTGTAAAAAACTAGGAATAATTTTTTTGAAAAAATTATCTACATATTGTTGTAAATAAACCGCTAAAATAATTGGAATAACAGATGAAGTATAAGCACTTGCACCTATAATCACAGGAATACCAAGGAAGCTTAGATTTTTTCCAGCTAAAGCTGTAATACTCGGATGAACAAGTGCTAGAGCCAGAGAAACAGCTAAATACTGATTTGTCTTAAATTTTTTTGCGGCTGTAAAGGCTAAAATGACGGGTAAATAGGTAAATAAACCATCCGAAATTGCAAATAGCAGTGTATAAACACCAGATTTATCAGTAAACCAATGCAGTGCGACTGCCAAGGTTAAAAATCCTTTTAAAACACCGGCACCAGCTAAGGCACCAAGAAAAGGTGTAAAGATAGAAGAGACAATATCAATCAATTGATTAAAAATATTTCCTTTGTCACTAGTATCTTTTCCATCTACATCTAAATGAACTAAATCAGTTATTTCTCGATAAATATCACCAACATGACTACAAATGACAACTTGATATTGACCGCCACTTCTGACTATTTGAATAATATAGTCATTCTTATTCAGTCTCTCAGTGTCTGCTTTGTTTTCATCTTTTAGTTTAAAACGTAAGCGTGTGGCACAGTGAACCACACTGATGATGTTTTCTCTATTACCAATAGAATCTAAAATAAATAGGGCAGTTTCTTGATTTTTGTTCATTCTTTTTCTCCTTTAATTAAATAATAAAAACCCAGATAGAAAAACGTAGTAAAAAAATTAATTTTTACCTAGGTTTTCTATCTGGGTTTTGCCTGTGAATCAGTAACAATCCCTTATTGATTCATTCTTATTTTTTATCATTAGCAATTCTTTCAATATGAATTGTTAGATAAATTTTTTCAGTCTCACCAACTGATTTTCCATAAGTCTTGATCAAATAATTCGTAATTTGCTGAACAGTTTGAAAAGATTTTGGATATTTGGATTGGATAAGCGCAAATAAAAATTCATCTCTTTCTAAAGATAACTCATCCGTCAAGTAACGTTTTACAAAATAATTTAAGTGAGTGACAATACGTTGATAATTTAAAGAATCAGGATTGAGCGTTTTTCCAAGAAATCGATGAATAATTGATAAAATATCTCGAGCGATTTCAACAGATTGCATGGTTACCTGCATAGTCTGATTTGCTTGTTCACTATTTACAATATGAAAAGCAATGAACCCAATTTCAGATTCAGGCAATTGAATATTAAAGACTTGATGAATTTTTTCAACGGCCTCCTCAGCAACAGCAAATTCCTTTGGATAGAATTTGCGTGTTTCGAATAATAGAGGATTTGGTAATTCAATTCCTTTTCTTGCTCGTAGTAATGCATAATGAATATGATCGGTCAAAGTTAAATAGATAGTTTGTAAAAGTTCTATATGTAGGTTCTTTTCTGCTAGGTCTACAATTTGTTTTATCACCTCGATTTCTTCTGTAGGAACATCAGCAAAGAGTTGTTGAAACTGTCTGGCAGTTACAGAATCTTTTAAAATAAATTCTTTTTCAATTGTCATTGGATCAATGGAATCACCAATTTTTTTCTTAAAGGCTAAACCACAACCCATATAAATGATTTCCTCATTCGCTGCATTCTTTGAAATAACTACATTATTATTTAAAATTTTATCAATAACCATTATTCACCACCTTAATTTACGATAAAATAAAAAAACCTAGAATTTGCCAAAAAATTATGGTAAATCTAGGTTTTGCCTGCCAAGCAGTAACAATCCTTGTAATTGATTTAACAATAACACAGAAAAATTTTTATTGCAACCCTTTTCAAAATAAGGACTTAATTTTTTAAATAAAAACAGATAGAAAGAAAATAAACTTGATGAAGTATGCTTCCTTCCTATCGGTTTTTGTAAAAGTGACCTAATGAAATCATTTTAATACGATTGCTATCTGTTTGTTTATACTCATTCTATGTAATTAAAAAATTTCTATGTAGTTGAATAATTTATAGCCAAATGAATCTATAAAATTAATTAGAATTAGTGACTAAAATTGTTGAAATTCCTTGGAACGCCGTTGAATAAATTGTCTTATCTTATCTGAATTTGTCGTATCTGTCAAAATAACTAAAATATCGCCTAAATGTATGATTGTATCGCCAAGTGTCAATAGTTCGCTCTCTCCTCGATAAATGGAAGTGAGGAGCATACCATCCGGCCACTGGACATCTCTAATCATATTGCCATCTAGATAGGTTTCAACTGTTACTGGAATTTCAATGGTTATCTTTTTTTTGTATACATTATTAAATGAATCATCCTGGATCATTCTTTCTAATAATAATTCATAAATTGGACTACCACCAAGCAAATCAATCGTTATATAGCTGGTTAATACCACGGTACCAACAGACATTAAATTAGAAAAATTTCCTACCATTTCTGTTATCAGCAAAATAGCTGTTAATGGTGCCTTACTTATTGCTGCGAAGTACCCTGCCATTGAAAAAATGATAAAATTTCTTAAAAATTCTGGATTTATAGCTAAATGATTAATAGCAACATTACCAATACACGCGCCAATGATTGCTCCAAGGGTTAAAACAGGCAAGAAAATACCTCCTGGTAAATTGGATCCATAAGATACCATCGAAAAAACAAATCGAACAACAAATAAAAATAAAAGATAGAGCAGTATATGATTATTTTTAGAAATTTCCAAAATAATTTGACTACCACCACCTAACATATTTGTAGACAAATAGCCAATTGGTATTACAAGCAGTAAAGGAATCATTCCATAATAACAAGTAGGAATGAATGAAATTTTTTGATATAGATCGGAAGATAATAGTAAAATCTTTTGATAAATCCAACCTAAAGTTCCTGCAACGACACCTAATAAGGGAAGCAACCAATAATAGGATAAAGGAAAACTCGCTACTTTTCCCATATATAAGACAGGTTTTAAACCAAAAAAGTAAGAAGAGATGAAATCTGCTGTTAGAGCAGATACAAAGGAAGTTGTCCAAATGAGTGGTGAAAATGAATGGTGAATCTCTTCCAAAACGAATAGAATTCCAGCAAGCGGGGCATTGAATGCTGCAGCTAATCCAGCACTTGCGCCACTCGATATTAGAATTTTTTCATCTGTCTTAGAACCCTTTAAAAATGAATTGATTCCCTGACCAACAACTGCACCTAATTGAATCGAAGGACCTTCACGACCTAAAAATAAACCAGATCCAATAGCAAGTATCCCACCTAGAAATTTTTTCCATAAAACAGAAAACCAATTTACTGAAATTTTATCAATGAGCTGACCTTCTACCTGTGGAATGCCACTTCCCTTAATATTAGGATCACTTTTATATAATTTTCCTAAAATTATACCAATAATTATTGAGAATAATAAAATTCCAACTAGATAGAGAAGATGATGATGAGAATAATGATAAAATTTAATGACCCACTGACTGAAAGATTCAACACAAATTCTAAAAAGTGTTACAACACAACCAACGAATATTCCAACCAATATACCTTTAAAAATAAAATCAATTCTAGTAAAATCTAATTTTTTAATTTTTTTAACCATTCAATTCCTCCCAATCATTAATGATAATACAAGTTTATAAAAGTACAGTATATCATAAAAATATCTTTCTTAAGAATGATCATTCTTAAGAAAGAATTAGAAATAGAATATGAATACAATGACTGTATGAATAAAAATACTTATTATTTAGATAAATTAATATCTTTTTCCTATCAAAGATAAACGTAGAATGAATAAACCTAAAAATTGAGGAAAAATAAGCATTTAAATAAATCATTTATGAAAGTAAAAAAGATATCCAGTTTTCTTATATCATTTGGACATCAAGAAGTCGATATAGTTATTAATTTGAAAAATGAGAATAAGAATAAGAATTAAATTACAAGTAAAAAAAGAAAAATATTTATTTAATCTGTATAAGAAAAATAAAAATGATGGATAGATTGACAGATTATTCATTTTCATTTATAGAGAGATAGCGTAAATTTATTTAAAAAATAACCATCCATAATAAAAATGACTATTTCTATCATGGATGGCTTCTAAGTTAACCCGTCTTTGCTACTAAATTTTTTAACATACGATATAATTGATATTTTTGTGTATTTACTACAAGAGTATAAGTACCTACTTGCTCTTCAACAATCCCTTCAAACCCTTTTTTAAAGTTAAGTACACCATCAGAGCCATCATAAATACCAGAAATTCCATAAAAGTTATAACGAGATAACCCTTTTTCAATGGTTTTCTCCATCATTGCATGCTGTAAATAATAAGAAGGAGATAAGAAATTTTTATATCTGTCATACATGCCTCCAAATAAGAAAAGCATTTCCCGTGCATTTTCGATAAAAAGTCCTGCAGCTAAAATTTCTTCTTCCTCTATATCTTCTTTCATAATGTCTTTTATTTCCTCTAAACGAACTTCTAATGCATTAAGTTCTACCTTGGCATTTTCTCTTTGATTTTCTTTAGCCGGTATATCTTTTAGTTGCTCTATTTTTTTATTTAATTTTTCTATTTTTTCGTGTATA
The DNA here is from genome assembly GCF_000270185.1 of Melissococcus plutonius ATCC 35311. Taxonomy (NCBI): domain Bacteria; kingdom Bacillati; phylum Bacillota; class Bacilli; order Lactobacillales; family Enterococcaceae; genus Melissococcus; species Melissococcus plutonius. The sequence continues at coordinate 473,147 of NC_015516.1, forward strand.
TCTTTTGCATAAGTGAAAAAATTTAACTCTGTCACCATAAAATGCGCTTTTCCATTAAATGAATCATAGAGTGTTTCATAATAAGCAAGATCTTTATCATGAAAATCTTGTCTATCCGCTGTATGATGCATAACATTTTCAAAAAATGGTAATTCATCTCTAGAAAGTTCTCTAAGTTTTATGCCACTTTTTGCTGTTTTGTTTACTTTCGTCCGTGTAGAACGATTATATGTTTTGGTTAGTTCTTTTGTTGTAATATTTGTTAAATCTTTGGTATAAACTATCCGCGGATTTTCATTAGCATAACCGGTTTTAAATCCATCATGTTGTAATCCACATGCCATTAAGGTGTTATGTATTTTATGATCAGGCTGTCCTATAGCATTTCCATCACTATCTCGATACTGATAAACTAAATTTGGTGTGAAGTTTAAATATAGACCTTTACGTTCTTTTGTGTACTTCTTTAATCCGTTTATAAAGAATTCTACTTCTTCCTGATTCTCATAGTCCATTAATGGACCACCAGCTATATTATAATAATAGCCAAATTTAATTGGTAGACCAGAAAGCATAGCCGCAGCAATGATTTGTTCATCATTCTTTAATCCAACATAATTCACTTTCCAACCGCGTATTTTAAGCAAGTGAGCCATCTCAACTGTTTGTAAATAATTTTCTTTAGGATGATGTGTAGAAAATAGATTAAATTCTGCTTCAGATAATTCTATAAATTGTTTCATCCGTTCATCTCCAACTTGTAAATAATTTGATTTTAAACTATCTAATTCAAAATTTTATAAAATGAATTTAGATTGTTTATATTATATCTATTTAATATGCATTTTACTACTAAACTAAACAGAAGGCAAAGTCTTCTATCAGTTATTGACTAGGAATAAAATAACTTTTTCTTAAACAGATAGGATGATTGAGTGAAATAGTTTAAAATGGGTATTACTAAACAAAGATTTATCAATGATTCATGACTTTTTATGGATAATTTGTTTTTATGTTTTTTATTTTGTCTGCTCTTTAGGTATTTGTGAAAGAAAATTGAAGAACTGTTTTTAATAAATGACCTTAACAATCGAAATTCTTCTTTAATCCCTTATTTTGAATATGAACCGTTTATTCAAGTAGAATTTCTATTAATTATATTCGTCTAGAATAATAGGAGCAATGATCATTTATCAGTAATTTCATTATAATTGCGAATAATATTTGAATATATACGACAAGCTTTTCTATATATTCTCACTGAATTAATCATTGAGATAAGATAATTTTCATTCATTTAAAGTTAAAAAAACAATCTAATCTTTCAAAAAATAGTAAATGGTCTAAAAGTTATTTACAAACTTTTGGACCATTTATTATTTTTAGGTCATCATTTGCTTAGGTTTAGGAAAAGATGGATCGACAGAATGATTATTCAAGTAAGTTTTTGGAAAAGAATTTCGGAATTCAGTTGGCGTAAGTTTGTTGGTTAATTTGAATACTTTCATAAAATATTTTTCACTAGAAAAACCTAATTCCATAGAAATTTCTTTAATGGTTTTGTCGGTAGTTATTAATAATTCGGCTGCTTGGGCGATTTTTTTCTGATTAATATATTGAATGGTACTTATTCCTTTATATTTTTTAAATAACTGACCTAGATAAGTAGGTGTTAATTGGAACTCTTCAGCAATTGTTTGTACAGTTAGATGTTCATGACTGTGTATTCTGATCCATTGTGTAATTAATTCAAACTTTGTTGGTACTTTGTTTTTTTGGGAGCTTAATTGTTTACTATACTGATTTGATAATTCTATTGCAATTGATGTAATGGCAAAATTAGAAGTAAGTAAAGAATTATAGAGATCATTTGCTGAATCCAGCAATTGCTTACTTAGAATGACTATTTTTTCAAATTCATTTAGCTGAAAATATTGAGGAATACAAATTTTATGATAGTTTCTTTCATTTTTTAGTGAAATTGACTCTTGCACCTGACTAAAACTTACTGGTCCGCTTGGAAAAAAATGCATCCAATAATGAGTAGAATTTTTATCTGCTCCTTTATAGCCAAAATGACGTGTATAGGGAGGAATTAGGATACATTCATGTTTTTTTACAGCATATTCTATACCATCAATTGTTAAATAAATACAACCAGAGATAACAACCATAAATTCATAGTCACCTTGATTGACTATATTTTTATGGATCCATCCACCAGTAGTTACAAATTGGCCAGCTTTAAAAAAAGTAAATGCATTTTGAACATCAAAAATATATACTTTTGTCAAGGAAAATTCTACCTCCTGTTTGTATTTGTATACCTAATTATATATTTTTGAGGTTTTACCAACAATAGAAAAGGCTTACAATTTATATTGAAAGGAGAAATCACAATGCAAAAAGTTAAAACAACAAATCAGATTGGAAGTAACAGAAAGAAAAAAAGAGAAGTAAGTATTTTGGAAGGAATTAGTTATGCACAATTGGATACTGCTGGACAATTAATCTTTACGATGATTAGTAGTTATCTACTTTATTTTTATACGGATATTGCTAAGATTCCAGTTGCAGCAGCAGGAACTATTTTGTTGGTTGCTCGTGTTTTTGATAGTTTAGATGCACCTATTTGGGGAATGATTATTGATCGGACAAATTCTAGATGGGGAAGAGCACGACCTTATTTTCTTTGGCTAGCCATCCCATTTTCTGTTTTTGGTATTTTGACATTTTGGGCACCTCAGTTAAGTATGGATGGAAAAATTTGGTATTCTGCTATCACTTATATTGTAACCGGTATCATTTTTACAGGATTAAACACACCATTAACAGCTATTTTACCTTTGATGACTGCCGATTCGTCAGAACGCTTAAAGCTCAATTCCTTTCGAATGGTTGGCTCACAACTCGGTGTATTTATTGTTAATACCTTAACTTTGCCGATGGTTGCCTACTTTGGTCCAAATAATGAAGTAGTAGGATTTCGTTGGACAATTGCTATTTTTGCCACAATTTCCACCATTTTAACATTAATTTCTTTTACGAACATTCGAGAAAGAGTAAAAATGAGTACAGAAACAGTCACAACTAGGCAAGGGTTTAAAGCGATGAATAAGAATTGGCCTTGGATTATTATTGTACTGAGCAATTTCTTTTTTTGGATTGCATTAATTGAAAGAACTTCTACCTTGGTTTATTACTTTACCTATAATATTGGCAATAAATGATTGGTATCTTTATTTAATGGGATGGCTTCTATCCAAATTATCGCCATGATTTCTGTTCCATTTTTAACAAAGCTTATGAGTAAACAAGCTGTTTGGATTGGTGCATTAATCAGTGCTATTTTAGGACAAGCAATTATGATGATGGGTGGACACCATTTGGTAATTCTTATGATTGGCTGGATTATTGCGAATATGGGTTCTAGAATTGCTTGTTCCATGCCTTTTGCTTTACTTGGTTCAGCTGTTGATTATGGTAAGTGGAAAAATGGTGTAGTAGCGGCCGGTCTATTAACTTCTATTGGGAGTTCTTTCTGTTTAAAACTAGGTAGTGGAATTGCTGGAGTAATTCCAACTAAAATTATGGCAAGTTTTGGTTATATTGCCGGCCAGGCACAAACAGAAAAAGCACTAACAGGAATTAATATCAGTTTTAACTGGGTGACAATCATTGCTTTTACGTTGGCTATTCTACCTTTATTATTTTATAAAAAATATGAACAAATGGAAGATACGGTTCAGGAAGCAATACTGAAACAGGGAGAAAGGAAGAGATAGAGAGAATGAACGAAAAAAATAATCCCAATATTCAGATGATTGAAGGGAAAAAGTCAGAAATTATTTTTATGATTACAGAAGCACAACATGTTTGTCTTCTTTATATGGGAGAATTACAAAGGATAGATGAAAATTGGGTAAAGCAGGTTCAAAAGCAGACAACTGCTTTTCTACTTACACAAGTTCAATTAACAGGTGATAATATTCACCATAAAGGAATCAAACTATCTTATAGTGGAACAACGGATCGTTTACACTATCAAGAATATTACGTTGAAGAAAAAGATTTTGGAAAGCAAGTAGTCATTGTAGAAAAAGATGAAAAAACTGGACTAATTATTCATAGCTTCTTTCAACTATTTAATGATAGTTGTGCAATACGTACATTTAAGATAGCTGAAAATACAGGAGATGAAGCTGTAGGCATTGAATGGTTATCTTCGCTAACATTGGCAGGTATCTTACAAATAAATGATTTTCCTAATAATTATGCTGAACATTTGGAATTTTCGGTGGCTCATAATGCTTGGACAGCTGAACTACAATGGGAGACAAGAACATTGAAAGAACATGGTATTAATTTTTATGTAGATGGCGAACATAAACAACCTTCTTCACAACGAATTAATATTACAAATAATTCTTCTTGGTCCTGTTCGGAATTCTCACCTAGTGGCGTATTGTTCAATCGTTTTACGAATCAAAGTGCAGGATGGCAAATTGAACATAATGGTGCGTGGCATTATGAAATTGGAGATACAGGAGTAGGCAATTTACTTTATTTAACTCTTTTTGGTCCAGAAGAATATGACAATCATTGTTGGATTCAATTAAAACCACACGCTACCTTTGAAACTGTTAAAACAGCTTACGTTCAAGTAAATGGCGATCAAGAAAAAGTTCTTGATGAATTGACTATTTATAGACGTCTGATTCGGCGAGTGTCTAAAGATAATCAACAATTACCAATTATTTTTAATGATTATATGAATTGTTTGATGGGAGAACCAACAACAGAAGTCGAATTACCTTTAATTGATGCAGCAGCTAGAGCTGGGTGTGAATATTTTGTCATAGATTGTGGTTGGTATGCAGATGGATATTGGTGGGATAGTGTTGGAGAATGGCTGCCTTCTGAGAAAAGATTTACTAACGGGATCAATGAAGTTATAAAAGCCATTCATAAAAAAGGAATGATTTCTGGATTATGGCTAGAAATTGAAGTCATGGGGATCCATTGTCCATTGGCAGATAAATTACCAGATGATTGGTTTTTTACTCGTCATGGAAAACGTGTTATTGACATCGATCGGTACCACTTAGATTTTCGTAATAAAGAAGTAATCGCTTATGCGGATCAGGTATTGGATCGTTTAATTACCGATTATGGGATTGGTTATATAAAAATGGACTATAACATTACCACAGGTATAGGCACCGATTATTTATCAGATAGCTATGGTGAAGGACTACTCGCTCATAATCGTGCGTATCTAAATTGGTTAGATCACTTGTTTCAACGATATCCAGATCTTGTAATTGAAAATTGTGGGAGCGGTGGTATGCGTCATGATTATGCCATGCTTTCTAGACATAGCCTTCAATCCTTGACCGATCAGACGGACTACCTACGCAATGGCGCTATTGCAGCTGTTGGTGCATCTGCAGTAACACCGGAACAATGTGCTGTTTGGTCCTATCCTTTAGAGGATGGCGATGAAGAAGAAGTAATCTATAATATGATAAATTCATTACTACTTAGAGTTCATCAAAGTGGGTATTTAAATAAATTGTCAGATAATCGTTTTAAGTTGGTAACTGAAGGATTAAACGTATATAAACAAATTCGTCAACAAATTTTAAAATCATTACCAATTTGGCCGACAGGATTAGAAAAATTGGATGATTCAAAATATACTTTTGGTCTAATAGGGGATCGTCAACTTTTATTAGCTGTATGGAATAATAAACAAAAGGAAAATTTGATTGAAGTAGATTTAACAAAGTATGGAAAGGTTGAAACAGTTACCCAAATCTACCCTAAGGCACCTGAATATCAAACAACGATTTTTAATGTTAATAATCAAGTCGCTTTTAAATTTGAAACTGCTCCAAGTGCTCGTTTGTATAAAATCACTTTAGAAAAATAATAGAATAAATCTATTTTTGGAAAAAATTTGTTTATCTCATTTTGATAATTGGTAGTTGGAGAAAAAATGATTGCTTTTTATGGGTAAATAGCAGGTAGATTTGTGAATAATGAATGAAAAAGGAGAATAAAGGATAGTATGATTAATTTTTTATTTATTATGTATAGTATAATTTTATTTTTACCTTTTGCAGATATTGTTTATGCAGATGAAGACAATTCCAGGGCTCATACAGATAAAGTAAGTATAAATAGTGAAGATGAGATAAAAAAGGTGACAACAAATAAAGATAAAAAAATTGAAAAAAACGTCCCAACACTAAACTTTGATGCAGCTTCAAATACAGGAAAGATGCTACATGGATCAACGGGCTTTTTATATGGAGTTAGTGAGATTGATATCCCTTCTGCCAATCTTATTGAAGCAATTCAACCAAAAATGCTTATTCAAAAGGCAGCAGATGGCAAACAGCATCCATCAGGTGATGGTTATCGGTTGAATTCCTATCTTCAAAATCAAGGTATTAAAACAAATCAAATTTATCTACAAGATTATTATCTAGAATGGCCTTATGAGTCCAATGGTATTGAAGATTATCAAGAGAAGGTAAAAACGGTTGTTAGTAAGATGCTAAAAAATCAGTCTGATCAAGAAGTTGAACAGTATAGTTTTGTTATTTTCAATGAACCGGATCAAATCTGGTACTCAGGGAACAATGAAAAAATGTGCCAAGATTGGTCAATCATTTATCAAACAATCAAGACGATTCATCCTAAAGCAAAAATTGCCGGTCCCAATTATGCTAAATACAATCAAAAGGCTTATAAGGCTTTTTTTGAGTATGCCTCTAAACATCATTGTTTGCCAGATTATATAACCTGGCATGAATTACAAAAAGATAAACTACTTTCTTATAAAACCCATTATAATGAAGCCCAAAAATTAATAAAACAATATTATACAGATAAAAACTTAAAAGAACCAATAATTTTTATTAATGAAACTGTCAATTTTGAAGATGTAGGTGCACCAGGGCCACTGGTTAATTGGTTGTCAATTTTTGAAGAAACGAAAACTTATGCTTCTCTGCCTTACTGGGGATTGGCCAACTCACTCAATGAATTGGCAGCAAATACAAATGAACCAAACAGTGCTTGGTGGATTTATAAATGGTATAACGAAATGCATGGACATACAATCAATATGACACAGGAAAATATTGAAAAGCCTGGAAATTTTGGAGCACTGTATGGCTTAACAAGTATAGATGAAGAAAATCAAACAATAAAAACATTGTTTGGTGGTCAGGCAGGAAAACAACAAATAAAAATTAATAATCTACAAGAGCTTCCTGCATTCAATACTGCCGAAAAAGTACACGTAAAGATCTATCAAACACATTATACGGGACACCATGGATTTGCGGATGAAATACCTGTAATTTTTGAAGGTAATATTGATCTGATTGGAAATCAGTTGAATTTTAGTATTGAAGATGCTCAATTGATGGATGCTTTTTTTGCTATCATAACACCAGAATCCAAGATAAAAAAAACAAAACATGCGTCATGGAGAAGAACCTATGAAGCTGAAGATGCAACGATGATTGGTCAAGCAAAACGTTTTGATAAGTTAGACGGTAGCGACCTTGCTCGCTCAAATCGGGCAGAGGTGGGAAATATTAATACAAAGAATGATGGTGTTGAATATACAGTAGATGTTCCCCAAAATGGTCATTATCGATTAGATAGTTTTTATTCTGTTCAAGCACCCCAGGTAGATCCGCTAACTCTACAGTATGTTGAAAGTGGCGGACAAAATCGTGCTATTGGTGCTGTATTAAAACATAAATTATTTATTGATGGTAAAGAGAAAGAAAGTTTGCTCTATGATTCAACCGTCAAATGGGGCTATTATAACTACAAAACAGTTTATGTAAATTTAACAAAAGGCCTTCATAAAATTAAATTGATGCATGATGGAAAAGATCAAAGTGGAAAAGAACAAGGATCTGTTTTGGCCGCTACGTTAGACAAAATGGATCTTTCATTAGTGAGTGAAAACAAGAATACGATCCATGTCTCAGCAGAAGAGTTGACGAGTGCAGACAGTGATTTCTTTTTCGATAATTCTTATGATTATACTAGTGGTTCTGGTTATGCGAAAGGAAAAGGAAAACTAGATTTTTATGTGAATGTTCCAAAAGATGGTTATTATGAATTAAAATTAGCGGCAAGTGGGGGAGCAGCAACGATTTATAAAAAAGAAATGATCTATGCCAAAGATGCAAAAGCAGAAAGTAAAGTGGAATTTGAATGGCTACCAATTTCTAAGTTTGAAGTACCAAAAGACCAACGATTGACAAAAGTAAATGCAAATTCTGTTTATCTGGCTGCTGGAGTCAATCATTTAGAACTTCGAACTAATGAAGAGCTAGCTATTGATTATTTTGACTTTCACTGGAAAGAAAAACATACAGCAAAAAAAGAAATAACTATTCAGGCAGAAGAAGTCTACCTACAAAAAAATGCTGAAAATAAAGATAGCTATCCATATTTACCAGGAAGTACAGCTACACCGCAAATTATTGAGACTCCTTATGCTTCAAATGGAAAAGCTATAGAAGGATTTCAAGGTGGAAAAAATAATTCCCTTTCTTTCAATGTTAAGGTAGAAAATGAAGGTGCCTATATTTTATCTATCTTTTATGCAAATAATGAGCCAGCACCTGTAATGAAAAATCATAACGATCAAAATTATATTCATCCGTATAATACAGACTTAGTTGAACGATATGCACAAATTTCGGTCAATAATCAGACACCCCAAACGATCTATTTTAGAAATACGCTTAGCTGGGATGTTTATAAAAATAGAATTATTAAAGTTAATTTGAAAAAAGGAAACAACAAAATCACTTTATCTAATGACAATTCATATAAATTTAGTTCAATCCAAGATGACTTTACACCAAGATTTGATAAATTTGTTCTAGCTCCATTGGTGTATAAACACTAAGAGGCAATAGCAGTTTGAATCGTTCTCTAAAAGTGGTGTAAAATTGCCAAGCTTTTAGAGAACTTTTGATTATGAAATAACAAAAATAATATAAAAAACTACAAATAAAGATGAATTTTATTGATAATAATTAAAAAATTTAGCTATTTTTCCAGTTTTTAATGATTGTTTTCTGATTTTATGTTTAAAAATTTATTTAATAAATTAAAAAAACACTATCAAATTTCCATAGTATAAAGAGAAGAAATAAACATTTTTATCTAGTTTCATTTTCTATATTTTATTATTAAGATTTTTATAATTGTTATATTTTGTATAAGCAAAATAAAAAACTATTTTTTAACTATTTGTATTGTTTTTATGATAGAATAAAAGCTATAATGATCATTAATTCTTAAATTATAGAGAACAATACTTGAACGTATGCTCTAATATTTAGAAAAGAAAAAGATTAATTTTATAATTTTAAATACGTCAGTTATTTTGTTATATAATTAAATTTGATAAAAAATAAAGAGAAATTAAAGTGATAAAATTAATCAAGAAAACTTATTGTCAATTTACTTATCGATTTATTGGAAAAACTAATTGAAATCGTTTACTTCGCATTTCTATTTTTTGTTTAACTAGGATTATTGAATAGAACGGATATATTGTCATTGTATAGATGGATTAAATCACAAATAATTTTTTGCTAAGTTCATGCTATAAAAAAGTAACTAAATCGCTTTATCAAACAAACGATCAAGTAAATAAGCTATGAAAAACTATATAAATAAAAAATAAAATATTAAGTATCATTTTAATCTTGTTTAAAGTTAAAATAATTTTTATACATTTGATGATTTAAAACCAAACTATAAAGAAAGAAATGAAGAGATTAATCGACTAGAACAACTGATAAATTTTTGAGGATGAAAGAAGATTGAATAAAGAGTTAAAAGAAAATATAACTTGGATTTGTATGCTGATTGGAACGATTATTGGTATATTGGTTGGATCGATATTTAATCTGGATGTATCAGTTACTACTGCTTTTGGTATGATAGTAGGATATCTATTCGGATTAATGATGTTTATGTATTAAAGTAATCTGTTTATGTTCTTTATATAAAGATTTCAATTTTTAAGTCACTTATTACAAAATAGTTAACAGACAAGGGAGTAGACATAGTTGGAATTATCTTATCTTATTTTCTATATCAATTTTCTGTAAAAAAATCAATAGGTTACAAACGAATTTTAGCAATTATTTTAATACGAATTATTAAGCTGGAGGCATGGAAAAATGACAGTCAAGCGCATGATATTAAATGAAACAAGTTATTTTGGAAAAGGAGCTATTGCTGAGATTACAACAGAAGTTAAGAAACGCAACTTCAAGAAAGCTCTAGTTATTACGGACAAAGAATTAATGAAAGTTAATGTCGCTACAAAAGTGATTGCTATTTTAAAAGCTGCTAACTTAAATTATGAAATCTTTGATGGCGTTGTTCCAAATCCAACCATTGAAGATGTACAAGCTGGAGTTGCGGCTTGTAAGCAGGCTAAAGCTGATTATATTGTAGCGATTGGTGGTGGTTCACCGATCGATACTGCTAAAGCAATTGGGATTATTATAGAAAATCCAGAATTTTCTGATGTAATTAGTTTAGAAGGAGAAGTAAAAACACAAAAAGCTAGCTTACCCATTTTAGCAATACCAACTACTTCAGGAACAGCGGCTGAGGTTACGATTAATTATGTAATTACCGATGTAAAAAATCATCGTAAATTTGTTTGTATTGATTCTCATGATATTCCAGTAGTAGCTTTTGTTGATAGTGATATGATGATGGGAATGCCAAAAAATTTATGTGGGGCTACCGGTATGGATGCTTTAACCCATGCCATTGAAGGCTATATCACTAAAGGTGCTTGGGAAATGAGTGATATGTTCCATATTAAAGCCATTGAAATCATTGCAAGATCTTTACGAGATTCCTATGCAGGAAAACAACCGGCTAGAGAAGAAATGGCGTTAGGGCAATATATTGCTGGTATGGGATTTTCGAATGTTGGTTTAGGCTTGGTACATGGCATGGCGCATCCACTTAGCGCCTGGTATGATATTCCTCATGGTGTAGCTTGTGCTACCTTATTGCCATTAATTATGAATTATAATAAGGCATTTACCGGAGAGAAATATCGAGAAATTGCTATTAAATTTAAAGTTAAAGACGCAGAAATCTTACCTCTAGAAGAAGTTCGTGAAAGGGCGGTTGCTGCGGTCAAACAATTAAGCATTGATGTTGGTATTCCACAAAATCTGACAGAGCTTGGTGTTAAGAAAAAAGATATTCCAGAAATTGCTAAAGATGCCTTAAATGATGTTACTACACCCGGAAATCCAAGAGAAACAAATAGAGATGAAATTATTGAGTTATATCAAAAATATTATAAAAAAATTGGCTGATTGGGAATAATCAATCAGCTAATTTTTAGTTTTTTTATATCAAATAGACAATCTTCTGATATCTTATTTTTCTAATTATCCAATTCATGAATTTTAAATTCTTTATTTAAAATAAAAAGATAAAAAGATTTTTGATAGAAGTAATTTAAGATAGGATAAAATGACAAAACAATTATAAAAACGGAAATTAAATAATTTGCTAAAACTCATTAAAAAGCTAACTTAATTAAAATACAGGTAGTTTATTTTAATCAAAATATTTTAACGTACTATTTGTTAAAACAATAATTTGAATAAATAAGATAAATAGCTCGTCCATTTATTTGAAATAACTTGTTTTCTTTTCATTAGGTTGTATGTTTAAAAGATTTAATAATTACCAAGTTCTTGATATAGATATTTTTTCTATAAGGTAAGTAGCATAAATATCAATACTATTGATGTTTTTTAATTGTAAATGGATGCTTAAATGGGTTATTTTCTTTACTTAATAAAAGAGTGAAAACTAAATATATAAGATTTTTCACTCTTTTATTATAAAGTTGTTATTTAGGATGAACGATCTACCTACCTAGTTTTATTTGAATCTTCCTTTATTGTATCAATAATACGGTTTGTCCAAGAAAAATCTGTTTTTGTAATTGTATCATCGCCATATTTTTTCCCATCACGATCTATAGCATAGATAAACATGCCACCTTTTGGACCATCAATAGGTTGCCATTTCGCATATAGATAGGCATTACTTGTTTTAAATGGTTCATAGGCATCATACCAACGATTTTGGTCCTGTTCTTCAGGAAAGGTAATACCAGGTACAAATTTAGTAGCAGAAATTGTATTACGATAGGTTTGCCAGGTTTGATCAAGACTTTTAGTGTCTCTACCGTAAGCCTGTAAAAATAGATAATCAATTTGTGAAGCTATTTCTTTAAATAAATGGTGATTATCTTGATTTGTATCATAAATTAATAATTTTGGATGTGAGGTTTCTTGTTTTAATTTTCTATTGAGCGAATAAATAACATGAATGGCTTTTTCTTCTTGAGATGAAGTCAGATGAGCTTCCATATCAATATCAAGTCCATCTAAATTATAAGGAATAAGGTGTGTTTCAATTAATTTTTGGGCATAATCATCATATTCTTTTTGGGTGGGTGTTTGTTGCTTGCTTGGAACATCGTATATTTCTTCAATACCTAATGTTTTAATGACCTTTGTGCCACGTTTATGCAGAGTAGGCACATAAACATCATGAACAGTTTGCCAGGATTTTTCTTGATTCGTGCCTGGTTTCACGTAGTGAAACAAAGAAACAATATCTAGTCCACTAGGTAGGTCAGTCATTGAAATTACATTTTCATATGGCAAATCAGAATTTGCATTTTTTGGCATAGTGATATCTCGCCATATACGATAATAAGCCATAGTAATAGGTTGATGCCTTGTTTCTGCATGTGTGGTTAAATTAAACATTTCTATAAACATTCCAATAAAAATAAAACTAATAATCAACATTACTTTTTTCATCCAAATCCCTCCCCTATATTAGATAAGTATTATTATAAACCTAGTGAAAGCATGATGAGAACTAATCTGCTACCCAGACATTGATTTTTTGAATGACTAATTATTATTTTAGAAGTAAAAAATTTTTTAAACTTTATTTACAGAACAACAAATCAAGACAAATAATAGCATTTCTGCTATAATGACTACAATTTATAAATTTTAATATTCTGTTTCATTGGAAATTAAAACAATTTAAATAATTAAATTGTTTTAATCTTTTACTTTTAGTAAATATAAGAAAAATAACTATTAATTTTAAAAGTTAGTACATTTTAGCAGTTAAGGTAATAAAATAATTCTTAAGGTGAATTTATTTACCTTGATATGAAGCATATTTAATTTTGAAGCTAATAAAATCATAATTGGCTATTATATATCGACAGATCGAATTTTCTACAAAATTTACTAGAAAATGATTAAATCAAGAAATCATGCATGAACAACAATTTTATTACTTATAATTTTCTAAATGAAATGTAGTAAAAATAATCTTATAGAAATGAGTGTGGATTCATTAAAAAAAACAACGAACAAGATTAGTAGTGTTTGGTATATTAGGATTAATTATTATAATTGTTATTGGATTTATTATAGGCACCTATAATAGTTTGGCTTCTGAAGAAAATCAGGTAGATACCACTTGGTCTCAGGTGGAAAATGTTATGCAGCGAAGAGCAGATCTGGTTCCAAACTTGGTGAATAGTGTAAAAGGCAGTATGAAACAAGAACAGAAAGTTTTCAGTGATATTACTCAAGCTCGGAAAAATTATAATAACGCAAAATCGCCCAATGAAGAAGTGAAAGCAAATAACCAGTTGGATAGTAGTTTAGGACTTATGATCAATGTCATTCATGAAAATTATCCAAAACTAGCATCAAATGATAATGTCAAAACCTTAATGGTTCAGCTAGAAGGCACAGAAAATCGAATCTCTGTTGAAAGACGCAACTATATTCAAGAAGTAAATAATTATAATCAGAATATTGTACGTTTTCCCAAAAATATTGTAGCTCGATTGTTTGGATTTGAGAAAAAATCAAACTTTAAAGCAGACGAAAAAGCAAAAAAAGTTCCTAATGTTAATTTTGATTAGAGGATTATAAGTATGAAAAGTAATCATTCAGCAAACAATCCTATAGATCCTAAGATAGAAAAAATGAATCAATGGGTCAAAGAAAGATTTGATCAATTAGGTCGAATCAATCGGTGGCAGTTTTTATTCTATATCTTTTTTCTATTAATAACCATTTTTTTCCTTGGAATCTCTCTTTTGCCAACGAGTTATAAAAATCATTATCAAAAAGATCAGTTAAATTTAGAGAGACGTATTAGAAAAGCAGAAATTGAGCGGTCTGATATTTTAGCTGGTAAAAAACAACCTACCACAGCTTCCTTTAAAAAAGTATTGGATGATAACTTAGCTAATTTAGGAGACTATCCAAAAATAGAAGAAAATTATACAGTTACAATTAAAGATACCAATGAAAAAATCGTATTAAATCAGAATAATATTTTCATATCTGATAATGCAAATATTCTTAATCAAGCAATAAAAGATAAAGTTTATTATTTAAATAAACAATTAGCAGCTAGTACAAATGGAACACAACTTGAAGTAATTACGATCAATCATTTACCAGAAGGTGAAACGATAGAAAGTTATGCCAATAAACTTTTTAATCAACTTGGCATTGGAAATAAAAAAGAGAATAATGGTATTTTATATTTGATTTCAGTTGGAGATCGTAAATTTCATTTAGAGGTAGGATATGGATTAGAAAGTTTACTACCCGATGCTAAAGTAGATGATATTATTAATAATAGACAGGTCGTTGATGATTTTAAAAATGATAAATATAGTCAGGGAGTAGATCGAGTACTGGATAAGGTGTTTCCAATTATTAATTCAAAGACGGCTTTGGTTGATGCCATGATTGCAAATTTGCATGATGAGAAGCAACAAAAATAATTTAACTACCTAAGTGCTATTTTTATATCGTTTATTCTTTGTTTACTGAGTTTACTTTTTATTTATAAAAATAGGACTGTTCATCGACAATTGATTGATATGTATGGAAATTTTCTTATAACGATCAGGCATTTGAACCATTCTTCTTCACAGGAAGAGAAAATTCATCAAGTAAAACAAACAGCATTTTATCAATTGGCAGCAAGTGGTATTTTATTTCTCTATTCTGTCAAACAATTACAAAATGCTATTAAACGTGGTAAAATTTTTATTCAATTTCCTTCAGCCAAAAAGAAAGCATTTGGCCGTATACTTGTTGGCGATAAACTTTATTCCCATAAAGGAGAGATTCTGACAACCGCCTATCTTATTTCCCTCTATAATTCTGCTAATTGGTTTAACAAAGATAATAACCGAAGAGGCGGTGGTGGTTTTGGTGGCTTTGGAGGAGGTAGCAGTGGTGGTGGCTCATGGGGGGTCATTTGGAGGTGGTTCGTCTGGTGGTGGCGGTGCTTCTGGAGGTTGGTGACAATTTACAGGTCAAAATTTATTCATCATTATAAAGTACAGCTAAAATGATTTCTCTTTAGCTGTACTTTTTTAGCAATTATTAATCAGTATTTATTAAAAATTTTTATTTTTTCATTTGTTAAAAAATAATTAAATAATTCATTTCTACCAGGATTCGCTTTAGGATTTACCTATAAAAGTCACCTGGTCGTTTTATTAAATATGCATAGTAAAAAGCAATATTTAAAATTATTATTCATTTATTATTTGTTATAGAATTATTTTAATTCATTATTTTGCTAGAAAAACAGTCTTTGATATCCTCTTAGGTTATCGTTTTGTTTCTGCTTCCTGTTCAATTTGTTCTAGAGTACGTCCACGGGTTTCTGGTACAAAGAATTGAACAAATAAAACACCTAATAAACAAATAACACCAAAAATGGCAAAAACAATTTCTTGAGACATATGAGCTGTCATAATCGGAAAAAGTAGACCGACTAAAAATGAACCAAGCCAATTAAGAGAAGAAGCTAAGCCAGAAGCTCGTCCTCGAATAGAAAGTGGAAATATTTCTCCAACAATAACCCAAGTTAGTGGTGCCCAAGTAAATGAATAAAAGGCTACATAAAGAAAAAGGAAAAAGACAATTAAAAAATGATTGGTTGCCGATTTTACTAACATACTTATAACGGCTGGCAAAATGAAAGATAGGCACATCACAATACCACCAACTTCTAATAAGGTGCGTCAATTGAATTTATCGGCAATAACTAGAAAAAGCAGTGCACCAATAAGTGAAATGATTCCTTGAATAATTGGCCAAATCAAATCATCACTTGCTGCATGTACTGTAGCTTTTTGAACAATTAGTGGAATATAATAATAAATAGCATTTGCTCCTTGAAATTGCTGAAAAGCAGCTACACCAATTCCAGCAATAACAAGTGGGCGATACTTGTTTGTAAGTAGGGTTCTCCAACTGGTTGTATGTTGTGTTTGTTGTGTTTGTTTTGTGGTTGTCAAAATTTCATTTAATTCATTTGTTACTTCATTTGGCTTGCGAATATAACTTAATACTTGTTTAGCTTCATCTATTTTATTGATTTGTACTAAAAAACGTGGAGATTCAGGCAAGGCTAGAACACCTAAAAATAAGATTAATCCAGGAATTGAAGCGGCACCTAACATAAACCGCCAAGTGAATGTTCCTGGTAAATTTTTCAATAAATAATCAACAATATAAGAAGACAACATACCGATAACAATCATCACTTGGTTGATCCCTGAAAGCCTTCCACGTAAATTGGCAGGAGCCATTTCAGACATATAGGAAGGAACTAAGGCGGAAGCGGCACCAACTGCTAAGCCAAGGCCAATTCTAACAATAATTAAGTAATATTGTCCTTGATTTGGTGCAACAGCAGATAAAAGCGAACCTGCTATAAAAACAATTGAAGAAATTAGAATCATCTTACGACGACCAAACTTATCGGATAATGTACCAGCTAAAGCGCCACCAAAAATGGCACCTAACATAACTGAGGAGGTAATCCAACCGATAATTGCTGCATTGTGCGTCAAATGCCAATCAATTTGCAAAAAAGGAAGGACACCTGTCATAACACCAATATCGTAGCCAAACAATATGCCGCCAAATGCACCAAAAAAATAAATGTAAGTGGCAGAAATTTTTTTCTCTTTTTTCATTTCTTATCACTCCTTACAAGTAATAAAATAGGCTGGTTTCACTTTTTTTGCAAATGATTGCACTTTACTAATATGTACGTACATAAAATGGCTTTTTTGATTAAATTTCTATTTATCTATTGACATGTACGTACAAAAAGTTTACATTTTAAATGTAAGCGCTAATCAAAAAGCAAGCTAAATAGATGATTGACAGAAAGAAGGGATATATTTATATAAATTAAAAAGTCAAAAAAGAGAATTTGTTAATGAATTAAAATGCTTTATTTTGTTTGTTAATAACTCTAGTATTTAGCAATGTATCAATCGAAAAAGCATGAAGAAAACTGTTGATTTGTCAATTGAAAGCAATAATGGCATGATAGATAGGAAGATTGCCTTTGAGTAGATTGGGTAATCTTGGCGACTGATTTAGCTATATTCCAATAAAATTACTTAATGGATAGGTCGATAGGTCAATCATTAAATTTTCATGGGCAGTGGACATAAACAGTATATAGATAATAAATCTAGGAAAGATTAATATGTAATTCTCATGAAATACTATTTTAACCAATAAAAAGGAGTGGGAGAAATGTTGAAAATTGATAAAAAAGAATTTTGGTTTGTTGTAGGATCACAATATCTATATGGAGAAGAAGCACTTGGCTATGTGAAAGATGATGCAGAAAAAATCGTATCAAGCTTGAATGCTTCTGGTAAGCTACCTTATCCGATTGTTTTAAAGGATTTAGCAATAACTTCAGATATGATCACTCATATCATAAAAGAAGTAAATTATCGGGACGAAGTGGCTGGTGTTATCACTTGGATGCATACATTTTCACCCGCAAAAATGTGGATTCGTGGAACAAAACTGTTACAAAAACCTTTACTACATCTAGCAACACAATTTAATGAAAGTATTCCATGGCAAACGATTGATATGGATTTTATGAATTTAAATCAATCTGCCCATGGAGATAGAGAATATGGATTTATTAATGCTCGTCTTAAAAAACAAAATAAAACTGTAGTAGGCTATTGGCAAGACAGTAATGTGCAACAACAAATTGCTGATTGGATGGATGTAGCAGTTGCCTATGATGAAAGCTTTAATATTAAGGTTGCTCGTTTTGGTGATAATATGCGAAATGTAGGTGTAACAGAAGGGGATAAAGTAGAGGCACAAATCCAATTCGGTTGGGTCGTTGATTATTATGGTATTGGAGATCTTGTCAAAGTTATTGATGCCGTTTCTGAGGAAGAAGTCAATGCCTTATTTGATGAATATAAAAAATTATATGATTTTGACTATTGGGATTATGATCACACAATATGGGAAGCACATGTTAAAGTACAGGCACGTCAAGAAATTGGGTTAAGTCGTTTCTTGGAACAAGGTGGATATAATGCATTTACCTCAAACTTTGAAGACCTATATGGGATGCAACAACTACCTGGTTTAGCCGTTCAACGTTTAATGGAAAAAGGTTATGGATTTGCTGGTGAGGGAGACTGGAAAACTGCAGCGATTGATCGTTTATTAAAAGTTATGTCTCATAATCAAAATACCGGTTTCATGGAAGATTATACGTATGAATTGACACCTGGAAAAGAAGCAATTTTAGGTTCACATATGTTGGAAGTAGATCCAACTCTAGCAGTCAATAAACCAAAAATTGTTGTTTCACCACTATCTATGGGAAATCGTGAAGATCCGGCACGTTTAGTCTTTGATGGTAAGGCGGGAAATGGTGTCGTGGTATCGATGGCCGATTTTGGAACACATTATAAGTTATTAGTGAATGAAGTTTCGGCATTTGAACCAACTGAGGCAGCACCTCATCTACCTGTTGCCCGTGTATTATGGAAAGTAAAGCCAAGTTTTCATGAAGGTGTTCAATCTTGGATTGAAACAGGTGGAGGTCACCATACAGTCATCTCATTAAATCTGACAACCGATCAAATTGAAACTTGGGCAAAACTCGTTAATTTGGAAACCGTTATTATTAAATAAATCGTAGTATAAGTTTGATATTTCTTAATATTTTATAAAAAGTTAGGAGTACATGCATGACAAAATATGACTCAAAAGAATATTTGGCAAAATTAGATGCCTTCTGGCGTGCAGCCAATTATATTTCGGTTGGACAACTCTATCTAAAAGATAATCCATTGCTGGATCGACCGATTGAAACAACAGATGTAAAAGTCCATCCAATTGGACATTGGGGAACAATTTCCGGCCAAAATTTTATCTATGCTCATTTGAATCGAGTAATAAATAAATATGATTTAAATATGTTCTATGTTGAAGGGCCCGGTCATGGTGGACAGGTCATGGTGGACAGGTCATGGTATCTAATTCTTATTTAGATGGCAGCTATACAGAAATTTATCCAGAAATCACAGAAGATAAAGAAGGTTTAAAAAAATTATTTAAACAATTTTCTTTTCCAGGCGGAATTGCTTCACATGCTGCACCAGAAACACCTGGTTCTATCCATGAAGGTGGTGAATTAGGGTACAGTATTTCTCATGCTACTGGAGCTATTTTGGATAATCCAGATGTCATTGCCGCAACGGTTGCTGGTGATGGTGAGGCTGAAACAGGTCCCTTATCAGCAGGATGGTTTGCGAATACTTTTATTAATCCAGTTAACGATGGGGCAATTTTACCTATTTTATATTTGAACGGTGGAAAAATTTCTAATCCAACAATTTTAGAACGAAAAAGTGATGAAGAATTGACGAAATATTTTGAAGGAATGGGATGGAAACCTTATTTCGTTGAAGGAACAGTACCTGATGAAGTTCACCCGCTTATGGCTAAAATTTTAGATCATATCATAGAAGAAATTAAAGATATACAAAAAGAAGCACGTAAAGATAAAGCAGAAAATGCGAAAATGCCGCATTGGCCAATGTTGATTATGCGAACACAAAAAGGATGGACTGGCCCAAAAATATGGGATGATGAGAAAATTGAAGGCACTTTCCATGCTCACCAGGTACCAATTCCAGTAGATGCAGAACATATGGAACATATTGATGCTTTGGTAGACTGGTTAAAGAGTTATCATCCAGAAGAACTATTTGATAAAAATGGCACATTAAAACCCGAATTGAAAGAACTTGCACCAAAGGGAGATCGCCGAATGGCGAAAAATCCAATTACAAATGGCGGACTAGATCCCAAGCCTTTGAAAATGAATGGTTGGGAACAACATGCTATTGATACTTCTACTCCTGGAATGGTAACTGCTCAAGATATGATCGTATTTGGCAATTATGTAGAAGATCTTATTAAAGCGAATCCAACAAATTTTCGAATTTTTGGACCAGATGAAACAAAATCAAACCGGTTAAATAAGGTATTTGATAGTACAGATCGTCAATGGATGGAGCCAATATCTAATACTGATGAATGGCAATCTTCTGTTGGACGTGTCATTGATGGTCAACTATCTGAACATCAAGCAGAAGGATTTTTAGAAGGCTATATTTAACCGGACGACACGGATTTTTTGCTAGTTATGAGTCATTTTTGCGAGTTGTTGATTCAATGTTAACACAGCATTTTAAATGGTTACGTAAAGCAAAAGAACAATCCTGGCGTAAAGAGTATCCAGCATTAAATATAATTGCTACTTCTACGGTTTTTCAGCAAGATCATAATGGCTATACCCATCAAGATCCTGGTATTCTAACACATCTAGCTGAAAAGAAAGCCGAATATATTCGTGAATATCTACCTGCTGATGCTAATTGTTTAATGGCTGTTATGGATAAGGCATTTCAAGAAAATGAAGTCATTAATTTGATTGTTTCAAGTAAACATCCACGGCCACAATTTTATTCAGTAACAGAAGCAAAAGAATTAGTTGATAAAGGAGTAAAAGTAATCGACTGGGCAAGTAATGATGAAGGTCAAACACCAGATATTGTTATTGCAGCTTCAGGAACTGAACCAAACCTAGAAGCATTAGCAGCTATAACGTTATTAAATAAAGAATTTATTGATTTAAAGATTCGTTTTGTTAATGTTGTTGATATTTTAAAATTGCGACACCCATCTATTGATCCACGTGGATTAACAGATGAGGAATTTGATGCAATTTTTACGAAAGATAAACCAATTGTTTTTGCTTTCCATGGTTTTGAAGGATTAATTCGTGATATTTTCTTCAGTCGTTCAAATCATCAATTATTTGTTCATGGCTATAGAGAAAAAGGCGATATAACAACTCCTTTTGATATGCGTGTCCTGAGTGAAATGGATCGCTTCCATCTTGCAAAAGACGTAGCCGATAAAGTTTACAACGAACAGGCTGCCGATTTTATGAACCGAATGGATGAGATATTAGCTTTCCATCATCAATATATTCGTAAGAATGGAATTGATATACCTGAAGTAGTCAATTGGAAATGGGAAGATTTAAGGAAAAAAACAATTTGCTTTAATTAAATAGAATAACGGCTTCTTCTAAAATTATTTTAGAAGAAGCCGTTATTCTATTTAATTAAAGTTTAGTATGATTATTATAAAATAAACCTTGATTAGTATAATGATTTTAAAAATTATGTTTTAATACCTAAATAAATAGATAATAGATAAAAAGAAAATAGGTGTTTTGTATTAATTTTAGCTAGAATTGGCCGAACTGCTATTAATAAACCTAGTACAACAATAATTGAAAAGAAAAGTGTTAAATTGTTCCATTCAAATTGTGCCTTTTCAGATAAATCAAAATGTACATTAACTTTCAATAGAAGTGTTGCAATAAACATACAAAATAAAAAAACTATTAAAAAGCAATAAGCTGTTTTTAAAAAAATAAATTATTTTTTTAGTCATCAATCACTTTCATTGCTCCCTTGTTTAATGTCATTTTAATGATAATAAATGACTCTAAAAATAACGAGTTTTTTATGCAATAACTTATTAAATAATGACTCTATTGTTTTGATTTTAAGATCAATATTTTTATTTTGTTTTGAAAAAGAATAAATCATATAAATTAACATAACTTTTTGAATAATAGTTAATAATTAAATATCGTATTATTAATTTAGTTATATTGAGATGATTCATTTTTTATTAATATCTAAAATTTGTTTATTACTCTATCGTAAAGAGATTATCACAATTATTTTTAATAGTATAAATTTTAAGATATTTGAATTTTGAGAATAATTTCAAGTTAAATAAAAAATTTTTACATAAGGTAATTAATTGAAGTGCAGAATTATTTTTTAATTGTAGTTAAATAATTGTTGACAAAAAATTATCTGTATTTTATGATTAAGTCAATTAGAATAATTTAGATGCTGATTGAAACGAAGTAGTGATAAAGCCACTGTCTCAGAAAACTAGTGGAAAATGTGAACTAGTACATGCTTTAAAGCGAATTACATTTCATGAGTTTTGGCAAAATGCCACGTGACAGCGTTAAATGTTTGAGAGATATGTTTTATTTAAACATATAATTTGGGTGGTACCGCGTCTTTTCGTCCCTTGACTTTGTCAAGGGACTTTTTTTATATCATCTTTTAAATGAAATAACTCTTAAACATAATATACTGTTATATAGTATTTTGCTTTCATAAAAAATAGGAGGGTTTAGTATAATGAACATTATTGATGAATTAACTTGGCGTGATGCGATCAATCAACAAACCGATGCACAAGGATTACGAGAGCAAACAGAAGAGGCGAGTATTTCGCTTTATTGTGGTGTCGATCCAACGGGAGATTCCATGCATATTGGACATTTAATTCCTTTCATGATGATGAAAAGATTCCAATTAGCTGGACATCATCCTTATATTTTAATTGGTGGAGGAACCGGAACAATTGGTGATCCAAGTGGTAGAAAGACAGAACGTGTTTTGCAAACAATGGAGCAAGTACAACATAATGTCGATTCATTAACAAAACAAATGCTTAAGCTTTTTGGTAAAGATGCAAATGTTACTTTTGTAAATAACTATGACTGGCTATCAAAAATTTCATTACTAGAATTTTTGAGAGACTATGGTAAAAATTTCAATATTAATACAATGTTGGCAAAAGATATTGTTGCTAGTCGGTTGGAAGTAGGAATTTCATTTACTGAATTTACTTACCAAATTTTACAATCAATCGATTTTTTACACTTATATAAAACTTTTAATGTTCAATTACAAATTGGTGGAGCAGATCAGTGGGGAAATATAACTGCTGGTTTAGACTTAATTCGTAAATTGGAAGGCCCAGAAACAAATGTCTTTGGGTTGACTATCCCATTAATGTTAAAAGCAGATGGAACAAAATTTGGTAAAACGGCTGGTGGTGCTGTTTGGTTGGATGCCAAGAAAACATCACCTTTTGAATTCTACCAATTTTGGTTAAATCAAGATGATCGTGACGTTGTAAAATATCTTAAATTTTTCACCTTCCTTTCACAAGCTGAAATTGAAGAATTAGCTGAAAAAATAAAAACAAACCCAGAAAAACGGGAGGCACAACGACGTTTAGCAGAAGAAGTGACTAGATTTGTGCATAGTCAAGAAGAATTGGCAGAAGCACAAAAAATAACTGCTGCTTTATTCTCAGGAAATATTAAAGAATTAAATGCTCAAGAAATTGAACAAGGATTTGAAAAGATGCCAACTGTTGAAATTTCAAGTAAACCAGAAAATATTGTAGACATGCTTATTTCTACAAAAATTGAACCATCTAAACGTCAAGCGCGTGAAGATATTTCAAATGGTGCAATTAGTATTAATGGTGATAAAGTAACAGATTTGGAAGCCACAGTTGATCCAACTAGTCATTTTGATGGCAAATTTGTTGTTATTCGAAAAGGTAAGAAAAAATATTTTTTAGCTAAAGTCGTTAATTAATATTTATTGCTTATCTTATCATTGAAATTAAAAAGTAAACCATAAATTTCAACTCCTAAAAATAATTTTTTCTTATTTGATACACATAAGTGGGAAAAATAATTTGGTCTCCTAGTGTTTTATTAAGCCATAATTCCATTCTAAAAAAGCGTCTTATTTTACAGAACTTATGGATGAGTATAACCTTGAACTTAATAAATTAAATAATTTTTAGGAGGAATTTTTATGGGAAAATCATTGCCGAAAGATTTGAATTTACATGCATTATTTATTGGAGACAAAGCAGAAAATGGTGATCTTTATAAAAAATTATTAAATGACTTGGTTGATGAACATTTAGGTTGGCGCCAAAATTATATGCCGCAAGATACTCCGGTGATTACACCAGAAGAACAAAGTTCAGAAAATTTCGAAAATACTGTCAATCATATGAAGAATGTATTAGCAGAGATTTCTTCACGCCTTCGTACAGACTCAGTTCCCTGGCATAGTGCAGGTCGTTATTGGGGACATATGAATTCGGAAACCTTGATGCCGGCAATTTTGGCTTATAACTTTGCTATATTATAGAATGGGAATAACGTAGCTTATGAATCATCACCTGCAACTAGCCAAATGGAAGAAGAAGTGGGGCTAGAATTTGCCCAACTTATGAGCTATAAAAATGGTTGGGGTCATATTGTTGCCGATGGTTCTATTGCAAATTTAGAAGGACTCTGGTATGCCCGTAATATTAAATCTTTACCTCTTGCAATGAAAGAAGTTATGCCTGAACTAGTCTCTGATAAAGATGAATGGGCATTAATGAATATGTCAACTGAAGAAATTTTGGATCGACTGGAAAAAGTGCCAGATAAAATTGAAGAAATAAAAACTCATTCGGCACGCAGCGGAAAAAATCTAGAAAAATTAGGCAAATGGCTAGTTCCACAAACAAAGCACTATTCTTGGTTAAAAGCAGCCGATATTATCGGTATTGGATTAGATCAAGTAGTATCTGTTCCGGTCGATCATAATTATCGAATGGACATTAAAGAGCTTGAAAGAATCATCCGTGAACTTGCAGACCAAAAAATTCCAATTCTTGGTGTAGTTGGTGTGGTTGGATCAACTGAGGAAGGCGCAGTTGATGAGATAGATAAAATCGCAATTCATGATATTAACCGTACTGTAAATCTGCGAGAAAAATTAGCAAAAGACAATATTTATTTTTATTTGCATGTGGATGCTGCTTATGGTGGTTATGGTCGTGCAATTTTCTTAGATGAAAATAATAATTTCATTCCTTATAACAACTTAAAAGATGTTTATTATGAAAACGGTGTCTTTACTGATAAGGGAGATCATATTTCTGAGGAAGTTTATTATGACTATAAGGCAATTGAAGAAGCTGAATCTGTAACCATTGACCCACACAAAATGGGTTATATTCCATATTCAGCTGGGGGTATTGTTATTAAAGATATTCGTATGCGTGATGTTATTTCTTATTTTGCAACCTATGTATTTGAGAAGGGAGCAGATATTCCAGCCCTATTAGGTACCTATATCTTAGAAGGATCAAAAGCTGGAGCAACTGCTGCAAGTGTTTGGGCAGCTCATAGGGTATTGCCTTTGAATATTAGTGGGTATGGTAAATTAATTGGTTCAGCTATTGAGGGAGCACAGCGCTTCTATCATTTCTTAGATGATTTATCATTTAATATCAATGGTAAAGAAATTGAAGTTCATCCATTAACATTCCCTGATTTTAACATGGTTGATTATGTGTTTAAAGAAAAAGGGAATGATGACTTAGTTGCAATGAATAAATTAAACCATGATGTTTATGATTATTCTTCTTATGTGAAAGGAAGTATTTACAGTAATGGTTTCCTAACTTCACATACCGATTTTGCTATACCAGACTATGGAAACAGTCCATTAAAATTTGTAAACAATTTAGGTTTTTCAAATGAAGAATGGCAGCGCGCTGGTAAGGTCACTATTTTAAGAGCTAGCGTTATGA
Organism: Melissococcus plutonius ATCC 35311; assembly: GCF_000270185.1. Taxonomy (NCBI): domain Bacteria; kingdom Bacillati; phylum Bacillota; class Bacilli; order Lactobacillales; family Enterococcaceae; genus Melissococcus; species Melissococcus plutonius. The sequence continues at coordinate 499,192 of NC_015516.1, forward strand.
GTCCTTATATGAATCAGGAAGAAACATTTAATGAATATAAAGAAAAAATTAAAGTAGCTATCCAAGAAAAATTGGAAAAAATATATTCTGAATAAAAATATGACGATAAAATATCCATCTTTTATCACTTGTTTGAATAAAATATTAGACTATACGATAAAATAAAATAGAAGTTGATGAAAAATATTGGATAGCAAGTGTCTATTGAAGTTTCACTTAATTTTTAGTTAAGTCACTTTTATTTTTAAGTCGCAGGAAAGTTAGAAAAAATTTTCCCTTTAAATTTTTTCTAGCTGGCAAAGAGCAATGCAAAGGGATTATGAACGAATCTTAGAAGATTTCTAAATAAAAATCATTTTTTAGTTACTTCTAAGATTTGTTTTTAAGCAGAGCTTATCTAATATTAAGGAGTGGTTCAAAAGTGAGTAAATCTGAAGTAAATAAAATAAGTCTGGGAACTTTTGTTGGATTGACAATGGCTTTATGTGCAACTGTTCGTAGTATTCCAACATTAGCAGCAGTAGGCTGGACTTTGATTTTTTATTCAATTTTTGCCGTTTTATTTTTTGCTGGTCCTATTTCAATGATATCAGGAGAGTTTGCAACCATGCTGCCACAGGAAGGTGGACCTCAGTTATGGGTTAAAACAGCTCTTGGAGGAAAATGGGGATTTGTTGTTGCCTGGCTGTTATGGGTTCAAATGTTTCCTGGGATGGTGATGGTAGCTTCAACACTAGGCCCATTATTGGGAAATACATTTGGAAATGTGGCTTTGGGGAACAATCACTGGTTTGTGCTTGGTTGTATTTTGATTATTTATTGGATTATCACATTTTTAAATATAAAATTTGATATGGCAAAAGTCGGCGGAAATATTGGTGTTTGGTTAGGCGTTTACATTCCAGTTATCGTAATGTTGGTTTTAGGTTTACTTTCAGCTTTTAAGGTTGGTTTATTGTCGAATGGTTATTTAGGTAATTTTAGTTTGTCGAAAACAATTCCTGATTTGCAACATATCGATTCTTTAAAATATTTAGCAGGAATTACATTTATTTTCGTGGGAATTGAAATGAGTTCTGTTTATATGCCTCGATTAAAAGATGCTACTAAAAATTATACCAAGGGTGTGTTCATTGCCTTGATTGGTTTAGTATTATTAAATGTAATTAATGCATTATTTGTAGAAAATGTAGTACCAGATGGAAAATTAGAGTTAGCAAATATTACACAATCTATTCTAATTTACTGTAATATTTTAGGATTACCAGAAATTATTGGTAATATCTTTAGTTTTATGGTTTTTATTGGAGTATTACTTCAATTGTCTGCTTGGGTAACGGGTCCTTCAAAAACAATTATTCAAGTTGCACGTGAAGGTTTCTTACCACCAAAATTTGGTTTCTATAGAGAAAATAAATTTGGTGTTTCTAGAAATGTTGTTTTAACACAATCTGTCGTTATTTCACTATTTGCATTATTGTATGGTGTCATGGATGATGTCAGTACCGTATTTTTAATTTTAACAAATGCAACAACAATTATTTATTGTATTGTCTATATCTTAATCGCTATTTCCATCATTGTTATGAGAAAAAATCAACCAGATAGGGAGCGTCCTTATCGAATAGGTAAATCAGGCAATGGGCTTGTTTGGTTAGTAAGCTGTATGCTGATTTTATCTATCGTTATAGTAATTGCTGCTACATTAATTACAGGAACGCTTGTGAATGGTTTGTTGGTTGGAATTATTACATTAGTGATGTTTGTAATTCCTTTGATTATTAATTCTTATAAGAAAGACTGGTGGAAAACAACAATAGATAAGGATTTAGATAGATAATTAATAATAGAAGTATTTTGTTGTATTTTAATGAAGAACTTCCTGTCAAAAATAATATATTATTGGCAGGATGTTCTGAATTTTATGATGAGGATGAGGGATGAAATGAATAAAAAAATCTCATTAAAAGAATGTATTAGTGTTTTGATTATTATGTTGGCTATTTTAGGAATACTTATTATTGGTTTCCATTTAACGCCACATATTCCAATCTTGGTTGTCTTTACATTGCTATTATTTTATGGACGCTTTCGGTCATTTACTTGGGATGAAATTCATGATGGGATTGTAAACGGTATAACACTAGGAATTATTCCAATTATTATATTTTTATTAATTGGTGTTTTGGTAGCTTCTTGGATCTTGTCTGGTACAATTCCAACCATTATGGTTTATGGATTCAAAATTATTTCTGTTCGATTTTTCTTACCAACAGTTTTTCTTGTATGTGCTATTGTTGGTGTGACTGTGGGTAGTTCATTTACAACTATTTCAACAGTTGGCATTGCATTTTTAGGCATTGGCTATATTTTAGGTTTTAATGATGCTATGACTGCTGGTGCGGTCGTTTCTGGGGCATTTTTAGGCAATAATATTTCACCGTTGTCTGACACAACAAATTTAGCTGCAGGTATTGGTAATATAAATTTATTTGAACATATTGAGAATATGGTATTTACTGATTTACCTGCATTTGTTATATCACTGGTTGGTTATTTCTTTTTGGGAAATAGTAATAAAACGGCTAACCTATCAAGCATTGATTCAATGGTAAAAAACATGCAGCTTAATTTTTGGGTTTCATTTTGGACATTAATTCCATTAATCATTTTGTTTGCAATGGCCATTAAACGAATTCCGGCTATCCCTACCTTATTAGTTGGTTCGCTTTCAGCGATTATCTTAGCGTTTATTCATGATCCAAAACTAACAATTCCCAAAGTAGCTGATACATTGATGAACGGTTATGTAGCCCACACTTCAGACCAAAAATTAAATGTCCTACTTTCACGTGGTGGCATTGTTAGTATGTTAAATTCTGCTAGTCTAATTATCTTGGCCTTGGCATTAGGTGGATTACTTATTAAGTTTGAAATTGTTGGAACTATCGTTCAAGAATTAAAAGAAAAAATGAATCGTTCTTCTCGTTTAATTGGTTTTACGGCATTAAGTAGTATTGGAATTAACTTAATTGTTGGTGAACAGTATTTATCTATCATTTTACCGGGTGAAACTTTCAAAAAATCTTTTGACCAAGCTTGTTTAGATAAAAAATACTTAACCAGAACACTTGCTGATTCTGGCGTCGCTGTGAATGCATTAATTCCTTGGGGAGTAAGTGGTACATTTATTATGGGAACCTTAAAGGTTGGTGCTTTATCGTATGGACCCTTTGCCTTTTTCCCAATACTTGCACCAATTTTAACCATCTTGGTTGGATTTACGTTGAATAATAAACAAACAAAAAAAGCTAAATAAAAAAGTAAAAGATGAGATAAAAATCAATCTCATACTTTTACTTTTTTTATTTACCAAGATAGTTCCATTGAATGATTAAGATGATAAAAATCTTTTTAATTATTTTTGTTAAAAGAAACAGAAGTAGCTAGAGGTAAAGATAACCTACTTAACTCTTCAGCCACCAATTTGGCAACGATGGTTGCACCATAATTATTAAGATGAGTATCATCAATGATCCCATTTGGATAGTTTTGATTTTGACCAGGTAATAGATGCATGAAAAATTTCTTTGTTTCTTCAACTGAGAATAATTGAAAAAATTCCTGTGTTCTTTTAAACATATCTAAAAGCAAAATGTTATTTTTCTTTGCAAATTTGCGTATTGCTTCTGGATAATCGCCTAAGGTATTAGGATCGAGCTGATTAGAATGATTTAAATAAGCTCTTCGGGTAATCGATGTTAATAAAATGGGTATGGCGTTTACTTTTTGAGCACTTTCAACAAAAATTGCTAAATTTTCTTGATAATCGCCATAAGGTTGTGTTCCACGATCCTCATCTTTTTTTTGATCATTATGACCAAACTGAATGAATAGATAATCATTAGCTTCAATTTCATTATCAATTTCAGCTAATAATCCTTCATTAATAAAAGATTTAGTTGATCTTCCATTTTTGGCCTTATTAACGATTTCAAAATTAGAAATATAAAGAGCCAATTTTTCTCCCCAGCCAGTTTCCGGACGTTTGTTGCTTTGTTTTATGGCTGCAGTAGAATCACCAGCAATAAAAATTTTGCTTGTTTTAGTCATTATTTTTTTCCTCTTTTCTTTTTAATAATCTATTAATCCATGATTCAGCGAGAAAAATCCATTGTTGAATAAAAGGGTCTTGATTTGTCATTGCTAATCCATGTTTTCCCTTTGGAAAGAAATGTAACTCAACCATACCTTTTTTTTCTGTTAATGCCTCTGCTAGAGCTTGACTATTTTCGATAGGAACAGATTGATCACCATAGGTATGCCAAATAAAGCAAGGTGGAGGAGAAATTGGCAGCCCATTTATCGAGGGAAAAAAATTTGCTTGTTTTTCTGAATAGGTGGTACCAAAAAAATGTTGTGCACTTCCTTGATGTGCATAAGGACCCTCTATTTGGTAGGCAAATAAGGCCGCATGTAAATGATTGCTATGTGCCCATTGCTGAATAGCTATTTCTTCTTTAAAAATAGCTAGGTGTTCATAGCCTCCGCCAGGTAAAATTAATAAACAAGAACGTGGCGTATTATCATAATAAAGCATATGAAGAGAACTTTCTGCTGGTCGTGTAAATTGTTGATAATCAGTCAACATGTGCTCAATTGTTTGCATTGATTCACTCCTAGAAGGTAATGGTATTCAATAGAATGTTATTAAATGAATTAGTCAAGTTTATCTAAAAGTAGTTGAGAAACCCACATAGGTTATAAAAATTGATCAGTCAATAAAAATAACTTCAATCTTTGTTAATTACTATAATTTTTCTTTTAGATAATCATTTAATTTATTTTATTGATGTGTAAATTTTTTAAGCTATCTTGTTTTAGAAATTTATGTTAAAATATGATAAGTATTAAAATTTAATTTATAGGAAGTATCTTATGTTATGATTATTCATCGTAAATTTTCTATTTTTAAAATAAAATGTAAGCGTTATAGTTTGTTTTATACAATTTTTATACCGATCAGTTTAATTGGGATTCTTTTGATTGGTGGTTATACGTGTTATATTTATCAAAAGACCTATCATAATATCCAAAAAAACTTGGTGAATCAACAGAGTAATTATGTGGGTCAGGTAAAAAATAATCTAGAACAAAAAATTCAAACGATTGAATATACTTTTTCAACGTATAGTATGACAAATCAATTCAAACAAATGCTTAACCAACCACTTAATCCACATAATTTTGAAGAAGTACGCAAAATCCGTTCAGAACTTGCCTATATTAGTGTGATGGGGATCGATAATACTACGAATTATCATCTTATTAGCTTAAAACAAGGTTGGGATATTTCGCATAATTCACTCAAGCAATTATCAAAAAATGAATTATTACAAAAAAAATTATTAGCTGAAAAGACGTCAGATTATATCTTTTGGAAAAAGAAAGATAATCATTTAGAAATGCGAATTTTGCTGCCGATTTTTCAGACGGAACGCTCTGCTATTGGAACTGCAACCATTCCACAAACGACTATTGATCAATTATTAGGAAAAAAATCAACCAATTTTTTTGGTATTTACGATAAAAATTATCATTCGCTTTATCAACATAACCAACCACTTACTCCTAACTTGCAAAAAAAATTGACAAATTCAACGAAAAAACAAGGAACTATGATAGACGATCAGAAAAATATTTATTTTTATTTAAAATCTGATTATAATCATTGGACATATGTTGCTTGTTTGCCAAACAAAGAAATTCATTCATCTGTATTAAGTTTGGAATTAGGACTTACCTTACTAGCCAGTTGTTTTATTATCCTTTTTCTAATTATTGCTTATTTAATTGCTAGTTTTGCTGAGCGACCTATACGTGAAATTGGTGATCTATTGGCGGTTGATTCAATAAAAGGTGGATGGAAATCTGAAACAAAGAAAATTTTATCAGGCATCGATCTGCTTCTAACCGAAAATGCAGGAATGATTAGCAAAATAAATAAACAGAAACCAGAATTAGAAAAACTATTTTTGTTAAATTTGTTCTACGATCAGCTTACCGATATAGAAATAGCCAGAAAATTTGCTCAATTTGGCTATTTAATGAATCAAGAGGAGCATTATGCTATTATATTAATCCAAATTGATGATCTTGGTGGTCGACCAGAAGAAGCTAAAGATTTATTTTTAGTTTCCCTTGAAAATATAGTTTCTGAGTTAATTCCAAAAAACATGCGTTTTCAACCAATTATTTTAAAACAAGAAATACAAGCTACTTTGTTATATATGAAACCTTGCATAGATAAGAAAAAATTGATTGATTATTGTACAGCTATTCAACAAGCTGCACAAAATTTTTTAAATATAAAAATAAATTTTGGTATTTCAAATGACTATACAGAAATAAAGGATAGTAAAACAGCAGTCATCAATGCAAAAGAAGCGTTATCCTTTCGAATAAATTTTGAACAGGATACTATGATTTTCTTTGATGACATTCATCCATATCATCAGAAATACCCAGCCGCTAAATATCCTAAAAAAGAAGAACAGGAATTATTGGATGCCATGCGTATCGGTGAAAAAGAGGCGACTCAACAGTATTTTATCCAGGTTTTTTCTTTCATTTTAAATGAAAATAAACATCCAATTATCCTAGAAAATATGATTTTACAACTCGTTAATAATCTTGTTCAATTTGGACAGCTCTTAGGCGCTGACATGGAATTGCTTGAAAATAGTCAGAATATCTACCTAGAAGTATTAAATAAAAAAAATCCATTTAAAGTTAAAGAAAAAATTTATACTCTGCTCATTCTACCGATTGTTCAAATGACTCAAGAAAAAACAGACTATGAAATGCGATCCTTATCTGAACAAATGCTTGTTTTACTACATAAACAATATGATCAAGATATCTCACTAGAAATGATTGGTGAACAATTGAATTATAATCCAAATTATTTAAGCAGTGTGTTTAAAAAAGAAATCGGTGTAAACTTTGGTGATTATCTACAAAACTATCGTTTATCTATTTCAAAACATTGGCTTATAGAGACAGACCTAACGATTAAAGATATCTCCACTCGTTTACAATATACAAATCCACAAAATTTTATTCGTTTCTTCAAAAAGAAAATTGGAACAACACCTGGTGAATATCGAAAACAAAATAAGATTTATCAATAATTGCTATTTAATAACATATGAAGAAATTCACAAAAGTATTAAATTAACTATTTGATGAAGTTCTTCATATGTTTAATATTCTGTTACATTGAAAAGAAATAATAATTTCTGATCTAAAAGTAAGAAGGGTAATTTTGATCAACAATATAAAAATTGTGCTTATTAATCACCAACCAATAATTTTTTACTTATCCTTTCACCGATCCTACTATTGCTCCTTTTACAAAGTATTTTTGAATAAATGGATAGATAATTAACATAGGTAAAGTAGCAATAATAATAACGGCCATTTTTACAGATTGTGCTGGTGGAACAATATCAACAGTAGAAGCATCCGCATTCATTCCACTAGAAACAATTACGATTTGTCTTAATAGTACTTGAATTGGCCACTTGCTTGAATCATTAATATACAATAGAGCTGGTTGGTAGGTATTCCAGTATTCTACTGCATAGAATAATGAAATGGTTGCAATTGAAGGAAGAGATAAAGGTAAAATAAATCGTAAAAAGACTCCCCAATCCGTACAACCATCCATTTTTGCTGATTCCTCTAAGCTATCTGGAATTCCTTGGAAAAAATTACGCATAATAATCATATTGTAAGCACTAACAATACTAGGTAAAATAGGTGCCCATAAGGAATCAATTAGACCTAAGCTTTTAATTAAAATAAATGAAGGAATCATTCCACCGCTAAACAACATGGTAAATACAATAATAAAATTAAAAAATTTTCGACCATGCAGATATTTTCTTGAAAGTGCATAAGCCATAAACGAAGTAGCAACCATACTAATAAATGTCCCTACAGTTGTTACAAACAATGAAATGCCAATTGCCTTAAAGATCGTTTGTGTTGATAAAATATAGCGATAGGCATCTAATGTGAACGTCTTAGGAATTAAAATAAAAGGTCGGGTAGAAAGCTCCCCAGAAGTTGCAAATGAACTAGCTAAAATATTGATAAAAGGAAGTAAACATAAGAGTGTAAACAAAAGTAAAAGTACAATGATGATGCCATGGACTATTGCTTCACTTTTCGATATATTCCGTTTTTTCTTTGCTTTGTTTTTTGTTAACTGCATCTTTTTCCTCCTCATGTAATATATTCTTTAACAAAACTTTAACATGAAGAGAGGATTACGTATACAATCAATTTTTAAGCTGATCTATTTTTTGATTCTTTCAATTAAAATCGAAAGAAAGAATGAATATTTTGTATACGCTTTCTTTAGTGTAGAAATGATTATATACGTAATGTTTTTTTCCTAGTATGATGAAAACAATTCATTAGGAAAGAGAGGAATCATTAATGGAAGCAACAATCAAAACAAAAATAAATCAAGAAAACAATGAAAATCCCAAAAAAACAAAAAAAATAATTCGTAAAAAACGTTGGGCACAAATTAAAAAAAATAGAGCACTTTATTTAATGTTAGTACCTGGATTAGCTTATTTTCTTATTTTTAAATATGTACCCATGGGGGGATTGGTAATTGCATTTCAAGATTATCAACCATTTTTAGGAATTTTAGGTAGTCCATTTGTTGGTCTAAAGCATTTTATCCGATTGTTTACAGAGGATACTTTTATATTGCTGATTAAAAATACCTTCCTTATTTTTGGATTGGAAATTGTTATTTCTTTCCTATTTCCAATTATTTTAGCTTTAATGCTTAATGAATTACATCACGTAAAACTAAAGAAATCTATACAAACGATTATTTATTTACCTCATTTTATGTCATGGGTAATTGTTGTTTCAATCTTTTATGTTTTATTAACGACTGAAGGCGGCGTAGTTAATAATATTATTACCCACCTTGGTGGACAAAAAATCTCTTTTCTAACCGATCCGTTTTGGTTGCGACCAATGTATATTCTTCAAGAAATATGGAAAGGTTCTGGATGGGGAACAATTGTCTATCTAGCGGCCATGACAAACGTCGATGAACAGCTTTATGAAGCAGCAGATATGGATGGGGCAGGAAAACTAAGTAAAATGTGGCATATTACATTACCATGTATTCGTCCAACGATTATTACGTTGTTGATTTTAAAGATAGGAAAGGTGCTTGATTTAGGTTTTGAACATATGTTTTTAGTAATGAATTCAATGAATAAAACAGTCGGACAAATTTTTGATACGTATGTTTATACAGCTGGTATACAAAATGGACAGTTAAGTTATTCAACTGCCGTTGGTTTATTCAAAGGACTAATTGGACTTGTACTTGTAATTGGTGTAAACAAACTAGCGAAGAAGATTGGTGAAGATGGTATTTATTAGTCAATGTCTTCCAGATAAATAAAAGTAAGGAGAAAGCAAATGTCATTAGAAAAAATTGAAAAGATAAATGATAGATTAATTAAGGTACTCACAATTATTTATCTAAATTTTTTATGGATCATTTTTACTCTTTGCGGATTCGTCATTTTTGGAATTGGACCTGCTACCTATGCAGTGATGAAATATTATGACCGCTGGTTGAGATTAGATGATCGACTGCCAATTACTCAAACTTTCTTTGCCTATTTTAAGGAACGTTACCGTCAATCAATGGTGATTAGTTGGATTGGTTTAGGTAGTATGGTTATTCTGATTGTTAATTTGTTTGTAGTAAAAGAGTGGTACCTGCAGGTAGCAAATCTCTTATTTTTATTCGGTATTGTTATTTCTTTCACATATGTTTATACTATTATGGCAGCAACTATTTTTGCAAGCTACCTTGAAATATTTAAGGGAGCTATCTTATTAGGATTTGGTTATCTTCATTATACTATCATTGCTTGGACACTAATTATTAGCAGTTACTTTGTAGCTTTGAAGATTCTACCAAGTATCGTCTTTTTATTTGGCATCGGATACATAGGATTAATCATCGGCTATGCAGGCAAAAAGATATTAATAGAGTTTACACCAAAAACTTCACAAAAAATAATCAATGAATGATGTAAAGGGAGAAAAATAATGACAAAATTATCAAATGAAGTGCTTCAAACAGTTATGGAACGTTATCCAATTTTAGCAAAAGAAAAAGATTATCAAAATAAATGGTCTTATGATGTTGGTGTTGTTTTGCAAGGGATTAAAGAAGCCTATCGTCAAACGGGCGAAAGTAAGTATTTTAATTACATAAAAGAAAATATTGACTATTATATTGATGAAGATAACTCTCCTAGAGGTTATCATTATGAAGATATGAATTTGGATAATATTAACAATGGCAAGCTATTATTTTTGTTGTTCCAAGAAACAAAGGAAACCAAATATAAAGTAATTATGGATAGACTATTCGATCAATTACAACAGATGCCTAGAACGCCTGAAGGTGGCTTCTGGCATAAAAAGATCTATCCTAACCAAATGTGGTTAGATGGTTTATACATGGCCGAACCATTTTATGCTGAATATCTGTTAACTTTTAAAAATGGTGAAGGATTGGAAGATGTTATCAAGCAATTTAGGCTCTGTTATGAACATACTTTAGATAAACAGACGGGTCTTTTATACCATGCTTGGGATTCAGCAAAAAAACAAAACTGGGCAGACTCCGAAACTGGGCAGTCACCTCATTTTTGGGGACGGGCAATGGGATGGTATTTAATGGCATTGGTAGATACAATGGAAATTTTTCAAGACCATGAAAACAAAACCTATGTTGAAGAATTGAAAAAGATATTCTCTAACTGTTGCCAAGCATTAGCCAATGTTCGTGATAAACAAAAGCATGTTTGGTTTCAAATACTTGATTTAGGTGATAGAACAGGTAATTATTTGGAAGCCTCAGCTTCAAGTATGATTATAGCAGCAATGGCTAAAGCTCAAAGATTGAATATTTTATCATCAGATTGGGATGCTTTCATTAAAGAAAGCTATCAAGGATTACAAGATACTTTTGTCACTTATACGCAAGAAGGTTGGGTAGATTTGAATTATACTTGTGAAGTCGCTGGACTTGGTGGAGAAAGTAGACGAGATGGAACATTTGCTTACTACATTAGTGAGCCAATTGTGACAAATGATTTTAAAGGATATGGCGCATTTTTACAAGCAACGTTAGCTATGGAACCCATTGGTGCAAAGAACATCTTAAAAGTATAAAATTTTGATTGCTAGGATGATAACAGGTGGAATGTATCGTCAATTTGAATGGATCACTCCAATACATTTCCACCCATCTTAACTTAGACAGATGGGTTGAAAAATCCCACTTTTAAAATGCGAATGGTAGATAGGGAGATAGAGAATGTCTTTAAGAGAAGAATTAAAACGTTTATTAGGAAAAACTTGGGCAAGTGACACAATTCATGCAGAATTACTAGAAAAAAAAATAAAAGAGACATATACAATAGAAACTTTGATGTTGACATTAAATACACAGGAAATGGTACCTGCCTATTTTGCTTATCCAAATAATAAAAAGAAACATCCACTTGTTTTATATAATCATTCACATGGTGGTAATTATGAAGTTGGTAAAGAAGAAATATTACAAGATAGCTCTTATTTGCAAACGCCTTCATTTTTAGATGTGTTTATTAAAAACGGTTATGCGGTTGGTTGCATTGACATGTGGGGCTTTGGTGAAAGACAAGGAAAAAAAGAAAGTGAGCTATTTAAAGAATTTTTATTATTAGGGCATACGTTATGGGGCGAAAGAATTAGTGATAATCAGCAGTTTTTAACCTATTTAGTAGATCGGCCTGAAATTGACGCGAACAAAATTGCAACGTTAGGTATGTCAATGGGTGGCATGATGAGTTGGTGGTTAGCTGCTCTTGACGAGCGTATCTCCTTAGTTGTTGATATTGCTGGTCAGGCAGAATATGAATCGTTGATCGAAACTGCCCGATTAGATTGTCATGGTTTTTATTATTATATTCCAGGACTATTAGCAAATTATAAAACAATCGATATTCAATCGTTGATTACACCTAGACCACGACTAAGTCTTGTTGGTAAAAATGATCGAATGTGTCCACTATCTGGTGTAAAAAAACTAGATACCTATTTAACAAAAAGTTATACAGAAAAAGGTGCTCCACAAAACTGGCAGTGTCAACTGTTAACAGGCGTACATCAAGAAACAAAGGAGATGCGTACGATATGGCAAAGATTTATGAAAGAACACCTATAAAAAAATTTTCAGTTGGAAAGGGCAAGTTATATGATTTTACTACAATTCAAGCCGCTATTGATGAAGCAACAAACTGGGATGAGAAAATACAGATTCTCATTTTTCCTGGCGACTATCAAGAAAATGTAAGAATCTATGGTGAAGATATTGAATTAATTGGCATTGGTGAAGTGGTTATTACTAGTAATTTAGCTGCTTATCAAATAAATTATCAAGGTGAGGAGAGAGGTACATTTCAGACAGCCACCGTTTTTATCAATGGCCAAACGATTTTATTAAAGAATTTATCGATCGTTAATACTGCTGGACCTGGTGAAATTGTTGGCCAAGCTGTAGCTCTTTATATTGAAGGAACAGATATCCATATTGATTCTTGTAAACTTGATGGCTATCAAGATACCTTATGCTTAGGACCACTTCCTAAGTTTCAGAAGGACGGAAAACAGCTAATGGTTAGTCCATGGCTAAAGATCCCTTATACTGAACAGATCGTTGATTTTCACTATTGCCAGATTAGTGGAACTGTTGATTTTATTTTTGGTGGTGGTCAAGCTAGTTCTTATCATTGTCAGCTGTATGTAAAAAGAATACGCATACAAATTATATTACAGCTGCATCTACTCCGAAAAATCAAAAAGGATTTTATTTTGTTTCATGCATGGTAACTGGTGATTCTCCCTATTATTTAGGTAGACCTTGGCGTCAATATGCAGCTGTTACTTTTGTTAATAGTTATTTTGATCAACAACTATATTCAACGGGGTGGCATGATTGGGATAAACCAAAAAATCGACAAACAGTGAACTATCAAGAAATCAATTGCCTTTATCTAGGTGAAAAATCATCGACTCGATGGGCAACGAAAGAAATGAGTGAACAAAAATGAAACGTCGCTTAGAATGTTGGCTTGGGTTTATAGGAGTCGGGCTTACCCTTCTATTCCTAGGTGGTATTGCACTCAGTGTGAAACAATTAACGATTGCGGAATATGAAAAAACGTTCAAGCCGGTTTTTGCAAGTAGTTTAGGTCACTTAGATTCAGAAAAATGAGTTGAGTTATTTCGTACGTTAGGTGCTTGGTTTGGTTTTACAATTTTATTCGTTTTAATTTTTGTTACTTTGGCAACACTATTTATTATGAAAAATTCTGCACCTGTAAAGGCTGGAATCTTTTATATGCTTGCTGGTCTGACTACATTAATTGGTAGTCAACTAATTGCCTTTTTTATAGCCTTTTTGTTTTTTATAGCTGCGTTATGTTGTTTTTTTAGAGGGGAGAAATTAAATGAAAGAAGTAGTCATCAAAAATCCAATCTTAAGAGGATTTAATCCAGATCCTGTTATTTTAAGAGTAGATAATCATTATTATTTAGCAGTATCTTCATTTGAATGGTTACCAGGAATTCGTGTATATCATTCTGATAATTTAGTAAATTGGGAACATGCAACAGATATTCTAACCAATTATAATCAGGTAGATCTTAAAAGCAATCCTAAAAATGGTAGTATTTGGGCACCAGAGCTTAGTTTTTTTAATGGAAAATTTTATTGTATTTATACAGATGTAAAAAGCACAGACCGACCTTTTAAAGATTGCCATAATTACTTAATCACAGCTAGTCAGATTGAAGGACCTTGGAGTACACCCATTTATCTAAATAGTAGTGGTTTTGATCCATCTCTATTTCATGATCAAGATGGCAGAAAGTGGCTATTAAATGAACAATGGGATTATCGAAAAACAACTGGAAATAAATCTGCCGGCATTGTCATGCAAGAATTTGATGAAAAGCAAGCTAAATTAATCGGTCCTATTTATAAAATATTTGATGGTACACCCTTAGCTAAAACTGAAGCACCTCATCTTTATCTTCATGATGATTATTATTACCTATTAACAGCTGAGGGAGGTACAGGAAAAGGACATAGTGTAACTGTTTGCCGATCAAAAAATTTGTTTGGTCCTTATGAAGTAGATCCAAATTATCCAATGTTAACAGCAAAAGATCATCCGAATTCACCGATTCAATGTGCAGGTCATGGCAGTATTGTTCAAGGAAGAACTGGCAAATGGTATATGGCTTATTTAATGACACGTCCAATAAATCAGGAAGCGGCCATTCTTGGTAGAGAAACAGCAATTCAAGAAATTGTTTGGACAAAAGATCATTGGCTTCATTTGGCTTCAGAAAATACTTTACCCGCCTCGGAAACAGTAATAGAAACAATAGATGCCACACAACAAGAAAAAAATACTAATTTTAATGATGACTTTACAAATAGCTGTTTAGCAAAAGAGTGGAATAGCCGACGAATTTTTCCTAATTCTTCTTGGTGTGATTTAAAAACAAAACCTGGATATCTGCGTCTCATTTCTGGTGAATCACTCCAATCACATTTTGAACAACATCTGCTAGCTATTCGCCAAAAAGATTTCCATTTTAATGCTTATACTCGATTTAGCTTCGATCCAAAAACATTTAACCAAATGGCAGTCCTGACACTTTATTTAAATGAAAATAATTATCTTTATCTATTTATGACTTTTGATGAAAAAAAGGGAAATGTTTACGAAAGTTACATTGCCAAAATGGAGAATCTAAATTAGAGGAAGAACGGATTACGATTGAAACTAACACTATTTCATTGAAAGTATAGGTAGATGAGTTAAGGGGGACATTTTATTATCGAGAGTCAGAATCTAGTGCATGGCAACCTTTTGGCTCCTCGTATAATCTTAAATTTTTATCTGGAGGATTTACAGGAAATTTTGTAGGAATTTGTGTTCAGGATTTAGGAAATAAAGCCGGTTGTTTTGCAGATTTTTCTTATTTTAACTATGAAGGAAAAGATGCATGAAAATAAAATTGAATTGGATGAATGTCATGAAAAGAAATCAGAAAATTAAAAGAATATTAATTAGTTCGATGATGATTTTTGGTATTTTTAGTATTTTATCTGGTTGTAGTACTGAAAAAAAGGTGGCAAGTGATCATAATGGAAAAAAAGATACCATTTCCTGGATGACAATGCTGCATACACCTACACCTCCTGCAGGAGATATTCAAAAGCAGTTAGAAAAATATACAGGAAAAAAGATTGAATTTAACTGGGTGCCAGATGCTTCAAAAAATGAACGAATTAGTGCTGCTCTATCTTCAAAGTCTTTAACGGATATTATTAGTTTAACAGATATTCGAAATACAACTGTTCGTAATGCTTTAGCTTTAGGAATGTTTTGGGATGTAGAACCTTATTTAAAAGACTATCCAAATTTAGCCAAAATATCAAAAGAAAGATTAGACGCTGCCCGAATTAAAGGAAAAATTTATGGTGTTCCATTCCAGGAGCCCGTTGCTCGTTATGGAATTTTAATCAGACAAGATTGGTTGGACAATTTAGGCTTAAAAGTTCCTCATACATTAGATGAATTAGAAAAAGTTGCACAGGCTTTTACAGAAGGTGATCCAAATAAAGATGGTAAAAAACATAAGACGGTTGGCTTTGTTGAAAATCAGGAATCCTTCAAATATGGATTTCGATCATTGACAGGTTATTTTGGTGCAGGGAATTGGTTCACCATTACTAAAGATGAAAATGTAAAACCAGCTTTTATGCAACCTGAATATAAAAAAGCAATGAAATGGTTTCATAATATTTATAAAAAAGGTTGGATGAATTCAGATTTCTCTGTTATGACAAAAAATGATCAGAAAGATTATATTGTTCAGGGAAAAGGTAGTATTGTACTCACCATATTATCAGAAGGTAGAAATTATATAAATAGCGCTAAAGGAACGGATCAAGAAGGCATGAAATGGACAATGATTAATGATATGACAGATAATCAAGGAAAACCACGTCAATTATCAGATACGAACAATGGTATGGGGGGCTGGATGGCGATCTCAAAACAAAATGTGAAAACAGAAAAAGATTTAAAAGTTGTTTTAAAATTTATTAACGATCTCATGAACGAAGAACCTTACAAATTAATGTCATTTGGTGAGAAAGACATTCATTACAAGGTAAATAAAGGCAATA
The DNA here is from genome assembly GCF_000270185.1 of Melissococcus plutonius ATCC 35311. Lineage (NCBI taxonomy): Bacteria > Bacillati > Bacillota > Bacilli > Lactobacillales > Enterococcaceae > Melissococcus > Melissococcus plutonius. The sequence continues at coordinate 515,573 of NC_015516.1, forward strand.
TTTATGAGAAAATTAAAAGTTCAAATTGGCAACAAGAGGTGCAGCCATTTGCAAGTTCAAGGCCTTCAGCTCTAGTTGGAGATTTTAAGACAACTGATGCGTATTCAAATCTTGTGAACGAAAAGGTTAAAGAAAATGAAAAGTATGCAGTATTAGATCCAACTCAATCTTTAACCTCTGAAACCTATGATAGTCAATGATCTACCTTGATTGAAGGAGTGTCTGATGCTTATTATAAATATATGATGGGTGAAATGGATATGAAAGGTTATGATGAAGCTATTAAAAACTTCTTAGATAATGGGGGAAGTATAATCATTCAAGAATTTACCGATAGCTATAAGGCATCTCAAAGTAAACAACATTAAAAACAAGAGAAGATGTTATCTTAGTTTTAAGAGATATACTGTCATTTATTGAGCAAAAATATAAGAGACACTATGAGGCGGTAGTTCTTACAATGACGAATTGGTTTTCACTGAAAAAACTTTTTGGCAAAAAATAAATCAAAAAAATGAATCATTAGTTTTTATATTGAGTATACAAATCATTACAGAATTATCTATAGAGTGGGAAAGAATGCTGATGATTCATTTTTATTTATATCTTTAGAAATATCAATTCAAATAAATGGAAAGTGAGTGAGGAAAATTGAAAAATAATAAGAGAATCAAAAAAACTCTAATTAGTTTATTGGTAACGGTTAGTGCCATTGGTGCTTTAGCTGGTTGTGGTAGTGAGAAAAAAGGAAGTACAAATGCTGGCGGAGAAAAAAAGACCATTTCCTGGATGGCCATGTTGCATACACCAACTGCTCCTTCTGGTGATATACAAGAGAAATTGGAAAAATATACGGAAAAAAAGATTGATTTTAGTTGGGTACCAGATGCTTCAAAAAATGAACGGATTAATGCGGCACTTTCTTCAAAGTCTTTAGCTGATATTGTCAGTTTAACAGATATAAAAAATACGACTGTCCGAAGTGCGTTAGCTTCTGGAATGTTTTGGGATGTAGAACCCTATCTAAAAGACTATCCAAATCTAGCAAAAATATCAAAAGATCGATTGAATTTAGCACGAATTAAAGGAAAAATTTATGGTGTTCCCTTTCAAAAACCAGTTGCTCGTTATGGCATTCTAATTAGACAAGATTGGTTAGATAATCTTGGACTAAAAGTTCCCCATACAACAAAAGAACTAGAAAAAGTGGCACAAGCATTTACAGAAGTAGACCCAAATAAAGATGGTAAAAAACATAAAACAGTTGGTTTTGTTGAAAGAAATGAATCATTTAATGTAGGATTTCGCGCTTTAAGTGGTTATTTTGGTGCAGGCAATTGGTTTGCTGTTACAAAAAAACATAAGATCGAGCCTTCCTTTATGCAGCCAGAATACAAAGATGCAATGCGATGGTTCCGTAACATTTATAAAAAAGGTTGGATGAATTCAGATTTTTCGGTGATGACAAAAAATGATCAAAAAGATTATATTGTTCAAGGAAAGGGTGGAATTGTTCTAACCATTCTATCAGATGCCAAAAATTATGTTAATGCAGCAAAAGGAACCGACCAAGCAGGAATGAAGTGGGCACTAGTTAATGACTTGACAGATGAAAAAGGCAAACGTCGTGTTTTATCAGATACAAATAATGGAATGGGCGGCTGGATGGCAATCTCAAAACAAAATGTAAAAACCGAGAAAGACTTGAAAGTTGTTTTAAAATTTATTAATGATTTGATGGATCAAAAGCCATATAAATTAATGACATTAGGCGAAGAAGGAATACATTACAAGAAAAAAGCTGACAATGTCTATGAGCAAATCAACACAACGAAATGGCAGCAAGAAGTTCAGCCATTTTCAAGTACTAGGCCTTCTGAGTTGGTGGCAAATTATAAAACAACAGATCATTATTCCAATTTAGCAAATGAAAAAATCAAAGAAAATGAAAAATATGCGGTTTTAGATCCTACCCAATCGCTAACCTCAGAGACCTATAATACCCAATGGTCAACATTAATTGAATGAATATCGGATGCTTATTACAAATACATGATGGGTGAAATTAGTATGAAAGACTATGATACAGCCATCAAAAATTTCCGAAATAATGGTGGAGATAAAGTTATCGAAGAGTTTACAGATAGTTATAAAGAAGCAAATAAGAAATAATGATAAAATCAAAATAAGATTGTTAAAAAACTTAGATTTTAGTCATTAGATATAAAATAAATTAGAGAGGAAACCTTATCTATATTCTAGGTTCCTCTCTGATTTATTTTATATAGACGAAAGATAGCTTATTCAATACTAACCGTCTAAGTATTGGAAGTATTGGAAGTATTGGAACAACCTATCAAAAATACAATTCAAAACAAAAAAATAGTCATGAATGAATTTAATGTAAAAAATTAACATGTAAGATAGCTATACTCTTACAAAAATAAGACATTGAATGCCTTGTTTTTATGAAGGCATTCAATGTCTTATTTTCAGTTATATGGAATAAGTTGTTTTTCAGTCTTTTGATAACAATTTGATTTTAGAAGAAGTTGGTTGTTTTCTTCCTTAAACACAGGTCCCTTAATATTTTCAACTATTACTTGTTGAAATTGAACCAATTCGGTATTACCAAGGAAAAAACCGGCAGCTTGCATTTTATCAATACCAGTCATCATGGCTGGAACACCGGGTAAGCCATTTTTGTCCATTTCAATTTGAATATTTGTAAAAGAAACATCCTGAACGGGCATTTCTGGTAATCCGTAGATAAATCCCTCTGCTGCTCGTACCTTCTTAGCAACGATATTAGAAAAGTGAATCGAACGGAAACAAGGTGTTTCTTTTGTAATGGGATAGGGATTTTTATCCCACACATATTTTTCTTTTCCTTTAGGGCCACAAAAATAATAAGCATTAATAACAAATGGACAAAGGACATCTTCCATGACAATCGTTGATACGGTAATATTTTCAACAACTCCGCCACGTCCTCTTCTGGTTTTCATACGAATACCACGATCGGTTTGCTGAAATACACAATTAGAAATGGTGACATTTCGGATATTTCTGCTCATTTCACTACCTAAAACAACGGCACCATGTCCATGAACCATTGTACAATTTGAAATGGTAATATTCTCACATGCACTTTTAGAAGTCGTCGTCTGCTCTGTACCTGATTTAATAGCAATACAATCATCACCAACATCAATGTTACAGTTTAGGATACGAAGATTCTTGCAAGATTCTGGATCAATGCCATCTGTATTCGGAGAATCTGCTGGATTTAAGATTGAAATATTTTGAATGGTAACATCATAACATTCCATCGGATGTACCGTCCAACTAGGTGACATGGTTAAATTTAAATCAGAAATAGTGATTCGGCTTGAATAATCAAAGCCAATTAAATAGGGTCTTGGATAAGCTAATTTTTCTGGTGTTTCCCTATGAAGCTTCCACCAATTTGTACCTTGACCATCTAATGTTCCGGAACCTGTTAATATTACATTGGTTAAATTTTTTCCATAGATGCACGGCATATAGGCTTTTGATTTAACTCCTTCCAAACGTGAATCTACTATAGGAAATTGTTCAACATCATCCGTAAATAGTAGCGTTGCTCCTGCCTGAATTTCAAAAACTAAATTACTAATTAGACGAATAGGACCAGTCAAATAAGTACCTGGAGGAGCAACAATATGACCACCGCCTTGTCTTTCAGCAACCTTTATAGCTGCTTCAAATGCTTTTGTATCCAGAGAAATACCATCTGCAATTGGTGAAAAATCTTGTAATGAAATAAGTGATTGGGTCATCATAAACTCCTTTTTATTTTTTAATATAATTCCTATCTCATAATATTATCAATAAATCGTGGATAAATACTATTTTAATTAGACCATGTGTTGTGGTTCTATAGGTGAATTTTTTTCTGTTGCATGATAACCAATAGTATTGTTTCCAAAACATTTTTCATAAGGTATGCCTGTTAATTCTTCTAAAATAACTTTTATCTCAGGCTGAATATCTTCAGCTTTACCACCATTATGAATACGTTCTAATTCATCAATAACAAGTTGATGAGTATCTTTATCTAATTTCATACGTTTTGAGAAAAAGGGCAATAAGAGCAAACCCACAGACTCCAAAGAATAATACTCCAATAATGGCATGTTGGGCTGAGAGCGGTTGTGTTGAGGTGCCATCTTTAAAGCCGAATAAGGATAGTATAATACCAAGTAAAAAAACAATAGAGGCACGAACCAATTTTCCTGACATAGTCATTGCACCAGCATAAACACCTTCTCTTCTTCGATTGGTTACAATTTCATCCACATCAGCTAAAAAAGTATAGACTGTCCATGGTACATAATAAACACCGCCAGTTCCTAAACCAAACATAAACGTAATGGTGATTACCAACCAAGTAAGATGAGGAAGATGGAAAATAGCAATACTAATATAACCCATAGTTGCTGTAATAACTACAATTAATGCTAAGATAAAAGGTTTGGTAAATCCTTTTTTTACACAAATGCCAATAAATAAGGCAGTTGAAATCAGTTGTAAAATACTATTCATTGAATTTAATTCAGAAACAAAGGTAGACGGTTTTTGTAAAACAAAGACAATAAAGTAAGTAAATGTAGCTGTAAATAACCATTCTGCTCCTGAGCTGAATAAATACATGCCTAAATGATTGCGAAATGTTTTAATTTTAAAAGTGGAGAAGATATCAACAAATAATTTTTTAAAACTTTGAAAGACATTTGGAGTTTTTTCACTCGTAACTTCTGTATAAGGTTTTTCCCAAGAATTAAAATATAAAAATGATAAGGCAACAACTAATATTGCAGCATACACAACGCCTGTATAAAAGAAAGGAGTTGGTGAATTTTTCCCAAAAATATTAATAAAAACACCTGGAATCGATGCAGCTAAAAAGTTTGCTACTTTTCCAAACATCGCTTTTGAGCCAGTTATTGTTGTTCGTTGGGTAAAATCATTTGTCATTTCAATAGGTAAAGTTTCATATGGAATCATCACTGCTGTATAGGTCATTTCAAATAAAATATATGTACTTAAATAATAAATAAAATTCATGTTCTTAACCCATAACATAGGATAAATGAGCATTAGCGGAATACCAATTAAAATGAAAAACCGTCTACGTCCAAATTTACGGCCGAGCTTTGTAGCATAAAAATTATCTGTAATAAATCCCATAAGTGGATTCATAACGACGTCTAAATAGGTTGAACTAGAAAAAATTATTGTGGCTTGAAAAATTGATAATCCACAAAATGTCGTGTAAAAATATAAGAGCCAGGCGCCACTAATAGCTAAAGCGCCACTACCTAGAAGATTTCCTGCCCCATAGGAAAGTTGTGTAAGGAGGGTGATTTTTTTAGCGTTTGATTTCATTGTTTAAGATCCTTTCTAAATAGATGTTAACGTTAACAATTTGATTCTTAAAATATTATAACATATTATTCACAAATGTAAATATAAAAATAAACGCTATAATTCTATTTAATGTTTAATTATTTTTATAATATATAAAATAAATAGAATTTAATTTTTTTATCGTTTAAAATATAGTGAAAAATTGATCAATTGATTTGGAAAATAATCAGTACTAAATTTAGTTATTTTGCTTATATATAGATGGGTCATTGTATCTTTATGATAGCTCATCGTACTATTACCAAAACATTTGACATAAAAAATACCTGTTAATGTCTTTAAAGTTGATTGAACTTCAGGTGAAATATCAGCCATTTTTCTACCATGATGAATACGTGTCAGCTTATTAATAATAACTTTATGTGATTCTTGATCTGATTTCATTTTCTAGAGAAATAGATTCCAATCAAAGAAAAACCATTAATTGTCATTGTATTACCACCATTCTAGACTATAGGAAAGCTGTGTAAGGGATCATTTTTTTAATTTTACTTTCATTATTTAAAATTCTTCCAAGAGTAAAATTTTTGTTAACGTTAACATTTAAGTTTAAAATTAGTATAGCATAAGATTTTAAAAAATAAATAGTAAAGATAAGCGCTTTATTAATTGATTCTAATCAATCAAAAAAATTTAAATATTAAAGTAAAAATTAATTTTTTACTCAAGTTTGCTGAAAATAAAAAACAATCATAAAAAAATCAAATTAAAAAATTAACGTGAACATTTTTGATAAATGCATTGACAATTATTTATAACTATCATAAAATTTAATCGTCTGAAGGAAATGAGGCTAACGAATGGTTACCATTAAAGATATTGCAAAAATAGCAGGCGTATCTCATACAACTGTTTCACGTGCTTTAAATAATAATGCTAAGATTAAGCCACAAACAAGACAAAGAATCATGAAGATTGCTGAGGATTTGAAGTACGTACCCAACTTGAATGCTAAAAGTTTAGTTACCAATAAAAACTATACTGTTGGATTATTTTTTTCTAGTATTGAATCGGGAACATCATCAAGTTTTTTAGCAAATACCTTGAAAGTGATTTATGAAGGATTAGATGAAAATTATCTTTTATCTGTAGGTGCTATTGAAAATATTACTAATATTGATACAGCCTTACGTAACCGATTTGATGGTATCTTGGTTTTAAGCCAATCCGATAAAGATGATGATTTTATTTATCAGGCAAAAAATTTGAAGATTCCATTGGTTGTTTTGAATCGTCATGTAGAGGATGATTCTATCATTAATATTATCGGTGATGATAGGCAGGGAGTAAAAAAAGCATTACAAATGGCTTATCAGGCAGGTCATAGAAAGTTTGGACTTATTGAGGGCATTCCTAATTTCAAGTCAACTTCTGAGAGAAGACAAGGATTTTTTGATGTTCTTTCCCAGACAGATGCCAAATTAAGCACACAAACGGTTAAAACTGGTGACTATAGTACTGAAAGTGGTAAAAAAGCAATGTTAGAGATCTTGTCACTTAAGGAACGCCCTGACTTGGTTTTCTGTTCAAATGACGATATGGCAATTGGTGCATTAAAAGCTTGCTATGAGCAAGGTATTAAGGTTCCTGATGAGATTTCCTTGATTGGTTTTGATAATATTCATTATTCTCAATACACGAATCCAAGTTTGACAACGATTGAGCGTCCAATTAATAAAATGAGCCGTTTAGGATTGTCGTATCTTGTTCAATTAATGAATGGCGAATCTTTTGATCAACAAAAACAGATTCAATTAGAAACACAAGTAGTTATTCGAGAAACAGTGAAAGGTTTAAATTGAATAGTAGACTTTTCACTTTTTGATAAAATGTTAACGTGTGCATTAAAATGAAAAATAAAAATTAAAGGAGAGAAAAACAAATGAAACAATTAAAAAAAGAAGCATTTAAAGAATTAACCCAATATCCATCAAGAGTTATTCAATTCGGTGAAGGAAACTTTTTACGTGCCTTTGTGGATTGGCAATTACAACAGTTAAATAATCATCAACTATTTAAGGGTAGTGCAACAGTTATTCAACCACTAAGTAAAGGATTAAAAGAATTGTTAGATGAACAGAATGATTATTATACGGTTATTTTAGAAGGTTTGCTTAATGGCCAAGTAGTCAATTCACATGAAATTATGACAACAATCCATGAAGTCATAAATCCTTATCAAGATTATCAAGCCTACCTAGCTTTGGCTGAAGATGATAATTATCGTTTTATTTTTTCAAATACGACTGAAGCAGGTATTGCATTTAATGAAAAAGATCAAAATACTGAGGATGCAGAAAAGACTTATCCAGCAAAATTAACACAATTACTTTATCGTAGATTCACATTAAAAAAGAAAGGTTTTATTATTATTCCATGTGAACTAATTGATAAAAATGGTTTAGTTTTAAAGGAGTATGTATTAAAATATGCTGATTTATGGCAATTGGGTGAAGCATTTAAACAATGGGTTCTAACTGAAAATATTTTTTGTGGTAGCTTGGTTGATCGTATTGTTCCTGGTTATCCAAAAGAACGAGCTTCTAAACTTTGGGAAGAATTTAGTTATAAAGACAATGCAATGATAGTTGCTGAACCTTTCTTACTATGGGTCATAGAAGGACCAAAAGAAGTAGCAGCTGAATTACCAATTGATAAAATAGGTCTGCAAGTTATTTTCACAGACGATCAAACGCCTTATCGTAAAGGAAAGTTCATTTACTTAATGGACCACATACGGCGATGACTTCCCTAGCTTTATTAGCAGGAATTCAAACAGTCAGTGAAGTGATGAAAGATCAAGATTTCTCTGTTTATGTTGATCACCTAATGAAAAAAGAAATTATTCCAGCATTAGATTTACCAAAAGAAGAATTACTTCAGTATGCTGAACAAGTACAAGAACGCTTTAAGAACCCATTTGTAAAACATGAATTAAGCAGTATTTCTTTAAATAGTATTTCAAAATTCAAAACACGTTTACTACTTGTTTTAAAATCTTATTTAGAAAAAGAGAAGAAATTACCTCTAAGAGAAGTTGCTTCTCTAGCCGGTTATTTGTTTATTTATCAAGGAACAAGAATTCAACCCATTGACAATCCTGAAGTCATTGATTTTTGTAAAAAAGCTTGGGAAACACCAGCTACAGCAGTAAAAACAATTTTAGGAAATGCAGATTTTTGGGGAGAAGATTTGAATCAGTTAACCGGGTTAACTGAACAAGTACAACTGTATGTTGAACGTTTAGGTAAAAATGAAGTACGTACCATCATTCAAGAATTAAACTAGGAGAGATAATAATGCAAGATTTAATTAAATTACATGAAACAGATGATGTTGCGGTAGCCTTGCACCCATTAACAAAGGGAGAAGTTGTTAAAATTGATGGTACTTCCATTACTATAAATGAAGCAATTGAGCAAGGTCATAAATTGGCTCTTCATGATATAGTGGAAGGTTCAAATGTAATCAAATACGGATTTCCAATTGGACATACAACAAAATCAATTAAACAAGTTGACTGGGTACATACACATAATATGGCGACTAATCTTTCTGGAGAATTGAAATATACCTATACACCACATTTAAACGTTAAAAAATATCAAAAAGAAAATCGGACATTTAAAGGTTACAGACGAAAAAATAGTCAGATTGGTGTAAGAAATGATTTATATATAGTACCAACAGTTGGTTGTATTAGCGGTATCGCCAATATAGTAAGAGAGCAATTTGTAGAAAAATATCCTGATCTTGGTCCATTCAGTAATATTTCTATCTTATCTCATCCTTACGGTTGTTCACAACTAGGCGATGACTTTGAAAATACTAGAACGATTTTAATGGATGCAGTCAAGCATCCAAATGCAGGTGGTGTTTTAGTATTTGGATTAGGCTGTGAAAATAACATTGTTGATGAATTTAAAGAACAATTAGGAGAGTTTGATAACGATCGAGTAAAATTTTTGGTGGCTCAGAAAGTGATAGATGAAGTAGATACTGCACTTGATTTACTGGATCAATTAGTAGAAGCAGCCAAAGAAGATAAAAGAGAGCCGATACCTATTAGTGAATTAAACATTGGCTTAAAATGTGGCGGCTCAGATGGATTTTCTGGTATTACAGCAAATCCATTATTAGGAGCCTTCTCTGACTATTTAGTTTCACAAGGTGGTTCTACAGTTTTAACAGAAGTACCTGAAATGTTTGGTGCAGAAACTGTATTGATGGGAAGAGCCAAAAATGAAGAAATTTTCAACAAAATTGTTCATTTAATTAATGATTTTAAAGACTATTTTTTACAGTTTAATCAGCCAGTCTACGAAAATCCTTCACCTGGCAATAAAGCTGGAGGCATTACGACACTTGAAGATAAATCATTAGGTTGTACACAAAAATCTGGTACCTCAGTAGTCAATGATGTCCTGCTTTATGGAGAAAAATTACGGACATCTGGTTTAAATCTTTTAGAAGGGCCAGGAAATGACTTAGTTGCAACCTCTGCTCTTGCTTCAGCGGATTGCCATATTATTTTATTTACTACAGGAAGAGGAACTCCTTTTGGTAATTATGTGCCAACGATTAAAGTAGCGACAAATAACCAATTGTTTGAAAAGAAAAAACACTGGATGGATTTTAATGCAGGCCAATTATTAGATCGACCAATGGAAGAAGTCCTGGAAGAATTTATTGATTATATTATAGAAATAGCTAGCGGAACTCAAACAAATAATGAAAAAAATAATATCAGAGATTTAACTATTTTTAAAACTGGAGTTACAGAATAAGATAGGAATAAAAGGATCCATCGTAAAAAATATTTAAACATGTGTCTAGACTTTTATTACTGATTATTGAATGATAGATAATCTAGGCACTTGTTTAAATGATAGTACAAGAAAACAATAAATCACTTACTATCTTTTTAAGAAGATTGCATTTTTTATGAAGCATGGTATAATAGAAGAGAAGATATAGCCTGTTAGTCAAATGGTTAAGACGCTGCGTTCTCATCGCAGAGATACCGGTTCGAATCCGATACAGGTTATCCTAGAAAAAAGATTAAAAATTCTGAAGAATATCTCAGTATTTTTAGTCTTTTATTTTAATCTTATTCAATTAATTTTAATATGAAAGTAGGTAGAATTATCGGTTGTTTTATAACACAGGTACAACGATCAATTCAATACCCAGCAATTTACAATTAGATAGGAAAAAATCATGTCAGCTGTTTAAATCTTAGAAAGATTATTCGATTATTTTAGTATACTAAAACTAGATAATAATTTAATCGGTAAATTTATCTGAAAATTTATTTCATGAATGACTGTATATAAGTTCAATTGAATAATTCATTTATCACTTGTTGTTAACTAGCTTTTCAAATTTTTATCGAAATATCTGAATAGTAAGAAATAAGCATAAATAAAATTTTAATGACTTGTTAATCATACATCATAAGATTGATTAATCTGTGATTGTTTAAAATAATCTGGATAGCGTTCAACAATAAATTTTTGTTCGTCTAACATCATGTGTAAGTGGGTAGCTGTTAAAAAAATCAACTTCATCTGTATATTTTGCTGAGAGTGCATTAAACAATTGTTGATGTTGTTCGATGATAGGAAACCATTTTAGCCCATTGATTGTTACACGTAACCAACGAAAACGTTCGAGATGAATATTGTAATCATCTAGCCAGTTCCATATTTCTTTCCGGTTAGCAATCCCAAAACAAGTTTCATGAAATTTGTTATCTGCTTGGAAAAAAGCTTTTCTATCTTGGAGTTCAGCTGCCTCTTCTTGTCTATTAATAATAAGTTCTAATACACTTTTTGCTTTATCATCTATCTTTGTACAACATTCAATCATAATTTTTCTTTCTAACTGTTCTCGAACAAAACGAGCATTTCTAGCGGAAGTTAAGTCAATAGGCGATACATACGTGCCACTTTGTGGAATTGTATAAATTAACTCTTGTTGTCTTAATTGAAGAAGTGCCTCACGGATTGGTGTACGTCCGATTTGCAACATATCTGTTAGATTTTTTTCTGAAATTTTTTGTCCAGGTTCAAGTTCCGAATAAATAATTTTTTTTCTAATGATTTTGTAGGCTTGTGCTTGCAGATTATTCATAGTATTCATTTTCTCCTTAATCCATGTAATTTTAAGTTTATCTTTTAAAACCTATTTATTAATACTAAACTTGTTATCCCTAGGTTCAGTGAGCTTAATTAATTATAATATTTTTCATTAAATAAGTATATCATTTGTATTTATTGGCAAATTGTTTAATTGAATGAAAAATGAATATAAAGATCAAAACAAATTAACTCATTTGTTTTGATCTTTATATATAAAAAATAGTCTCTATTATTTGCTAACTATAAAATAATTTAATTTTAATATCTTGGTCATAATTACCAAATCCTCTACCAAAAAGTGTACATCCTCCTACATGTTCAGCAGTCTCTTTAACTTGTATTTTAAGGTTCCAGATGTCTTCATGACTAGAAATATCTGAAATTTTAATAGAAGATAACGGTGCACCATCAATATAGGTGCCGTGATTCATAATACGAAGTGTTTTTAACAACCCATACTGGTTAACGTTATCTGGATACCAATCAGGAGTATATCTACCTCGAATATCAGCAAAATCTCCTGGACTTGTCCAGCTACCTAGCTCTATACCGTTTAGTGTAAAGGTAATATCAGAAGGCCAATTGTCATTGGCAAAAGGAAATTCAGAAGAAATTTCCATTGAGATTTCAATCATTTCAAGTTTTTCATCTTGTAATAAGAAATTGGGAGATTGATATTCAACAAAACCCTTGGCAAACCAAATAATTCGTGCATCCATTCGATTTGGATCCATAAAATATTTTGGTTCATCAACAAGACCAATAAAATCTGTCGAAGTAGCTAGACCACAAGTGGGTTCAACACGGTAATTTGTATAATGACCAATTGGAATTGAGGTTTCTTTTACATCAAAAGCATTAAATATTTTTTCTGGAAAGTTAATCTGAATTTTATCAACTTGAAGACGTGAAATTTTTTTTTGTCCAATTTTTTCTGTTTTAATAATTTTTGCTTCTTCCAATTTTCGAATGTGCATGGTAATAATAGCACTGCTTAGATTTAATGCTTGAGCGATTTCCTTTACGTTCAATTTATTTTTGGCCAACAATTGGATAATTTGAATACGTACATTACTTGCTAACGCTTCAAAAACAACGAGAGATTCATTATTAATTTCTATCTGCATATCTATTCTTTCCTTTCAAAAATATATTAACATATAACTAATCTTATTAGTATTATTTTTAATAAATAGACTTGCTAAAAATATTTATATTAATTATAATTTGTATAAATAAATTTTATTAATGTAAATATAATTTATGCTATTTAGAGATCAATAATAACTATAAGCTATCTTAAAATAGAATATTTTCTAGTAATTATCATTATTTATATTAAATGCAAAAATAATTTTTTTCTTTTTCTAATTTTGTTACAAAAACAAGGAAGATTTGCTATAAATCTTAATGATAGCGCTCTATTGAAATAAACAAGCTATTCTAAATCTAAAAAATAAGCATTTTAACTACTTTTTTCTATCTACTTACTTTAACCAATTTTAAATGAAAATAAAAATGTTTTAATAAACAACCTATTTTTCAACTAAAGGGAGAGTACAATTTTTGATTACTACTGATGGGGTTCATGATCCAACAATTATTGAAGAAAATGGAAAATTTTATTTATTTTCTACAGATACACAACAACCACCAACAACTGGCGTACCGATTCGTACTTCTGTGGATCTAGTTCACTGGAAATTTGAAAAATCTGCAATGAAAGATGTGCCAAAACAGGCAAAAGAATGGAGTGGTGCTAAGGGATTATGGGCACCTGAAATCATTTATATGAATGGGGAGTATCGAATGTATTATTCGGCATCTACTTTTGGCAGTACGACTTCATTGATCGGACTAGCAAGCGCCCCTCATCCACTAGGTCCCTGGAAAGATCAAGGAACAGTTATCAAAACGAATAAAGATCTAGCAAACCACAATGCAATTGATGCAAATATATGTTTAGATCATAAGGGCAATCCTTGGCTGGTTTATGGTTCATTTTTTGGTGGTATTTATATTACACAAATTAATCTAAAAACAGGAAAATTAATGAGAAAGGACTATGGAACAAAAATTGCTGAACGTTTGCAGATTGTTGATAATGCGATTGAGGGACCGTTCATTTATTATAATCCAAAGACCAAGTATTATTATTTATTTGTTTCATTTGATTCACTGAGCAATAGTTATAATATTCGGGTGGCTCGTTCCAAAGAGATTACAGGACCCTATGTTGACATGAACGGCTATCAAATGACAAATTTAACTGAACAGCCAGAAAAAATTGGTGTTAAGCTATTAGGTAGTTATCAATTTAGACAGGAAGCACCCGTATTTGCTCCAGGACATAATTCTATTTTCAAAAGAAATGATGGTATACTTTTTATGGTTCATCATATCCGTAAAAAACCTTTTACTGAAGAATTTGCATTGAATATACGTCGTCTATTTTGGTTAGAAAATGGCTGGCCGGTCGTTTCTGCTAGCTGCTTTGCTGGTGAAGTAGCTAGACAACCAAAACAAGAAGAATTAATGGGCAATTGGGAAATCGTTCAATTTGAAAATCATTCTGATCGAATTCTCTCTAGGGAAATTTATTTGAATAAAGTAACAAGATTGGAACATAGTTATTTAGTAAATGATCAAGAATTCATCCCTTATTATGAAATGAAGACGAATCAGCCAACGCTTTATTTATCTGGATTGGACAAGAATGGACGAGCCTTTATCGCTAAAAAAATGAAATAGATAGCGGAGTGATTTTAATTTATCAAATGTCTATATTGGATAAATTATACAAATGAATGAGATGATTTTATTTCTTTTGATTGTAAAAGAAATGTCTTAAAATAATAGATTTAGAAAATTAAAAAAATAATAAAATTTTTAATTGTTCTATTTTCTTTTTCAAAGTCATCTTTAAAAGATCTACCATAAGGTAAACCTATACTTTGTATAGCTTTACCTATAATTTGTTTATTTTTATTCAAAAATGAAAGCGTTAAAATTAAATTAAGAATAAAAAAGAAAGGAGGAGAGATAGGAATAATGGAAAGATCAACAAAAAACACCTTCTTTCGAAATATTTGGCGTTATAAGACACTTATTTTAATGGCTTTGCCTGGGATGGTTTAGATGATCTTTTTCTTTTATATCCCAGTATTAGCAAATGTGGTTGCGTTTAAAGATTTTCATATTTCGCCTGATGGTTTTATGGCTAGTTTAAAAGCTAGTCCCTGGGTAGGTTGGAATAATTTTAAGTTTTTATTTTCCTCAAATGAAGCTTTTCTAATTACTAAAAATACAGTTCTTTATAATGTTGCTTTTATTCTTTTAAACTTATTTATTTCTGTTTTTTTCGCTATTGTAATGAGTGAATTAAGAAATAAAAAATTAGTAAAAGTTTATCAAACGATGTCCTTATTGCCTTATTTCTTGTCTTGGGTAATCATCAGTTATTTTGTTTACGCTTTCTTAAGCCCAGATAAGGGTGTATTTAATCAATGGATTACGGCACATCATGGGACACCAATCAATTGGTACAATGAACCAAAATTTTGGCCATTTATCTTGATATTTGTTGGTGTTTGGAAAGGAATTGGTTACAACAGCATTATCTATTTTGCTTCTGCAATGGGGATTGATCCTACATATTATGAAGCTGCAACGGTTGATGGTGCTAATAAATGGCAACAAATTAAAAATGTAACACTTCCTCAGTTAGTTCCATTAATGTCAATTATGACTATCTTAGCTGTTGGAAACATTTTTCGAGCGGATTTTGGACTATTTTTCAATGTGACTAGAAATTCAGGATCTTTACATCAAGTAACAGCTGTATTGGATACCTATATATATAATGGATTGACAGCCACAGGTGATATTGGTATGACTGCTGCAGCAGGACTTTATCAATCGGTTGTTGGGTTTGTATTGTTGATTATTTCAAATGGCATTGTTCGTCACTTTGATAGCGGTTCAGCATTATTTTAAAGGAAGGTGAAAACACTGTGAAAAAGGTTCCTGTTACGAAAGTACAAATTCGCTCATTTAATCGACCAGTCAATTTGTTTTTTAATCTTTTGGTGGCTATTTTTGCTATTTCTTGTGTTTTATCACTTATTTTTGTTCTTTCAATTTCATTTAGTAGTGAAGCAGATTTAGCGACATATGGTTATAGTTTTCTGCCTAGAGGCTTTAGTTTCTTTGGTTATACGTATTTATTTGATCAAATGCAAATAAATATTTTTCAATCTTTATTTATTACTATATTAGTAACCGTGGTAGGTACACTGATTAATAGTACGGTTACTTTTTTATATGCTTATGTTATTTCACGTTCCAATTTTCCATTTAGACGTTTTTTTACCATTTTTTGTTTAATCACCATGTTGTTTTTACTAGGAATGGTTTCCAATTATTTAGTTGTAACAAACTTATTACAATTAAAAGATACGATCTGGGCATTGATTTTACCTATGGCCGTTAGTCCTTTTAATATTATTGTTATGCGAACTTTTTTTAAACGTTCTGTTTCAGATTCAATAATTGAATCGGCTCGAATCGATGGTGCCTCTGAACTTAGAATCTTTGTTCAAATTGTTTTACCATTAGCTGTTCCAGGCATTGCACGATTAGTTTATTTGCTGCTCTAGGTTATTGGAATGACTGGTTTAATGCATTGCTTTATATCGAAAAAGATAGTTTGGTACCCTTACAGTATTTATTGATTAAAATTCAAAATAATATTCAATATTTAACACAAAATGCTGGTGCAGGTAGTCAAATAACAGGTGGTATGGCCGCTATCCCAAATGAATCTGCCCGAATGGCCATTGTAGTTATTTCTGTATTACCTATTGCAGTTAGTTATCCATTTTTTCAAAAATACTTTGTTAAGGGCTTAACTATAGGTGGCGTCAAAGAATAATTTTAGGAGGAATGTTTTATGAAACATTGGAAAAGATTGCTTGTTGCAGGAATAGGTGTTCTCTCAGTTGGATTTTTAACTGCATGTAATGGAAGTAGTCAAAAAAATAAGGCAGCAGGTGAAAGGGATAGTAAGATTCTACAAATGTATCAAAAAGGAGATAAGCCAGATAATTATGATGCATTAATGAAAATTGCAAATAAACAAATCAAGGAAAAAACTGGTTATAAGTTTAATATTAAATATATCGGTTTTGGTGATTATGAAAAAAAGATGAATGTCATCATCTCTTCAGGCGAAAATTACGATCTCGCCTTTGCAGATAATTATGTGACAAATGCGCAAAAAGGTGCGTTTGCTGATCTGACAAAATTAGCACCAAAGTATGCCAAAGATGCCTATAACCAACTCGATAAGGCCTATATTAAAGGAAATTTGGTGGATGGTAAACTTTATGCTTTTCCAGTAAATGCTAATGTTTATGCAAAACAGGTACTAACCTTTAACAAACAGTATTTAGATAAATATAATTTATCAGTTGATGATATTCACACCTATAAAGATGCTGAAAAAATATTGGAAGCCTTCCATCAAAAAGAACCTAAAATTGCTGCATTTGCAATTGGACAGACATTTAAAGTTCAAGGAAATTACGATTATCCAATTGGAAATCAATTTCCTTTTGCTGTTGACCTAAATGGAAATAAACATAAAATCATCAATCAATATGAAGATAAAAATTTTATTGAACAACTAAAATTAATGCATCGTTGGTATGATAAAGGCTACATTCCAGCAGATGCATCTACGAGTACCAAAGATTATCCAATGGAGGGAAATACTTGGTTTGTTCGTCAAGAAACCCAAGGGCCTTATGATTATGGGGATACTGCCTTAAGTAGTGCTGCCGGACATGAATTAGTTTCAAAAGCGTTTACCGAACCATTAAAATCTACGGCACAAGCACAAATGGCGAATTTTGTTATTTCAAATACTTCAAAACATAAAGAAAAGGCAATGGAAGTATTAGGCTTGTTAAACAATGATCCTAAGTTGTTAAATGGATTAGTTTGGGGAATTGAAGGAAAAGCTTGGGAAAAAGTAGCAGGTAAAGAAGATAAAATTAAATTATTAAATGGATATAAACCAAAGACCCACATGGCTACTTGGAATACAGGAAATAATAAAATTCTCTATACCCAAGATTCAATCACAGATAACATGATTAAAAAGCGCGACCAATCTATTGCTGATGCAAAAGACTCACCTATTTTAGGATTCAATTTTAATACAAAAAGCGTTAAAACAGAATTAAGTAATATTTCAAATGTGATGAACCAATATATGGATGGTCTAAATACTGGAACAGTAGATCCAGATGAAACACTACCAAAATTAAAAGAAGCACTTGAAAATGCTGGTTATAATAAAGTACTTAAAGAAATACAAAAACAATACAATCAATTTTTAAAAGAATGAACAAGATAAATGCATTATAATTAAATTTAAATAAACGAAAATTTACGAAAAATTAAAAAACAATTTTTCGTAAATTTTTTTCTTATTAAAATATAATTCATTCATTCTATATTTTTGTGTATAATAAATAAAGAGAACGCTTTTTTATTGGTAAATAGAGTTAACTATCAGGAGAAAAACAAGCTACCTATTTAATAAGTTGACTCTAAATAGTGGCTATTTCGATTGAGTAATATAGAAGGGAAGAAAAAATGTTAGGAAAAACTTTAGAAAATGTCTTTATAAAAATCTGGGTAATTATTAAGCTAAACTTGATATTTTGGTTATTCAGTTTTAGTGGATTATTGGTGTTTGGAATTGGGCCTGCTTTAAAAACAATTAATGAATTATTCATAAATTATAAATTTAACGACAAAGAAATAACCTTAAACACAAGCTGGTCGATTTATAAGAAAAATCTGTTAAGAGGAAATAGTCTTTTTTATACTTTTCTTCTAGCATCAAGTTTTATTATTTACAATTTATTTTTATCTGTCCAAATTCAACGATTATCATTTCTAATTATTAATTTTTTATTACTATTTGCTTTACTTTTTATATTTACAATTTTTCAATATACTTTACTTTTAGATAGTTATTATGAAATTTCTTTCTGTTTGTTATTAAAATTAGCAATAATTTCTACTTTTGCTAATTTTTCAGCTTTTTTTAAATTAATCTTAGGAACAGGAATAATCTTTTTTATTACTTGGCGATACAAGGGTTTTATTCTTTTTTGTAGTATTGCAATGATTCAAATCTGGAGTTATTATGCGACTAAAAAATGGCGCATGTTAATCAATGAACGATTAGGTATTTATGAATAAACAACTCCTAAATAAAAAAATGTTATTGAATCGCTTAGTAAAAAAATATGCATTTATCCTGGTTGCTTTAATTTTAATTAGTCTGATCGGTTTGAGTTTAAACATCTATTTGCAATATAAAATAAGTGGAAATGAAGTAGTTACAGATATAGCTGAAATGATCAATCATTCTATCGAGGAACAATATATTGAAGGACATAATATTTTAAATGAATTAACAAATGATCAAAAAAAATTAACAAGCTTAGATAGATATATGAATACTTCTATTTCAGAATATTTGAATTACTCTTATACCCAAGAAGAAAAAAATGGGAGTTATTTCTTTTTACCTAGTCAAATACAGTACTATTATACAACCAATCCTAATATTGAATCTATTATGATTGTACTGAATAATTATAATGAATTTTATCTATCGACAAAACAAAATAAAGGTGGACAAAAGATCAAAGGAATACCAAAGTTGTCTAACCAATTTTACTTAGCTTATCCCATAACGAATCTAGCGACTTTAAAAGTGGTAGGAACCTTCTATATTAAATTCTCATCAAAAGGTATTATAAACCATTTAAGCCAGCAATATCATTCAGCAAATGTATCTGCCTATATTTTTTCAAATACAAATCATCTCCTGTTTTACTACAATAACCTAAAAGGAAAAAAAGATACGAAAAATCAAATGAATTTACCGTTTATTGAGAAACAAACAACGTTTATCAATCAAAAAGAAAAAAATAACTTTTGTTTTATTAATCGGTTAGAAACAAAAAAACATCTGACTATCTTTATAGCTGTCACAAAAAAAAGCATACTCCGGCATGTACTAGGTGGCTTACAGATTGTATTAATTGGAAGTATCATATTAATGGGTATTTTACTGTATTTGCTTTTTCGAACATTTACAAATTATTCTAGACAAGTATCGACAATTCTCTATTCAATGACCAAGGTTTCACAAGGAAATATTCATACACGAATTGATGAGAAAAATATCCAATATGAATTACAGGATGTAGCAAGTGGAATTAATAGAATGCTTGATAGCATGGAACAATATATAGCAGATATCTATAAACTAAAGATTAAACAACAAGAAGCGAATATGCGTGCTTTACAATCACAAATTCATCCACACTTTTTGTATAATACATTGGAATATATTCGAATGTATGCATTAAGCGAAGGTTGTGAAGAATTAGCAGAAGTAGTTTATGTTTTTTCAGCTCTTCTAAGAAATACTATTGACCAGACAAAAACAACAACATTGGAACAAGAACTAAATTTTTGTGAGAAATATGTGTTTCTTTATCAAATGCGTTATCCAAACCAGATTACTTATAAATTCGAATTAGTACCAGAACTTAAAAATTTAATATTACCTAAGTTTTCTATACAACCATTGATTGAAAACTACTTTGTTCATGGTATTGATCTTACTAGAGAGGATAATGCAATAAGGGTTTGGACAAATGTAGATGGTCCAAAAGTGGAAATTTATATTGAAGATAACGGGAAAGGGGTTACAACAGATAGATTACTTATGATTCAAAAAAAATTAATGAATCATCAAGGCCAGTTATCTGACTCAATTGGTATACAAAATGTTAATGAACGGTTACGTATCTATTTTGGTTCAACATTTTTAATGACAATTCAACAGAATAGAGAAAAAGGGTTAACTCTTAAACTTTGTTTTGAAAAGGAGAATTAAAAAATGTATCATGTATTGTTGGTTGATGATGAATATATGATTGTTAAAGGATTAAAACGATTGATTGGGAACAAGAAGGATTTATCATTATAGAGACGGCTAGAAATGCTAAAGAAGCAATAGCAGCAATGACAGAAAAAACAATTCATTTAATTGTGACAGATATAACCATGCCAGATATAGATGGTTTGACGTTCATTAAAACTGCTCAAAAAAATTTTTCATCCTTTGAATTTATAATATTATCTGGTTATCAAGAATTTAACTTTTTAAAAAGTGGGCATCAATTAGGGATGATCAATTATTTACTGAAACCGGTTAACAGAGATGAATTACTCACTAGTGTAAGAAAAGTAAAGAAACAATTAGACTATAGAAATCAACAAGCTAAAAAAATGAATGCTATTTAAAAACACTTCTTTCTCAATGGATAAAAAGTGAGACAGATTTAACGAATGAAGAGGAATTTAAACAGGTATTAAAAATTAATGAAACAAATCAGTGGACTGTTCTGCTTTTAGAGATACCAAAAGAATTACAATCTTTAGTTTTTGGTTGGTTAGTTGAACAATCATTCATACAAGTTGATTCAAAAACCATCAATAATAAATTATTTATTAACCTGATTTTTAGAGGAAATGAATTTCAATTATTTCAATGGATCAATCAACAGTCATTCATCCTGGGTACAGAAGATCGTTGGTTGTTTAGTATAGGAGAGACGACAACCAATTGGAAAGACATACCAAAAAGTTATTGTAAAGCAAAACAAATATTGCAATATCATAAATTCTATCAACCAACAAAAAAAAATATACTATCCACTGACTTTGAAAAAAATTTTGATTTGTCGCAAGAGATCATCAATTTTAATAAAATTCTTATGCTAAATGATGAAAAAACGATTCAAAAAACCTTACAAAATATTTTTAATAAAATGCAAAAAACTGGTGCGTATCCAGATGATGTTCGGCATATCGTTTTTACATTATTTATGGATATATATCGTCACCTTAGCTATCTAGGGGAACAGGATTATCATAAAATCTTAGATGCAATTAATCAATCTAGCTCGATAGATGAATTGTATATACTTTTGCTTGAAACAATTCAACAAGTTTCAAAAGAAAAATTAACCTATGTATATTCAGAAAATATTCAAAAAGCAATTCATATTATCCATGAAGAATATAAAAAAGATATCACACTGAAATCAATTGCAAAACAATTGCATTTAAATGTAATGTATCTAGGACAATTATTCAAAAAGGAAACTAAAAGAAGTTTTTCTCAATATTTAAATCAATATCGAATGAAAAAAGCTCGACAATTACTTTTATACTCAAACAATACAATGAATGAAATTGCTTTTAAAATAGGTTATAACAATAGTACGTATTTTTTCCATAAGTTTAAGAAAATGAATCATTTAACACCAAAGGAATTTCGTGAAAAATATCTTTATAACAATCGAATACTTGATCATAAAATAAATAAAAATAACAAACAATGAAAAGAAAAATCATTAATTAGACCTAAAAATCTTATTTTCCAAATAGAACTATTATTGATCATTTACTATTATAAAAAACCCTAAACATCTATTTTTGAAGATATTTAAGGCTTTTTATGCTTTAATCAATTAAATAATTTCATTTAGTTTACTATTTTTTGCTGTGAAATAGTCGGTAATGTCATATTTTAAATGATTATTTATTTAATTGTTAAAATAGAAATTAATTTTGCTACCATTTGTGGATCTCCCGTTGGAATCGCTTTTACATGGGCTGTATCAACAATGCTTTGTGTGAGCTGTCGAATACTTTCTGGATCTCGTTTATTAGGATTCAATTGCCAGTGAGAAGGGACATCATAAATATTGATCGTTCCATTATGATTGGATGAATAAACAACCATTCCTTGTGCTGTTGTTTCTGCGTCCAAGAAAACAACATTTGTTGGATACCCAACACTTCCTTCATCATAGATATCAATAGGAGAACCCGCTGGAAGTCGAGTAGCTACAAGCTTTTGAATATTCATATTTCCAATGGTTGCTAGCCATACTCTAGCATATTCGATTTGTTCATCACTGTATTTGGATAACAAATCATTGGTAGATTCAGCATTTGTTGTTTTTTCTACTGGTGTTTGTGTCCTTTTTTCAATTGGTTGATTTGTTTCATTCACATTCTCAGGAGACGTACTATTTGTAGAAACATCAATAGAATTATTGGTTGAACTGGATGGAGCTTGCTGAAGTGGATGAACTTCTCTGTATTAATTTTTGATTCTTAGATTTATCTTTTGCTAGTTTTTGCACATGAGTTGTTTGGCTTATTGATGAATTAACAGTTGCCACTTCATTTGCTTCCTTTTTACATGCCCCTAAACTAACAAGTGTAACAATTAATAAAAAACCATATATTTTTTTCAAAAATTCCTCCTTGTAAAATAGATATGTAATTAATTATACATATCTTTGTAATATATTTCAATAATTTGTAATATAAAAGAAATAAAAAATAGCTATTTAAATAAAATTTAATTATTTTTCAGATAAAATAAATTTGTAACAAAAATTTTGTCATTTAAAAAGCTGTTTAAGAAGCAAGCAGTAAGAGTTATATTTTTTGAAACGCAATCCTTTTTCATCAATTTGCATTTTATTCTAGATTGCTTAAACTGAATGGGTAATTTTCTAATTGATATTTTCTTGGATGGGGTACAATCCCTAGATTGAAATGAAGCTGTCCTCCTTTCATTAATTCTTCATGTTTAAAAAATAGGTTTCGATAGATTTGTTTATTTAGAAAAATTTTATCGATAAATTGATGTTGTGTGTGATTTGTTTCAGTAGTGATTTTTAAAGTTTGACCATTCGATAGATGTAGGACTGCCTTATCAAAAATTGGCATACCAATAATATATTCACCACTACCAGGACAGACAGGATAAAAATCTAAAGAACTGAATATATACCAACTTGCCATACTGCCATTGTCCTCATCTCCTGGATAACCATTAATACTTGAATCAAATAACTGTGTCATTAATTGTTTTAATAAGGGTTGGGCAAATTCAGGATGACCAGCAAAGCTGAATAAATAAGGTAAATGAAAGCTGGGCTGATTAGAAATCGCTAATTGACCAAAATCAATGGCAGCCATCTCACTCATTTCATGAATTTCAAAACCATAGCCACCAACATCAAACAAGGGTTCTTGATTACATAGAGAAATCAACTTGTCTATTAAAGCGTTTTTACCACCAAATAATTGAATAAGTCCAGCAAAATCA
Organism: Melissococcus plutonius ATCC 35311; assembly: GCF_000270185.1. Taxonomy (NCBI): domain Bacteria; kingdom Bacillati; phylum Bacillota; class Bacilli; order Lactobacillales; family Enterococcaceae; genus Melissococcus; species Melissococcus plutonius. The sequence continues at coordinate 539,480 of NC_015516.1, forward strand.
TGATAAACAGCAAAACTGCTTTGCCAAGGACTGCCTTCTGTACAGTCCCTACCCCAATAGTGTGAGATGAAAGGTTCTACAAATTGGCCATCTATGTTTTTAGCTCGCATAAATCCTAAAGATGTATCGAACAAATTTTTATAATTTTTTGCTGATTGTTGGTAATATGTTATCAATTCTTGTTTTCCTAAACATTTTGCTACCTGGCTGATACAAAAATCACTGTAACAATAATCTAATGTTTGGTTGATGGATTCATGATAGGTGGCAGGAACATAACCATCATTCGTGTATGCCTCAATTCCTTGTCGTCCATAATTTTTTTCTTACTTTCAATTGTCGCTCCCTTAAGCATTGCATCCAAAAATTCAGGCATTAAATCTGAACGAATATTTTTAATCGCTGCATCAGCAATGACAGCATCAATTAGTGTACCGGGCATTGTTCCTCTCTCATCTGGTGATAACCATTTTGGTAGGTAGCCACTTTCTTTATAACTCGTTAAGAAACCTTCTAGAAATTCTTCATATTTTTCCTGGGCAATTAATGAATAGAGTGGGTAAACAGTTCGACAAGTATCCCAAAAACCATTATTAGTAAATAATTTTCCAGCTTTTATTTCTTTGGCTAGTGTATCATAGTGAATAGGATTTTCCTCTTGGTCTAATTCATAGAAAGTTTGGGAAAATAAAAAAGCACGGTAAAGATTGTGATAAAATGTTTGTTGTTTTTCTCGATCTTTATCTTCTATATCAATTCGTGTTAAGTAATCTTCCCATTTTTTTTGGCCATTCTCTAAATAATCTATTTTTTGCCAATCTAATTCTCTTGTTAAATTAAGCTTGGCTTGTTCTAAATGAATATAGGAAGTCCCTATTCGAATGACCTGTTGATCAATATCACTAAAAGAAAATAGAATAGTTTCATCTTTTCCGATTCGTGTTTTTTCAGATGAAATTTTTGCAGGAAATTGGAAATGTAAAACAAAATAAAAGGTAAATTCTTTGTCTTCACATTCCGTATAATTACTAATTTGTCCAGATAAGGTAAATGCATCTTCCTGAGTAAGTTGAAAATTTCCTGGCAGATGAAGCAGCAAACCAGCTTTTGTTTGCTGGTAATCAATGGATAGCATACCACCATACATGCTAGGGATCATAGTCGCTGTTAATTGACATCTTAATGCCTTAATTTTCATATAATGCGGTTTAAAATCGCTTTCATTTGATCGGTATGAAGATTGTCCATCAAATAATGTTGGATTGGTGAATTCACCATTAACTGGCAGCAAAGTAAAATGGCTAAAATCACCCATCCAGGGACTAGGTTGGTGGGTTAATCGAAATCCCTGAAAAGTATGATCTCTTGGATTAAACCACCAATTTCCTCTATCACTAGCTGTTTGTGGTACAAAATAATTCATGTCAAAAGGCACACCTGTATAAGGTAAACAATTACCAGATGAAAATGAATGTTGATTGTCTGTTCCTTGTCGTGTATCAATTTCAGTTGTTCTCATCTTTTTTCTCCTTTGTTGACCCTCTTATGATTAATTTAATCGGAATTTGTTGATCTTGACAGTTTCTATGATTCTCTATCCAATGAATAAGTTGTTCACCAGCTAAATGACCCATTTTTTGAAAATTCTGAGCAATAGTTGTTAGTGGAGGATCAATCAAAGCAGAAGCTTGGATATTATCAAAACCGATTACAGCAAGTTGTTCAGGAATTTTTACTCCTATTTGCTTTGCTTGCTGAATTAAAGCAATAGCAACCAAATCATTTTCGCAAATTACTCCAGTAATATTCTGTCCAAGAAAATAATCGATTGTTTGTTGGTTTAAGCAACTTGTTTTTTCTTCTAAATGCGTATAAAAAGGAAGTTGCTGTGTTTTTATTGCTTGAATGTAGCCTAAATACCGTTGCTTTACTGATTGAGGGAGGGTGTTTTCTTCTCCAAATAAATAGGCAATCCGTTGGTGCCCTTGTTGAATAAGAGAATTTGTTGCGAGTAAACCACCAGAAAGATTATCAGATTGAATGGTTGGGTAAGGAAGTTCATAAATTTTTTTATCCAGTATAATAATCGGAAAATGATAAATAGATAATTCAAACAAAGTCATTAAAAAATCCTTGGTATTTTGTGCATAATAAATCATGCCATTAAATTCTGCCATAATTTCCTTTGCTTCTTTGTTTAATAAAAAATCTGGTGTAGATAAAATAACTTCATAATGATGGGCTTTAGCAACAGGTAATAGACCTTCACTAAAATTACCTAGAGATAAATCTTTAGCAAATGGAATCAAAAATAAAATACGAGCTGTTTTTTTAGTATTTTTTGTATGAATTTCCCTTGTTTTTACATAACTGCCTTTTCCCTGAACTCGATAAATGATTCCCATATTTTCTAATTCGGTTAATGCCCGTTTGGAAGTAATGCGGCTAACATGATAAATCTCTGCTAATTCCTTTTCTGTCGGTAATTGTTCATTGACTTCTAATTTTCCATGCTTAATTTCTAATAGTAAATCATCGATAATTTTTTTGTATAAGGGTGTCATTCACTATTCTCCTAAATGATATATCAATAATCAAAGCGTAACATAAACAATATAGAGATTCAAGTAAAAAAAGCTAGACAAATTTCTAAATTAATTTTCTAATTTGATTATAAATGATATATTAAATTGTTGGATAACAATCTAGGAGGAGAATATGACATACCAAAAAGTACCCAATTCAATAAAAGAATTTATGAAAACGATTACCGAATTATGTGGTAAAAAACATGAGAATTGGGCAATCAATTTTAATGCTGCTTTTGCAAATACATTGACTACAACAATTAAAAAACAAACAGATAACACTACCTTTTTACTAACAGGAGATATTCCGGCAATGTGGTTAAGAGATTCAACTGCTCAAGTTCGTCCTTATTTGGTGATTGCCAAAGAAGATGAAGAATTAGCAACAATGATCTGTGGCTTGGTTCAACGACAATTTATGTATATTTCTATTGATCCTTATGCAAACGCATTTAACGAAACAGCAAATGGTGCTGGCCATCAAGGTGACCATACTACAATGAATCCATGGATTTGGGAAAGAAAATATGAAATCGATTCTTTATGTTATCCTGTTCAGTTGGCCTATTTACTTTATAAAAATACTGGTTTGACGAAACAATTTGATGATTTATTTGTAGCAGGAATAGCCAAAATTTTAGACGTATTTACGATTGAACAAGATCATCGAAATTCTACTTATTTTTTTGAACGAGACACTTTAAGAAAAGAAGATACACTAGAAAACGATGGAAAAGGCACTCCAATCTTACCAACGGGGATGATTTGGTCTGGTTTTCGTCCTAGTGATGATGCTTGTCGCTATGGCTATTTAATTCCTTCAAATATGTTTGCTGTAGTGATCCTAGGTTATATTGAACAAATTTTTTCAACTGTTCTTTCAAATGATACGTTTGTTAAAAAAGCTAGAAAATTAAAAAAAGAGATTCAACAAGGAATTGAAACCAATGGCAAAACTAAAAATAGACAAGGAGAAAGCATTTTTGCTTATGAGGTAGATGGTTTGGGAAATGCTTCAATTATGGATGATGGGAATATTCCTAATTTATTATCTGCTCCCTATCTAGGATATGTACATGCTAATGATAAGATATATCAACAAACACGAAAAACGATTCTTAGTCATCAAAATCCTTATTTTTATGCAGGAACTTTTGCTAGAGGGATTGGTAGTTCTCACACACCTGAAAATTATATTTGGCCAATTGCTTTAGCCATGGAAGGAATGACAACAACAGACAAAAATGAGAAAGCTTCAATTTTAGATCTATTGGTTAAAAATGATGCAGGCACTCATCTAATGCATGAAGGGTTTGATGTGAACAATCCAAATCATTATACAAGAGAGTGGTTCTCATGGGCTAATATGATGTTTTGTGAATTTGTAATGGATTATTTTGATATTAAAATTGATAAATAGGAGGAGTTAAAAATGGCAAAGAAAAAAGTATATATTATTTCACATGCACATTGGGATAGAGAATGGTACATGCCGTTTGAACAACATCATATGCGCTTAATTGAACTTATTGATGATTTACTGACTATTTTTAAAAGCGATCCAACTTTTGATAGTTTTCATTTGGATGGACAAACGATTATCTTAGACGATTATCTTGCCGTTAGACCTGAGAGAAAACAAGAGCTCCAAGAAGCAATTACAGCAGGTAAGTTAAGAATAGGTCCATTTTATATTTTGCAAGATGCCTTTTTAATCAGTCCAGAATCAAATATCCGTAATATGCTGATTGGTAGAAAAGAAAGTGAGAAATGGAAAACGCCAACTCGCTTAGGCTATTTTCCAGATACTTTTGGGAATATGGGGCAAACTCCTCAACTAATGCAACAGGCTAGTTTACCAGCAGTTGCTTTTGGACGAGGTGTTCAGCCAGTAGGATTTGATAATCAATTAGAAGAAAATAGAGACTATAGTTCTCAATATTCAGAGATGTGGTGGGAAGGCCCAGACAAAACTCAGGTATTCGGATTGCTATTTGCTAATTGGTACAGTAATGGCAATGAAATTCCTAGTACATAAACAGAAGCCCAACTGTTTTGGGAACAGAAACTCGCTGATGCTGAAAAATTTGCTTCAGCAAATCATCTATTAATGATGAATGGTGTAGACAATCAACCCGTTCAAAAAGACCTGACAAAAGCAATCGCATTGGCAAATAAATTGTTTCCTGAATATGAATTTATTCATTCAAATTTTGAAGAATATTTATCACAATTAATCAAAGATTTGCCTAAAAATTTAGGAAAAGTCAAAGGAGAACTAACAAGTCAGGAAACAGATGGTTGGTTTACCTTAGCAAATACTGCTTCAACCAGAGTTTATTTAAAACAATGGAATACAAAGGTAGAACGCCAGCTAGAAAATATTACTGAGCCGTTAGCAACAATGGCTTATTCATTAACAAAAAACTATCCACATGATCAATTAGACTATGCTTGGAAACTTCTTTTACAAAATCATACTCATGATGGTATTTGTGGTTGTTCTGTTGATAGTGTTCATCGAGAAATGATGACACGGTTTGAAAAGGCCTATGAAGTAGGCCAATATCTAGCCTCAGATGCTTTAGAAACATTAATTCAGAATATCGATACAGCAGTATTCCCAGAAAAAAGTCTACCATTTATTGTATTTAATACAACAGGTTATAGAAAAACAGGAATAGCAAATGTCGCTATTGAAATTGATCGAAAGTATTTTAATGAAGGATCTCCAAACAAGCTAAAAGAAAAATTAGTAGAGGAACCAACCCCAAATTTCCAAGTGATTAACCAAGATGGACAGGTATTATCTGCTACGATCTCAAAAGCACAAGTAAATTTTGATTATGATCTCCCTAAGGATCGTTTTCGTGTTCCCTATATGACAAAAATAGTAACAGTAGAAATTCCTTTAAAGGATTTTCCTGCTGTTTCATGGCAAACATTTGCTTTACAAGAAATAGAAAAACCAATCAATCTTACGCATATTTCGATGATAGGTGCGACAAAGAAAGATATTATATTAGAAAATGAATTTTTACATGTTCAGTTTAAGCAAAACGGTCTACTACGTGTGGTAGATAAAAAAAGCAATACGGTTTATAATGATTTATTATTGTTTGAAGATACAGGTGATATAGGGAACGAATATATTTATAAACAACCTGAAGATACAAAAAGTATCTTATCCAGTGACTTTCCAGCTAAAATAACAATTAATAAAGATACGGAATATCTAGCTCAGATCAAAATCACACAAACAATGAAAATCCCTGTTTCTGCAGATGATTTACTAGTAGAAGAGCAACAAGCGATGATTGATTTTCGTAATCGTCAAGCAAAAAGGTCAGACAATTTGGCTCCTTTAACCATTGAAACTTTAGTAACAATGGAGAGAGATTCACCACAATTACAATTTACAACGACACTTGATAATCAGATGAAAGATCATCGACTACGTGTTCTTTTCGAAACGAATATTCATAAAGAGACACATGAAGCAGACAGTATATATGAAGTTGTTACGCGACCAAACCAAACAAGCGATCAATGGAAAAATCCAACCAATCCACAACATCAACAAGCTTTTGTTAATCTTCACAGTGAAAGATTTGGCATGACTATTTCCAATTATGGATTAAATGAGTATGAAATACTCAGAGAAAAAGGTACGATTGCCCTTACTCTGCTTAGATCAGTAGGGGAACTTGGAGATTGGGGATATTTTCCAACACCTGAAGCACAATGCTTGAGTAAACATGTTTTTCATTATGGCTTAGAATGTCATAATGAACCAACTACACGTTATAAGACCTATCAAAATGCCTATGCAAGTCAAATACCTTTTACCGTAGCACAAGCAACCAAACAACAAGGAAAATTACCGGAAAGTAAACAATGGATAATTATGCCCAATGAAAATATAGGAATTACAGCAATGAAAAATAGTGAGGATGATCACTATTTAATAATTCGTGGATTTAATTTAAGCCAACAAGAAACAGAGTGGAAAATAAAAGTTGAAGGAACATCATTCCCAGTATTATTAAATTTGCTTGAACAGCCACAACAAAGATATTTTAAACAAAATATAGATCCCTATGAAATACAAACTTTAGGATTTACTTATAGTAAAGAAGGAGAAAAATAATCATGCACTACGGAGCAATAGAAGCGGGTGGGACAAAATTTATTTGTACAGTTGCAAATGAAACATTAGAGTTTATTGATCAGATCAGCATACCAACGACCGATCCACAAGAAACTTTATCAAAAGTTTTTAATTTTTTTAAACCCTTCTCATTAATAAGTATAGGAATTGGTTCTTTTGGTCCAATAGATGTCAATAGAAGTTCTACTACTTATGGATACATTACTTCTACTCCAAAAGTAGCTTGGCAGAATTTCAATTTTTTAGGTAAAGTAAAAGAACATTTTAATATACCAATCGCTTGGACGACAGACGTAAACGCTGCAGCCTATGGAGAAATGCATATGGGAGCTGGGAGAAATGTCAATAGTTGTATTTATTTAACTTTAGGTACAGGTATAGGCGGTGGGGCGGTCATTAATGGTCAGCTTTTACAAGGGTTTAGTCATCCAGAAATGGGTCATATTACGCTTAAACGACAACCTAGTGATCAACTAGTCAGTACTTGCCCTTATCATTCAGATTGTCTAGAAGGATTAGCTTCAGGTCCTGCTATAAAAAAGCGCAGAGGGATTGAAGGTCAGAATCTAAAAGAATCAGATGAAATTTGGCTGATTGAAGCCGATTATCTAGCACAAGCTCTACTTGATTATACATTAATCTTATCGCCTGAAAAAATCATCTTGGGTGGTGGTGTAATGAAACAAGATCATCTGATCAAAAAGATACATGTATCGTTGAATAAACAACTAAATGGTTATGTTCAGTTACCACCTATGGAAGACTATGTTGTTGGTTGTGAATTAAAAGATGATAGTGGTACCTATGGCTGTTTATTACTTGCAAAAGAAGAAGCAAGATAACCATTCACAAATATATACTACGAACTATAATTATTTCATAAATGGTTGGAGAACTAGTGTAGAAAGCTTGCTTTGACACAATCTATTCACAAATTTCTTTTGCTTCATAGGTTTTATCACTTAAAATGTTACTTTCAGTAATATCGAAATCTTGAAGAAGTTCAATCGCTGGTATGGAATCATGAACCTGACCGACGATTAGAATAAAAGCTAGAGGATTTCCCAATCTATCTACCAACGTGTAGGTCTTAATATTCTTTTCACTTCTATTGGTTTCAATATACTGAGGTGAGGAATTGCTTTTTTAGCACCTAAACTATGTTAGTGAACTTTAATGGAAGTTGAATCTAAATTTAGGTTTTTTCAAAATCTGGACTAGCTTTAAGAACATGAAAGGTGGCAATAAATGAGTCTGGATTACACCATTTACAGAAATAGCAGTTATAAATTGTTTTCCTAAATAGTGTTCTATTAGTAAACAACGTCAGGCTGCTCTATTTTGAGCAATCCAAAGGATTGTATTAAATCACATTCGATTGCTCAATTTTCATGGTTATCCTTTTTATGAGGCGAGAATAATGAAGTTGTTTGTCTTTGTTGTTCATTGGTTAATGCATCTCTGTTCTGTGTCATGACAATTGACTCTAGTTGATTTTATCAATGTAATCACATAACCTAGTTGTTTTCAGGTATATCCGAGTCGTTTACCAAACAATTTTTGTTATTCTAATAAAAACAGCTCGTCTAATTATTGATGAGCTGTTTTTATTAAATTATTTCAACAAAAAGTATCTGTTGTCTAATCTTAAAATTATAATAATTGTTCTTATAGCAATTACTAAAGTTTTTATTTTACTATTTCAATAGTATTTGTTGGTGATCTAACCTAATTATTGACAGAATTTAGAAAAAATAAATTTTTGTTAAAATCCGTATAAAAAAGAATGATTTTATTTAAATTTTAAGGAATTAACGACGATTAATCCTTTAAAAACGTTTAAATTTATTATCCTTTCATGTATAATTATTAAAGTTATATTGATATAAAAAAGTTAGGAGAATTTATTTTGGCAGATAAAAACCAAAATGATCGTATTCCTTCATTTAAAGAACAAACTATGCGTTCATTAGATAAAAAATCAAAAAATAATAAAACTGTTCTTTCTGATAATAAGATTGAAACAAATAATCAGAAAGTTAGAGAAGAACAATCATCTGAGTATTTAACAGAAGAACAAGCTAAAGATTATTCAGATCAAAAAAAGACAACTTCTTATAATGAATCAGAAAAGATAAATGATTTCGATCATACATACATGCAAGAAAAACAGCTATCTATTAAAAATGATCATAATGAAAATGCAGGTATTTCAAAAAGAAAACTTCGTCGGAGGGAAGACGGATTAGTTAATAAAATTGTTTTAATCATTATTTCTGTTCTAGTTTTACTTATTTCCATTTTTGGTATTACTTTTTATTATTATATTAATGCTGGTTTAAAACCATTAGATAAAACAAATACAAAATTAGTGCAAGTTTATATTCCTGAGGGATCGTCAAGTAAAAAAATTGCGAATATTTTAGAAGAGAGTAAAATAATTAAAAGTGGTATGGTGTTTAATTATTATGTTAAATTCAAAAATATGGCTAATTTCCAAGCAGGCTATTATCAAATGGCACCTAGTATGCAATTAGATCAAATTAGTGCTCTATTAAAAGAAGGCGGTACTGCTGAACCAAATCAAGTTGGTGCAGGAAAAGTTACGATTCCAGAAGGTTATGACATCAATAAAATTGGTGATACTCTTGAAAAAAAGACAAAATTTAAAAAAGAAGATTTTTTAGCATTAATGAAAAATGACAAATTTTTTAAACAAATGCATCATAAATATCCTGAACTATTACAAAGTGCTTCTGAAGCAAATAATGTTCGTTATAAATTAGAAGGATATTTGTTTCCAGCAACCTATGCTTACTATAAAAAAGTAACTTTAGAAGATTTTGTTGAACAAATGGTTAAAAAAACCGATGATGTCATGAAAACATTAAAACCGGCTATTCAAGCAAAGAAAATGACTAATCAGCAAGTATTAACTTTAGCCTCTTTGGTTGAAAGAGAAGGAGGAAAAGGTGAAGATCGTAAAAAAATTGCACAAGTATTTTACAATCGATTGACAGCTGATATACCTCTTCAATCAGATATTTCCATTTTGTATGCTTTGAATAAGCAAAAAGAAAAGATTTCATATGATGATTTAGAAGTAGATTCACCGTATAATCTGTATAAAAATGTTGGTTATGGTCCTGGTCCATTAGATAATCCTAGTGAACAATCAATAAATGCTGTATTAAATCCGATTAAAAACGATTATATGTATTTTGTTGCAGATATTCTAACAGGAAAAGTTTATTATTCAGAGACATATGAAGAACATCAAGCATTAGTTGAGAAGTATGTGAATAAGGCAGACAAACAATGAAAACAAATAAAAGGGTTGTTAGTAGTTATTAGTTATAGTAAATTGATTTTCAAAATGAATTTTAGTTATTCTTATAAATAGATATAAAAAAATAATTTTAAGCAAATATTATTTACAATTTTATTAAACCGTGTTACGCTTTTGTGCATTGAAAATCAGATTTTAAATGTACAAAAGCGTAACATACAAAAAGGAGAAATTAACATGGTAGAAAAAGTATTTCCAATGACGCAAGAAGGAAAAGAAAAATTAGAACAAGAATTAGAAGAATTAAAAACAATCAAAAGAAAAGAAATTGTTGAACGAATTAAAATTGCGCGTAGTTTTGGTGACCTTTCAGAAAATTCAGAATATGAATCTGCGAAAGATGAACAAGCATTTGTAGAAGGCCGAATTACTACTTTAGAAAATATGATTCGTTTTGCTCAAATTATAGATAATGATGGCGTGGATGAAGACGAAATTTCTATTGGGAAAACTGTTGTTTTTACTGAATTGCCTGATGGTGAAGAAGAAGAATATACAATTGTTGGAAGTGCAGAAGCTGATCCATTCTCAGGAAAAATTTCTAATGACTCACCTATTGCACAAGCTCTAATAGGAAAGCATTTAGGAGAAGAAGTTATTATTGAAACGCCTGGTGGCGATATGAAAGTCAAAGTTATAAGAGTCAGTTAATTATCTGATTTTCGAATAAATAATTATGCTATGCTTTTTGGTAAATTGAATTATAAATGATTTTGATATATAACAAATAAAATGTGTAGTTAGTAATCTTTGAATCAAACGATTGTTTTAAAATTTCTAAGAAAATTCATTTGTTTGATAGTTGAATTGCCCTTATCCAATGATCAGAGAAATTAGCTTTATTGATAAATACTTATATCTTATATAATTAATAAAATATTTAATATAAAAGCTATTATTTATTTCTATGCTATAATAATAATAAAAGGAGTGGGACTAAAAATGAAATTAAGAATTACACCAAGTGCACAAGAATGGTTTAAAAGAGAAATCGACATACCTGAAGGCAGTGGCATCCGTTTCTATGGAAAAGCTTATGGAAAAACACCTGTTTTCGACGGATTTTCCATCGCTATGTCTGTGGAAGCACCCAGTCATCCAATGGCTGAGCATGTATTAGAAGGAATTACCTATTTTATTGAAGATACCGATGATTGGTTTTTCAATGGTTATGATTTGGTTGTTGATTATAATCAACAAAAAGATGAACCAGATTATCAATTTATTCCAGAAAAAAAATGATCAAAAGGAATATTAAATGATTTACTCTGATTAAAAACTGTATTGTTTAAGGATAAAAGTTCATTAGGAAGGCTTTAGGAGGAACGCATCATATGTTGTCAATTGTTGTCCCTTGTTATAACGAGGAAGAATCAATCCCATTATTTTTTGATGAGGTAGAAAAAGTTAGTAATCAACTTGATCAATCAGTAGAATATATATTCATCAATGATGGTTCAAAAGATAATACGCTTACAACTTTAAGAGAATTGTATAAAAAGAATCCACTAAAGGTAAGATATTTATCTTTTTCAAGAAATTTTGGTAAAGAAGCTGGGCTCTATGCTGGTTTAAAAGAAGCAAAAGGAGATCTTATCACTGTGATGGATGTAGATTTACAGGATCCTCCAGAATTACTGCCAAAAATGATCAAAATGCTCGATGAAAATTTAGAATTAGACTGTATAGGGACACGACGAGTAACTCGAGATGGAGAACCACCAATAAGAAGTTTTTTTGCTCGCCTATTTTATAAATTAATCAATCGAATTGGTGAAACAGAAATGGTAGATGGTGCACGTGATTTCCGTCTAATGACTCGCCAAATGGTTGATGCTATTCTGGAATTGAAGGAATATAACCGTTTTTCTAAAGGGATTTTCAGTTGGGTAGGTTTTAATACTCAATATTTAGAATATGAGAACCGAGAAAGAGTTGCTGGGGAAACCTCTTGGTCTTTTTGGAGTCTACTTAGTTATTCTATTGATGGTATTATTGATTTTTCGGATGCTCCCTTAAACATTGCCTCGTATGCTGGTGCCTTTTCATGTATCGGTTCAACTATTGCTATGTTAATTATCATTTTTCGAACTTTAATAAATGGAGATCCAACGAGTGGCTGGCCTTCAATGGTTTGTATTTTTCTATTTGTTGGTGGAATTCAATTGTTATGTTTAGGAATTATAGGAAAATATATTGGTAAAATATTCTTGGAAACTAAAAGACGTCCTATTTATATAGTTAAAGAAACAGAACAAAGTAAGAAAAATGAATGAACTAAAGAGAAAAAGCATAAATAAAAGAAAAAACAGAAAAAATAAGCTAATTTATTTGCCTATTTTTTCTGTTTTTTTTGTATCTGTTCAATTTTTTAAAATATCCCACTTAATAACCACGCGTTAGATTAATTTTATTTATAACCAAATCTTTTTTTTGAATATAACTTTTTAAATTGGATAAAAAAATCTCAAATAATTGATCTGTAATCCCAGGTGTCAAACCAGCAATGTGTGGTGTGATAAGTACGTTTTCCATTTCCCATAATGGACTATCTTTTTCTAAAGGTTCATCTTCAAAAACATCCAATGCAGCAAATGAAAGAATTTTTTCATCTAGTGCATGAATCAGATCTACTGTATTAACAGAGGGACCACGACCAACATTAACAAAAATCACCCCTTTTTTCATGGCATGAAACATTTTATCATTGTATAAATGATAAGTATCTTTTGTCAACGGCAATATATTTACAACAATATCCATTTCTGAAACAACCTGAATCATTTCTTTTTGAGAATAACATTTTATAAAATGTGAAACTGAATGACCAGATGTATTGATACCATAAATTTTTAAACCAAATCCTTCAGCAAGTTGAGCAATCTGTTGACCGATTTTTCCGGTACCTTCAATTAATAATTTTTGCTTGGTAAGTTGTACTGGTTCAATAGCATTCTTTGCCCATTTTTTTCTTCTTGCAATTGAATACTTTTTTTTATTCCACGAAATTTAGTAAGTAAAACACCAATGACATATTCAGCGATTGAAAAATCATAAAGACCTCCACCATTAGATAGTAAAATACCTTTATTAGCGAGTTTTTTAATGTCAAATGTATCAATGCCAGCTGATATGGTTTGAATCCACTTTAACTGGCTAGTTGATGATTCTAGTAGTCGTTCCGCTAACTTTTCATCCCAACCTAGACTGATTTCAATATCTTCCTCATCAAAGGATGGCACGTTTTTTGAAGCATCAATCACTAAGTAATTTTCAGCGAATTGTTGTATTTTTTGAATTTGTTTTGTATCTAATGGCTTAGTAAGATAAATAATAGGTTGTGTCATTTATTTGTCCTCCTTTTTTATATTGTATCAACAAATAATAAAAAAAACGAAAGAAACAAAATGTTATCCCTTTGACATTTTGTTTCTTTCGTAGATACAGCCGACCTATCATTAATGAATGAAAAATTAATAATTAGGACTTTAAGGAGTAATGTGGTTCACTTCTAATAGCAGGAAAGAATAAGAAGAGACTTATCAAAATGATTAACCAACTATTATCAAATGATGGGTTGATAAATCCAAGAATACAACTAATAATAATTGGAATAGTTGAACAATAAGAAACAATTTTTAAACAATCGATAAAGCTTAGTTGATAAAATCTTAATTTACTATAAATAATTGCAGGAAATACAGTTAATAAGAGATTTAAAATTAAATTAATAAAGACTGGATAAATAGAAATAAAAAAGATACATAATTTTAGCCAGAATGGCAATGTTAGCTGGTTCAATGAATTTTTTACCTTTGTTGATGTCACGTTATTTAATCCGACATCTTGATAAGAAAATAGCCATTGATGTTTAAAATAGCGAATCAAGAAAATCATTTTTAGGTGTTGAAACTACAAATCTATTTGGCAAAAAGGCAACTTCCAATGTATTACCGATTAAGTCATCATTGATATCATCTAATTTTCTTTTTCCATCTGGATCAAAGGTAAAAATTAAAGAATTTGTTTGGTAAATGAAACCTGAATTTTTTTCATTTGTCATTAATTCATTATTTTTGATTGTAAAATTAGGTAATTGCTTAGCAATTTTTTGACTATCTTGTTCAAAATCATAGAAAATTGAAAAAACTTGCTTAGCAATAGGTAATGTCAGAATAACACTTAAAAAAATAATATAAATAATGACTTTCCATAGTGGCATTTTTTTTGCTTGGTTTATTTTAGATATAGAAAAAAGTGAATATGTAAGTAATTGCAAGGTATTCATTAATGTTCTCCTCTTTAAGATAAATAGTATATGAGTCATTTTAACGAATCTAATAAGGAAAGACAAGCTAGCATAATTGTTTTATTGAATTTTTTCTTATAAATATTTTTTTTGAATAATCTTCATGAATTTGATATGATGATTAAAATTAAATAAATTATTATCTAGGGAGGATAATTTTATGACTTATATTTTACCTGACTTACCTTATGCTTATGATGCTTTAGAACCTTATATTGATACTGAAACAATGCATTTGCACCATGATAAACATCATAATACTTATGTAACTAAATTGAATGAAGCAATTGAAAAACATCCTGAACTTGGAAATCAATCTGTTGAGGAATTAATTACAAATATGAATGCGATTCCCGAAGATATTCGTTTAGCTGTTCGCAATAATGGTGGGGGGCATGTGAATCATTCATTTTTCTGGAAAGTTATGGGGCCAAATGCTGGTGGTGAACCAACTGGTGCTGTAAAAGAAGCTATTAATCAAACTTTTGGTAGTTTCGAAAAAATGAAGGAACAATTCAATGCAGCTGCAGCTAGTCGGTTTGGTTCCGGTTGGGCTTGGTTGGTCGTTGACAAAAACAAAAAATTGTCAATTCTATCTACAGCCAACCAAGATTCACCACTAATGGAAGGAAAAACACCAATTTTAGGATTAGATGTATGGGAACATGCCTATTATCTAAAATATAAAAATGTACGTCCTGATTATATTGCTGCTTTTTGGAATGTTGTTAATTGGGAACAAGTAAACCGGAATTATGAAGCAGCAGAATAATTTGTTAAAAATTCTACAAACAGAATAAAAAATGAAGAGAAGAAGTAAAAATTTCTTCTCTTCATTTTTTATTTATAACAATCTTATTAATTAGAAATGAAAATTGATTACATTAGCTGTTTTAAATTTTCAAAGAATAAAAATTTTAAATAAAAAGTATGTTAAAATAAATGAAAAATGGTATATAAATAAAATGGTTATCGACCATGCAAATAGGAAATAAATTTGTGTAAAAAATTTGAGACTATCTAGGAGTGATTTTTATTTTTTATATGAATAATTGAAGTTGAAATGGAAAAGAAGAACAACAAACGAGATGATTAAGTAAAAATTTTCCTTCAAAAAGGTGAAACATTGTAAAAAATAACTTTATTCTTTTTTATTAAAATACTGCTTATTGTTTTTCAATTAAATCAACATTTTCAATTAAAGTTAGACTAAAAGAAAAATATAAATAATATTTTATACTGCAGAGAATTAATATCCCTACAAACAATAGCTTAGGGAAATATCTTTAGCATAGCTAGTTTTTTATTTAGTTTAACTGAAACAATTTTAAATATTATAATTAATTAAACAGATAGGGAGAGAAGTCTATTTTTATGTCGAAAACAAAAAAAGTAATTATAACAATTTTTGGAATTATTGCTGTATTTATTGTATTGACTGTTGGAGTAAGTGCAAAATTTTACTTTGATGTTTCAAAAAGCATGGAAAAAACCTATGAACCTATAGGAAAATCGAAAAATACTAACAAACTCTATAGAAGGAATGTAGATTTTAAAAAACAAGAAGCATTTTCTGTTTTACTTTTAGGAATTGATACTTGAGATATGGGTCGCACAGACCAGGGTAGATCAGATACAATGATGATAGCTGTTGTTAATCCACAAAAGAAAAAAACGGTATTGGTAAGTATTGCTAGAGATACCTATACAGAAATTGTGGGTAGGAAAGTGCATGATAAAATTAACCATGCTTATGCTTACGGTGGCATTTCAATGGCAGCAGACACGGTAAGTAAATTATTAGATATACCAATTGATTATTATGTCTCTATGAATATGGGTGGAATGGAAGAATTAGTGAATAGTATTGATGGCATTACTATTCAAAATACGTTAGCTTTTACTCAAGATAATCATTCATTCCCTATAGGTGAACTACATTTAGATGGTGATGAAACATTAGCTTATACAAGAATGCGTTATGAAGATCCACACGGTGATTATGGTAGACAAGAAAGACAAAGAAATGTCATTAAAGCGATCACGAATAAAACTGTCAACCTATCGTCATTAACTAAATACCATTCTATTTTAGATGCTGTTGAATCAAATATGAAAACGAATTTAAAATGGTCTGAGATGAAATCGGTGATTATAGATGATCGTCAAGCATTTTATCAAATAGATTCTGATCAATTAAAAGGTGAGAGTTTTATGGAAAATAATATATCCTATGAGAAAATTCAACCAAGTGAATTACAAAGAATTAAACTAAAATTAAAAACAGTTTTAAACAAATCGAATGATCAATAATCATTTGGAGAATGGTTATTGAGATATTTCTTTGATTATATAAATATGTATTAGATAATTTGTTTTATTAAAAAATGAATTAATGGAGGAAATAATGGAAGAGACAATCAGTATACAAGAAATAATTAAAACTATAAAAAGTCATATTGGTTTTATTTTTGTTTGTGCAATCCTAGGAGTTGGTATTTCAGGAATAATGACTTTTTTTATGATTACACCTAAATATAGTTCACAAGCTCAACTCATTGTGCGATTACCACAAACAACTAATGCTAATTCGAACGAGGTTAGTGCTAATTTACAAATGATTAATACGTATAAAGATTTAATTAAAAGTGATTCATTAATTGGTGAAATACATAAACAATTAAACGCAACAGCAAACATTCAATTAAGTACAGAAGAATTACGAAATAGTATTGAAATTACACAATCTCAAGATTCACAAATGTTTACAATTATTGCAACCGCTAAGCAAGCCACAACAGCAGAAAAAATTGCCAATTTAACGGCTAATACGTTTCAGCAAAAAGCCAAACATACTTTAAATGTAGATAAAGTTATAATTATTTCACCGGCTTTTGCAGATATGAAGCCTATTTCACCAAATAAAAAAATAAATTTAGCACTTGGTTTGACTTTTGGTTTATTAATAGGAATTATAGATACATTTGGATTGGAATTTTTTGATAAAACAATTAAAAATGAACAATTTCTTTCAGATGAACTTGGATTAATTGTTTTAGGTGTTGTTCCTACAATGGTAGGTAAGGAATCAGAAACAAACTATACTAAAATAAAAACTGTAAATACCGCTATTATTAATGAAGATAAAGATAAATCTACATTGACGCAGGAAAAAAATGAGTATGCACCTGAAACAATGCCAACACGTCGAAGTCGTAAACGTCTATAGGAGGATAACATGTCAGAGAAAAATAGTTTAAAAAAGCAACGCACAAAACCAATTAGTCTAATTACAATGTCGGATCCTGCATCCCCTATTTCAGAACAATATAAAACAATTCGAACAAATATTCAGTATGCAATGGTTGATAAAACGCTACAAACATTGGCGATTACATCATCAAATGCTTCAGAAGGTAAATCTACTTCTACTATTAATTTAGCCATTGTGTTTGCTAATTCAAATAAAAAAGTATTATTGGTGGATGCTGATATGCGAAATCCAACAATAGCAAAAACGTTTGAGCTGATCAATAACCGTGGGTTGAGCACATTACTAAGTAATAAAACAATGACTACAGAAGAAGTTTTACAGCCTACTAATCTTGAAAATTTAAATATTCTGCCAAGTGGTCCAATACCACCAAATCCATCTGAGTTGCTAGATTCTTTACAGATGAAACGATTGATCGAAGAATGGAAAAATAATTATGATTTAATTATTTTTGATACACCGCCAATTCTAGCTGTAACAGATGCTCAAATTTTAGCTTCAAAGGTAGATGGAACCATTTTAGTTGCACGTGAGAAGATTGCTGAAAAGAGTGCACTTTTAAAAGCAAAGGAATTATTAATTATGGTAAAAGCAACGATTATTGGTGCTATTTATAATGATGCAAGTTCTGTTAAAGACCAAGGCTATTATTATGGTGTTAAGTAAATCGTTAGGTAAATATAGAAGGGATCTTAACTATGATAGATTTACATTGTCATATTCTTCCTGGAATAGATGATGGGACAAAAACGTTAGGTGATGCGATTAAGATGGCAAACACAGCCGTTGATCAAGGTATTCACCATATCTTATGTACCCCCCATCATAATAGTCAATATTATGCTTCAGTAGAAAAAATTATTCATTTAGTAGCAGATTTAAAGAAAGAATTAGATATTCGTGAAATTCCTTTAACTCTTTATGAAGGTCAAGAAATAAGAATTGATGGAACAATAATGAATAAAATTGAAAATAACAACTTATTATTTGTTGATTTATCAAATCGTTACTTGTTGATTGAGTTTCCAACACGTGAAGTTCCTGCTTATGCAGAACAATTATTTTTTGAACTATTGAACAAAGGGCATATTCCTATTATTGTTCATCCAGAACGAAATAGTATGTTGATTGAAAATCCAAATCGCTTAATCCCTTTTTTAAAAATGGGTGTTTTAACACAGATGACAGCACCTAGTTATGTAGGAATATTTGGAAAAAAAATTGCGCAAACAGCCAAACAGATGCTATCACATAATATGATTTATATGGTGGCCTCTGATGCCCATTGTATTGAAGATAGAAGTTTTTATTTAGCATCTGCCTATGAACAAATAGAAAAAGATCTAGGAGAAAATAAAGTAAAAATACTTAAGCAAACAGCTAAAGATATTTTAAATGGTGATTTTATACAAATGTTAAAATTTGAAAAAATAAGCAATAGAAAATTTAAATTGTTTTAGAAGGTGTGTTTTTTCATATGTCAAGAAAGACAAAAGTACTTATATTATTAGCTGTAGATAGTTTGATTATTTTTTTTGTGAATCTTTTTTCTCATTTTTATTTATTGTCTTATATCAAAATATCTTCCTCGTTATTTACAATGATAGTTCTAATAAATATTATTTTTTACTTATTCTGGGGATTTGTTTTTAATGTGTTTACGCGAATTAATAGATATACCAATACAAAAGAAATTCGCGCAATTTTTTTAAGTATGACTGCTGCTTCAATTTGTGAATTTTTTTTACTTTTGTTATTAGATTTAAACGATGATTATCGTTTTGTACTACTCACCTATTTAGTAGCTAATTTTTTAATTATAACTAGTCGTTTAGTATGGTGTACGATCATAGAAGCTAAAAGTAAAAGCAAAGTACATGGTAATCAAGTATATCCTAAACAAACATTGATTATAGGTGCAGGTGAAGCTGGACAACTTTTATTAAATAGTTTACATACTTCTGCAAAAAATAGTGGAATTAAGGTGATTGGGTTAATTGATGATGCGCCTGATAAATACCATACTTACTTATCAGGAGTTAGAGTATTAGGAAATACAAAACAAATTCCAAATATTATAAAAGATTATGATATTGAAATGTTAACTTTAGCAATACCTTCTATTCATCCTGAGCAATTAAAAAGAATTTTAGATATCATTACACCGCTTGGCTTGCCTGTCAATTCGATGCCAGATTTAGAGGAAGTTGCCTCTGGAAATATTACAATTTCTAGATTAAAAGAAATAGATGTTATAGATCTTTTAGGACGAGAAGAGGTTCAATTAAATATTGAGCAAATCAAAGATCAATTATCGAATAAAGTTATTTTAGTTACAGGTGCCGGTGGTTCCATTGGTTCTGAGATTTGCCGTCAAGTGATGAATTTTAATCCAAAAACATTGATTTTATTAGGACATGGTGAAAATTCTATTTATCTTATTGAAAAAGAACTACATAATACTTTCCAGCATACTTCAACTGAAATTATTCCAATAATTGCTGATATTCAGGACAAGCAACAAATGGTAGAAATTATGAAAAGATTTCATCCACAAATTGTTTATCATGCAGCCGCTCATAAACATGTTCCTTTAATGGAATACAATCCACAATCTGCTATTAAAAATAATATATTTGGTACAAAAAATACTGCTGAGGCTGCAAAAGCAGCAAATGTTGCTAATTTTGTTATGATTTCAACGGATAAAGCAGTAAATCCACCTAATATTATGGGAGCGACAAAACGAGTTGCTGAATTAATCATTACAAACTTAAATAAGACAGGGAATACAAAATTCTGTGCCGTTCGTTTTGGAAATGTACTTGGAAGTCGGGGAAGTGTCATTCCCTTATTTAAAGAACAAATCAACAAAGGTGGTCCAATTACCATTACTGATTTTCGAATGACACGTTATTTTATGACTATTCCTGAAGCGAGTCGTTTAGTGATTCAGGCAGGTGCCTTGGCTAGAGGGGGAGAAATTTTTATTTTGGATATGGGTGATCCTGTGAAAATTATTGACCTAGCTAAAAATATGATTAAATTAAGCGGTTATAAAGAAAACGAAATTAAAATTATCGAAACAGGAAGTCGACCTGGCGAAAAATTATATGAGGAATTATTGGTAAATAAAAAGAAAAATCATAAACAGGTATTTGATAAGATTTTTATTGAAGATATTAGAGGTTCCTTTCCAGATGAGGTTTTACCATTTGTTGACAATTTATCAATGGCCTCTAAATCTCTTGCAGAAGACATCATTCGTTTTGCCAATGCCTCAAGTCATTAGGAGGAAACAGAAATGTATAAACAATTCTTCAAAAGAATCATTGATTTTATCTTAGCATTGATTGGAATCATCTTACTCTCTCCTATTTTCTTAATTATAACGATTATCATTAAATTTGATTCAAAAGGCCCCGTATTATTTACACAAAGAAGAGTGGGAAAAGACAAGACCTATTTTAACATCTACAAGTTTCGAACAATGACGGTTGATACACCTAAAGAAGTACCTACCCATTTATTAGAAAATGCTGAATGTTGTATTACTAGAAGTGGAAGAATTCTTCGGAAAACTAGTTTAGATGAATTACCTCAACTTTTTAATATTTTAAGAGGTGATATGGCAATTATTGGGCCACGTCCAGCTTTGTGGAACCAATATGATTTAATAGAAAAAAGAGATAAATACAGAGTCCATACCATTCGACCGGGATTAACGGGGTTAGCACAAATTAATGGTCGAGATGAATTATCCATTGAGTATAAAGTAAGATTGGATAGAGAATATACAAATAATCTTTCCTTTTTTACAGATCTACAATGTTTTTTTATGACATTTAAATTAATTTGGATAGGTACCGGAATTATTGAGGGGAAGATGGATCATCTAACAGAGGAAGAAAAAAAGAATTCGGAGACGTAGAGATGAAGAAGATTTTAATTACAGGAAAAAACAGTTACATAGGAACATCATTTGAGCAATGGATGAATGAAAAATTTAATCGTTCATACCAAATAGATACATTAGATATGAGAGATGTACAGTGGCAACACCATGATTTTTCTTCTTATGATGTTCTTTTTCATGTTGCAGGAATTGCTCATGCCGATATTTCGAAGGTAACTGAACAAGAAAAGCAACACTATTATAAAATAAATCGTGATCTGACAATTGCTGTAGCTCAAAAATATAAAACAGATAGAAAAGAACAAAGTAGTCAATTTATTTTTATGAGTTCGATTATTGTTTATGGTGAAGAAATCAGTATACATAAAAAAAGAGTCATTACTAAGAAAACAATCCCCAATCCATCTAATTTTTATGGAGATAGCAAATGGCAAGCTGAACAGGGATTACAATTGTTAGAAACAGAAAACTTTAAACTAGTTATTTTAAGACCACATATGATTTATGGAATAAATAGTAAGGGAAATTATCGGCAACTAGAAAAAATAGCGATGAAAACACCCATTTTTCCTAACATCAAGAATGAGCGTTCAATGTTATCAATTGAAAATCTATGTCAATTTATAAAAGATACAATTGATCAAGGAGCTCAGGGAATCTTCTTTCCACAAGAAAATACTTATATAAAAACAAGTGAAATGGTAAAACAAATTGCTCAAACTAATGGTAAAAATATTTATTTGTTTTCTGGATTGAATTGGTTTGTTAGATTACTAGGTCATTTTCCTGTTAAGATTGGTAAATTGACCAATAAAGCATTTGGTAATTTGGTTTATGAACAAGAAGAATAATCAGAAATAAATAATTAGGAATATAGTCGAAAACGAATGATAGGTTACTTGGGGAGTTAATGGTGATAAAAACAAAAAAAGATAAAAAGCACTTATTAGTTATTAGTCAATATTTTTATCCAGAACAATTTAGAATTAATGACATGTGTGAAGAATGGGTAAAAAGAGGATATAAAGTAACAGTAGTCACTGGAATTCCTAACTATCCAGAGGGACGTTTTTTCTCTGGTTACAATTGGTTAAAAAGAAGAAAAGAAAAATACAAAGGAATTGATATTATTCGCATCCCTTAATCTCTAGAGGAAACCATACAGTAATGTTAATACTAAATTATTTATCTTTTGTACTTTCTGGCTTTTTTTGGGCACACTTTACAAAAATAGAAGCAGATAAGGTATTTATTTATGAAGTTTCACCAATGACACAAGCGTTACTAGGTATTTGGTATGCTAAAAGAAAAAAGATTGATTGCTATATTTATGTAATGGATTTATGGCCAGAAAATATTGAAAGTATTACTGGAATTAAGAATCCGCTTATCATTGGTTTGTTTTCCAGGATGGTACATTATATCTATAAAAATTCTTCAAAAATATTTACTGCTTCAAAAAGTTTTATTGGTGAAATCAAAAAAAGAAAAATAGAAGAAGAACGTCTGGTTTTCTTACCTCAATATGCAGAAGATTTTTATATTCCTCAAAAATCTAGGACAAATGAGATTCTGCTAGATGATCGTTTTAATTTAACCTTCGCTGGCAATATCGGTGAAGCACAGGAATTGAATATTTTGCCTGATGTAGCTTGTGTTTTAAAGCAAAATAATTTACTGATTCGCTTTAATATTATTGGTGATGGCCGATATAAAAAGCAATTAATAAAGGAAATTGAATTAAAATCTATTTCTGAATATTTTAATTTTATTGATAAGAAGCCTGCAAAAGAAATTCCCTATTATCTCGCCAATAGTGATGCTGCATTGATTTCTTTAGCTAAAAGTAGTGTATTTGATAAAACAATACCAGCAAAGACACAATCCTATTTAGCTTGTGGTATCCCTATTATTGTTTCTGCAGATGGTGAAATTCAAGAGGTTATTAAGGAAGCAAAAGCTGGATTTATAGGTGATTCTGGTGATGTTAGCCAATTTGTTACAAATATTCGAAAAATGATTTGTTTAACAGAACAAGAGAAAAAACAACTAGGTAAAAATGCGTATCAGTATTATCAATCAAATTTTGCAAAAGAAAAAGTATTTAAATTATTAGATAACTATATGGGAGAAAAGTAGTATGTTTAACGAGAAAACATTATTAATTACTGGCGGTACAGGATCATTTGGTCATGCAGTGATGGAACGATTTTTACATTCATCGATTAAAGAAATTCGTATTTTTTCTAGAGATGAGAAGAAGCAAGATGACATGCGTAAAAAATATCATAATGAGAAGATTAAATTTTATATTGGTGATGTCCGAAATTTAGATAGTATAAAAAATGCTATGCATAATGTAGATTATGTTTTTCATGCAGCTGCTTTAAAACAAGTACCTTCCTGTGAGTTTTTTCCAATGGAAGCTGTTAAGACAAATATTTTAGGAACCGATAATGTGCTAACAGCTGCTATTGAAGAAAAAGTAAAAAAGGTTGTCTGTTTATCAACGGACAAGGCAGCTTATCCAATTAATGCAATGGGAATTTCAAAAGCAATGATGGAAAAAATATTTGTTGCTAAGGCAAAGAATGATAGTGAGACAGGTACAACTATTTGTGGAACAAGATATGGCAATGTTATGGCTTCAAGGGGTTCAGTTATTCCCTTATTTGTTGAACAAATAAAAGCAAATCAACCACTGACAATTACAGACCCTAGTATGACAAGATTTTTAATGAGTTTAGAAGAGGCAGTTGAGTTAGTTGTGTTTGCATTTATGCATGCAGAAGCTGGCGATATTATGGTCCAAAAATCCCTCGCTTCAACGATCAATGATCTAGCACAAGCAATAAAGGAATTATTTCAAGTAACAAATAAAGTTAAAATCATTGGAACTAGGCATGGTGAAAAGCGCTATGAAACATTACTTACAAAGGAAGAATATAATATTGCTAAGGATATGAATAATTTTTACTGTGTGCCAGCAGATAAAAGAGATTTAAATTATGATAAGTATTTTGTTGAAGGTAGTCATGAATTGACAAAAGAAAACGAATATAATTCTGATAATACAAGGCAATTAACAATTGCTCAAATAAAAGAAAAATTACTTGAATTAACCTATATCCAAGAAGAATTAAGGTTGTGGAATAAATGATAAATATTTTGGTAACAGGTGCGGCAGGCTTTGTTGGAAAAAATTTAGTTGCAGAATTAAAAAATAGTAATAAATATACAATCTTAACATACGACGTAGAAACACCGATAGAACTATTAGACAATTATTGTCAAAAAGCTGATTTTGTCTTTCATTTAGCTGGAGTCAATCGACCTAAAAATGAAGAAGAATTCATGGCAGGAAACTTTGGTTTTACCTCTGAATTGTTAAATAAGTTAGATTATTATGAGAATAGATGTCCAGTTATGTTGGCTTCTTCTATACAAGCGAATCAAGAAAATCCATATGGTCGAAGTAAACGGGCTGGAGAAGGACTATTACAACATTATCATAAAAAAACCGGAGCACCTATTTATATTTATCGCTTTGCAAACTTATATGGAAAATGGTCTCAACCAAATTATAATACTGTAGTTGCTACTTTTTGCTATAAAATAGCACGTGATGAAGCCATTGAGATTACTAATCCAGATACTACTCTTCAGCTATGTTATATTGATGATGTTATTGCTGAACTCATACGATGTCTTAACGATCATCCAACACAGAAAAATGGCTTTTGTGAAGTCCCTGAAATTGATTCATTAACACTTGAACAATTAAGTGAGCAATTGAAAAAGTTCAAAAAAAGTAGAGAAACCTTAGAAATACCGCAATTGGATAATCGGTTGGAAAAAAATCTCTATAGTACTTATTTAAGCTTTTTACCAACCAATGCTTTTGCGTATGATTTAACAATGAATAAAGATGAACGTGGTTCATTTACAGAATTCTTGAAAACACCAGATAGAGGACAGGTGTCTATTAATATCTCTAAACCTGGAATTACGAAAGGAAATCATTGGCATCATACAAAAAATGAAAAATTTTTAGTCGTTAGTGGTGAAGGTGTTATTCGGTTTAGGAAAATTGACACAGCAGAAGTAATAGAATACTTTGTTTCAGGTGAAAAATTGAGCGTTGTTGACATACCTGTTGGTTATGTTCATGCTATTGAAAATCTAGGACAACAAGACTTAGTAACAGTTATGTGGGCAAATGAACGATTCGATCAAGATCAGCCAGATACTTATTTTTTGGAGGTTTAACAAATAATGAATAAATTAAAAGTTATGACTGTGGTTGGAACCAGACCTGAAATTATCCGATTATCAGCTGTTATTCATCAATTAGAAAATTCAAAAGCCGTCGATCATATCTTAGTTCATACAGGGCAAAATTATGATTATGAGCTAAATGAAGTTTTTTTTAAAGATTTTCATTTACGAAAACCTGATTATTTTTTGGATGCTGCAAATAAATCAACTCCTATAGAAACGATTGGGAATATTTTGATTAAAATTGATCCTATTTTGGAAAAAGAAAAACCAGATGCCTTTTTAATTTTAGGAGATACGAATAGTTGTTTATGTGCAATTGCTGCTAAAAAGCGTCATATTCCTATTTTCCATATGGAAGCTGGTAACCGTTGTTTTGATCAGCGTGTTCCAGAGGAAACGAATCGGAAAATTGTGGATCATTTGTCTGATATTAACTTAACTTATAGTGATATTGCTAGAGAGTATTTATTAAAAGAAGGCATACATGCAGACCAAGTTATAAAAACAGGTAGTCCTATGTATGAAGTATTAAATTCTCATAAAAAAGATATTGAAAAATCAAACATCCTTGAACAATTAGCTTTAAAAACAAATCAGTATTTTTTAGTTTCTGCTCATCGAGAAGAGAATATCAACTCAGAGCAAAATTTTTTAAATTTAGTCGATACATTGAATACTATTGCAGAAATTTATACATTACCTATTATTGTCAGTACCCATCCCCATACCATGCAAATGATTAAGGAAAAGAAGATTCATTTCCATCAAAAAATTCAATTGATGAAACCGATGGGATTTAACGACTACAATAAATTGCAAATCAATGCTAGAGCAGTATTAAGCGATAGTGGAACAATCAGTGAAGAAGCATCCATTTTAGATTTTAAGGCATTAAATATCCGCCAAGCTCATGAACGTCCAGAAGCTATGGAAGAAGCTTGCGTCATGATGGTAGGTATGCATAAGGAACGTATTTTACAAGGATTAGAAATATTGCAATCTCAAGAACAAATGACATTAAGACCAGTAACAGACTATTCAATGCCAAATGTTTCGGAAAAAGTATTGAGAATTATTTTATCTTATACTGATTATGTAAATCGGATAGTGTGGTATAAATGAGGATATTATTAATTAATACTGTTTGTGGTATTGGAAGTACTGGTAGAATGTGTACAGATATTTATGATATTTTGGAAAAAAATGGACATGAATGTTGTATCGCTTATGGCAGAGGTAAAAAAGTTCAGGAAGGAATATATAAATCCTATAGAATTGGGACAAATTTCTCAATTTATTCACATGTTTTTGCAACCCGACTGTTTGATAAACAAGGATTTGCATCAAAAACAGCGACACGAAAATTCATAAATTTTATTGATCAGTATGATCCTGATATTATCCATCTACATAATGTTCATGGTTATTATCTAAATATTGAACTGCTATTCCACTATTTAAAATCATCAAAAAAAAGAGTGATTTGGACTTTGCATGATTGTTGGACATTTTCAGGACATAGTGCTACTTTAGATTTTGATGAGCAGAATAATTTAGAGGTATTTCCAAAGGAACGTTCTGAACTTTCTGAATATCCAGCTACTTGGTTTTTTGATCGCTCTAAAAAAATTATTTAAAGAAGAAGGAACTTTTTAGTCATTTAGAAAATCTGACAATTGTTACACCTTCAAACTGGTTAAAAGAATTATTAGAAGTCACCTTTTTTGCACATTATCCAGTAAAAATTATTAATAATGGTATTGATTTAGATAAATTTAAATTACAAAATCCTGAGCAATTAAAACAAAAATTAGGTTTATCGAATCAAATAATTATTTTGGGAATTGCTAGTCGATGGGTTGAGAAGAAAGGCATTAGTTACTTTAATGAATTAGCAGCTAAATTACCAGAACAATTTCAAATTATTTTGGTAGGTCAAAAGGATAAAATAGCAATCAACGAGAAAATTATTCATATTGAACAAACGAATAATATTGATGAACTTGCTGCTTTTTATTCATTAGCAGATATATTTTTGAATCCTACATTGGCAGATAATTTTCCAACGACCAATCTAGAATCCTTAGCTTGTGGAACACCAGTGATTACTTTTCGAACAGGAGGTTCTCCAGAAACAATCGATGATACTTGTGGAAGAGTTACCTTAGAAAAGAGTTCAGATGCCTTGTATCAAACGATTCTAGATGTATTGGCCACCAATTTTTCATCTAAAGCTTGTATTTTGCATTCAAAACGTTTTGATAAGTGGAATGCTTATGGCCAATATTTAAGATTATATAATAATGATATATAATCTTAAATATTATTTTTTAATTTATATATAGATATTTTCGATAATTTATTTACAATTTATTCAAATTTGCAATTTTATTGTAATGGTAATTAAAAAATCTTGATAAGAAAGGATGGGATTTTATTTTAAAGAAAAGTTCTTTATATAGGTGTTTTGCATTAATTGTTGTTTTATTGTATCTATTTTTAGTACCACCATTAGGAGGAACAATTAAAATAGAAGCTATAGTAGCTGTTTTGATTGGTGTTGGATTGGTTGTTAAATCAAGAAATTGTATTCCTTTAATGGTGGCTATGATATTTATTACTTACTGCATTTATAGTATTGTTATGGGGGAATATATAGCTACTAGTAGTCATTTAGGTGTTCCATTAACTGAGGTAAGGACACAGGAGATATATTCTACAACGTTAAGAATATTATTATTTTTATCTATAATTTTTATTTTTTTCCAAAAAAAATAAATCATTTGTTCATATTAAAACCTAAAGATAATATTTTTGTCTTTAGTTTTATAATTATGATTTTAGTATATATAGGAATATTTGGTATTGATCGAACAGTTCAAACACATTATATGGTTAGAATATCTTCATTATATGAATATTCAGTTATTTTGTTTTTATTTGCCTACTATTCATCAGGAAATAAATTAGTAAGAAAAACAGTTATTGGACTATTAATGATTGCCTTCATTTTTCAAGATTATTATTATGGTGGTCGGATAACTTCTTTACAAATTATTTTACTAGCCATTTCAACCTTATTAAATGGTATGATTACAAAAAAGTTGGCATTAATAGGCAGTATAGTAGGGATTTTTGTAAATAGTTTGGTAGGTGTTTATCGAAATTTAATTCACTTTGATTTTATTGCAGCCTTTTTGAATCTTAAAAATCAGTTATTTGTTTTTGATACTCCCATTTATGCTTACTATGCCTCTGCAACACATGTGGCAACAATTAATTATACAAATATCTCTTTATCTGAACGTTTTCAGTCAGCTGCTAATTTTATTTGTTCAATCTTTTTAGGTTCAGAAGAAAATTCAGGAAATATAACAAAGTATGTTAATGATCATTACTATATTAATGTAGGTGGAGGAATATTTCCTACGCATTTCTATTTTTGGTTTGGTTGGTTAGGCGTAATTTTATCTGCCTTAATTGTTGTAGGAATTCTAAAAATAACATTAAAAACGAACAACACCTTAACTATGTTAATTAGCATTTCTATAATTACAACAATACCAAGATGGTTTTTGTATACTCCTTTATCTTTATTTAGGAATATTTTTCTTATCAGCATCTTTTATTGTTTATTCATTTTAGGATATAAATTTACCACACAAACATCTATTAGATTATCTCATTAATTTTTTGTTTGATCTGTTTTACAGTCATATTAGAAACTTAAGACAATTTAATGAATTTATCTTATTGAATACAGTTTAATCATCAAAACAACTGATAAATTTGTTTGAAAAATACCAGAGTATTTGTTAGCTCGATTTTATAAAAATGTTATAAAGAATAATAAAATTATTTTATTCAATCCATTTAATCACAATTTTCTCAGTTGATTTAATGATTATTTGTTATTCAGAAGATAATAAATATAGAAAAAATATTTATCAAAAAAATTAAAAATTAATATTATTTGATGAAGTAATTGTATTAGAGAACATATATTATTTTAAATTTTTTCTATATTAAAGTAGTATTTTTTATCGCTAACATATTGAACTGTTAGTATAATTCTGAATTTGATAATATTTTATATAATAAAATAGTCAATTATTTAATATAATCTAATTTTAAGAATTGTCGTTTTAATCAGAGTACTCAATCGTGTGTTTACAAACAAGGTTATATGAAAAGATGCGGCCATATACTTTTCTATTAACTGAATCATTAGTTTTTTAGATGATTATGTAGATAGTTACTTGAATGAGAATATTTCAAATCTAAAAAATCTATGGTTTTTAAACTTAATCAATTAAAACGATAGCAAAATTTTAGCTACACATTTATGTTTATTTTTATCTTGTTTTTTCAGGAAGGCTATCTTATTCTAAAATTTAAATGGTAGAGTAGATTACTAAATTAGAAAGTTTTAAGAGGTAAAACGATGCAAAGAAAATCTAGACTAGAAAATTCTATTATTAATTCTAGTGTATCAACTATTATATTCATTCTAAACATTTTTATAAAATTTATTCTACAAGGTGTTTTTATTCACTATTTAGGTGCTGAGTATCTTGGCCTAAAGGGACTATTTACAAATATTTTAAGCATGCTTTCTTTAGCTGACTTAGGGATTGGTACTGCCATTGTTTTTTCGTTATATAAACCATTGCAATTAAATGATATACCTCAAATTAAAGCTCTAGTATATTTATATAAAAAAATCTACAATTTTATTGGTATTTTTGTCTGTCTACTTGGACTTACAATTATTCCTTTTTTGCCCCTAATATTAGGAAAAAATATCAATATACCAAATATTTATTTAATCTACCTGCTTTTTTTAATGAATTCTGTTTTTAGCTATTTTTTAGCCTATAATCGTTCTTTGTTAAATGCTGATCAAAACGGATACTTGAATATTCTTAATAATTTTATTTACCTTATCATTGTAACTATTGGACAAATTTTGATACTTGCCTTGACAGGAAATTATATTTTATTTTTAATCATTCAGGTAGTATGCACAATTGCATCAAACATAGATATTTCTTTTAGAGTGAAAAAAAGATATAAGGATGTATTTGATTATCCTGAAACGATAAAACTTAATAATAAAACAATTACTACGCTTAAAAAGAACACAATTGGAAATTTATCAAATAAAATTGGTACGGTAGTTGTTATGGGTTCAGATAATATACTTATTTTGCTCTTTGTTAATTTAACGGCTGTAGGTATCTATTCAAATTATACTTTAATCATTAATAGTATAGGTGGTATTTTTAATCAACTTACTGGTTCAATCACTGCAAGTATAGGAAATGTGGCTGTGACAGATGATGAAAAAACGAGCGTTTCTATCTTTTTTAAACATTATTTTATTAATTTTACTCTGCTTTACTTTTCAACTATTTCAATGATTTTAATGATTCAACCATTTATTAATATATGGGTTGGAAAATTTTATTTATTAGACAATATTACCTTTGCATTGATTATTTTAAACTTTGTAATTACGATGTTTAGAAATACCTCTTTAGTTTTTATAGATGCATATGGTTTAGCATGGATACAACGCTGGAAACCAATAATTGAATCAATACTTAATATTGTATTATCACTAGTCTTTTTAGTTATTTTTAATATGGGGATCAAAGGAGTACTACTAGGCACCATTCTATCTTCTTTAACTTTTATTTCTTGGTATGAACCTTACATAGTATTAAGGTATGGTGTAAAAGAAAAATTTAGTGCCTACATCAAAGTCACAGTTAAGTATAGTTTATCGTTAAGCTTAGGTATTTTAAGTATTATGCCATTAATCTATTTAATTAATGCTGATTCGATATTTGGTATGACTTTACGTGGTATTATTGGCTTTATAATTTCACTATTCATCTATTTTATCTTTTATCTTAAAACAAATGAATTTCAATTCATTCTCTATGTTGTAAAACAATTAAAAATGAGATTGAAAAAACAAAAGGTAGAAAATTAAATATAAGCATACATTTAAGATAATTTTTTAGTTGCCTAGTCTAATTTAACAAATCACCTTAGTATTTTTATTTTGATTGTTTTAATGAATAATTTTCTATCTAACTATCTATTATGAATTAATTTATGACTATTCATTTATTTTAACGTTATTTTTCATGTCTTGTTTACTGATTAGTTAAATAATAGAGTAGATAAATGAATAATATACTTAATAACTTTTGTTATTTATGTTCTTGAAGGGAAGAGTATAGTGAGCCAAAAAGTATCAGTAATTTTACCAATTTATAATGAAAGAATAAAGTGGGTAACTGAAAGCATCCTATCTATTGAGAAACAAACATATAAAAATATAGAATTATTTATAATTTCTGATACCAATGATTCTAAAATAAATAAACACTTAGCATATTTAAAAAATAGGTATACAAATATAAAAATAATTTATAACAAAGAGAATATGGGATTGGTTTATAGTTTGAATAAAGCAATGACCTATGTAACAGGGGATATCATTGCTAGGATGGATGCTGATGATATTTCTCACCCAAATCGGATTGAAAGAGAAATCAATTTTTTAAATGAAAAGCAAGTAGATCTTGTATCTACTCAGGTCAATTTAATTGATGAAAACGATAAAGTATATAGGCGAATACCTAAAAAAGATATGAATTCTAGATTAACAGAACAGCTATTGAAAAAAAATAATATTTTATGTCATCCAACATGGCTGTTAAAAAAAGAGCTCTTTAAGAGTATCAATGGTTATAGAGAAATTAATTTTGCAGAAGATTATGATTTTTCATTAAGAGCCCTTGAAGCGGGCTTCAAAATTGGCATTATGGGAGAAGTTTTACTAGACTATAGAGTAAGGAAGAATAGTATTTCTAGGAAACATACCCTGGAACAATTTTTGGTTGATGAAAAAATAAGAAATGCTTTCTCAAAAAAACAGTTAACAAACCATAATGTAGAACAATTTAATATCAAAATAAGTAAAATAGAAGCAGAAAAATTCAGTAAATTAGATAATGAATTAACCAATTTACTGAATTGGGTACCTAAAAAAGATTGGAAACATTTGTCAACTATTATTATGCTAGCTAAGATTATGTTGAATAAATATTTTAGAAGAAAGTTTATTTCTCTTCTTAATTTTAAAATAACAGAAAGAAAATTAAAGAGAAAAATTACTGAATATTCCTAAACTTTTAAAAAATTATAATAAAGGTATCTAAAATTTATAATAATCGAAAGATAAAATGAAAATTTTAAGTCTAAAAATATTAGACTTAAAGATTCTTCTTATTTTAATAATCTGAAATTGGTTGTTATATAAAATTATTTTAAATTAATAATTTATTTTAGTTTATTATTTGATGATTTTGAGTTTTACTTCTCCACATTTTTTAATAAATTTTCAAGCCTAACTTTTAGTCATGCTAATCAATTGTATTAAGTTGATATATTCTTAACCTATTTACTATTATTTTAGCTAAAAATATATCCAACGAAATATCAATAAATGTTTAATTGTAAAATGCAATAAATATACTATTATTATTAATAGTACATTTTATTTTTAGGTATATTAATTAATGAGAAGGTTCTGTTAACTATTTTTTCTATTTTTCAATTTGGTTTAAAATATTAGTAATTTTAAAATTTATTTTTGATAAATATTTTTTACTTATCTTGGTATATTAAATTTTACATTTATATTAAATTATCTATCAATCCTATTAATATCGTTGCAGATCATTATATTTTATGAGAAAATCAACAATAAGTTATTTCGATAGGTGAGGAAGTGTCTTATGAAATTATGGAAGAAATCGGTTTTACTTATTTTAAGTTTCATTCTTCTATTTACTATTGGTGCATGTGTTTATGGTATTAAAATGTATAATGATGCAAACAAAACAGCTAAAGATATTTATCATTCAGTTGGACGCGTATCAAAAAAAAGAGATAAAGCTGTTAACATTGATGCAAAGGAACCCTTTTCAATTTTATTAATGGGAATTGATACTGGCGATTTAGGTCGTGTAGATCAAGGAAGATCAGATACTACAATGGTTGTAACCATTAATCCAAAAGAAAAGAAATCAGTTATAACGAGCTTAGAACGTGATATTTTAACACCAATTACTGGAAAAAAAATGGATGATAAATTAAATCACGCCTATGCCTATGGAGGTGTAAAAATGTCTATTAACACAGTAGAAAACTTATTAGATATTCCACTTGATTATTATGTTTCTATGAACATGAAGGGATTGAAAGATTTAATTGACGCAGTCGGTGGCATCAAAGTAAATAATCCATTTGAGTTTTCCTTAGATGGTGTTGTTGTTCCTAAAGGCCATATTACTTTAAATGGTGAAACAGGCTTAGCTTATGCGAGAATGAGAAAAGAAGACCCAGAAGGAGATATTGGACGGCAACGTCGCCAACGTGAAGTAGTAGAAAAAATTGTTCAAAAAGTTATGAGTTTTGATGGCGTTAAAAAATATAAAAAAATACTAAATGCAGTTAAGGCAAATGTTATAACCAATCTTACTTGGGATGATATGATCGATATACAATCGAAGTATATGGGCGCCTTTCATAATATTAAACAAATGCAACTTCAAGGAAAAGTACAACATATCGATGGGGTGGAATATCAGTTATTAAACCCTAATAAATTATATAATGTACAGACTAAGCTAAGGAAACAACTTGGATTGGCAGAAAATAAGAAAAGAAAAATGAAAAATAAGAAATTTTATAATCCTTACTCAGCCTACAACGAAGAAACAAATTATGAAAATAACTATAATGATTCTGTTAATCAAAATACCTATCAACCTGTTGAGAATTATTAGAAAATGAATAAAAATTACTCAATTTGAATCAAAAACAGCGAAAACTTAATTTTAAATTTTCGCTGTTTTGTTTTATTTTATAAATGTCGATTAGCGAGTTGCTAATGCTTCAATAGGTAGAATGGAAAAATTAACTATTAATTAGATGACAAAGACAGAAGATTATCAAAGCATTATTTTAGCTTAATACCAATACATGACTGGTATTTAGAGAATAAGCTGAAGAGAGATCTAAGCCAATTAGCTGCCTTACTTAATCCATTTTAAATAAAATTTAACTATTATTATCTATGCCAATGAGATAATCAGAATCATTCATCGCTTCTACTTCTCCAAGTAGATAACCATTACCGACCTGTGAAAAGAAATCATGATTACTAGTTCCTGTTGAGATACCATTCATCACAATAGGATTTACATCATTTGCAGTATCTGGAAAAAGAGGATTCATACCTAAATTCATTAAAGCCTTATTTGCATTATAACGTAGAAATATTTTTACATCTTCTGTCCAACCTAATGGATCATAGAGTTCTTCTGTGTATTTTTCTTCATTCTCATAAAGTTCATACAGCAGATCATACATCCAATTTTTCAATTCATCTTGTTCTTGTTCCTCTAATCCATTAAATCCCCTTTGAAATTTATAACCAATATATGTGCCATGAACTGATTCATCGCGAATAATTAATTTTATAATTTCAGCGACATTTGCTAATTTGTTATTTCCTAAATAATAAAGAGGAGTATAAAAGCCTGAATAAAATAAAAAAGTTTCTAAAAAAACATTTGCTACCTTTTTTTGAAGTGGCTTACCATGTTTATAAATTTCATTGACACGTTTAGCTTTATATTGTAATTGTTGATTGGTATCAATCCAATTGAAGATTTCTTCAATTTCTTTTTTAGTATTTAATGTACTAAAAATGGAAGAATAACTTTTTGCATGAACAGATTCCATGAATTGAATGTTATTTAATACAGCTTCCTCATGTGGAGTACGAGCATCTTTTCTAAGTTGATCGATACCACTTTCTGATTGAACAGTATCTAATAGTGTTAGTCCACCGAAAACATGAGCAAAGGTTGTTTTTTCAAGTTCGGATAATGTTCGCCAATCGTCAAGATCATTCGATAATGGAATACGAGTATCTAGCCAGAATTGCTCAGTTAATTTTTCCCAGGTTGATTTATCAATCAAATCTTCAATAGAATTCCAATTTATAGCTTTATAATAGGTAGACATTTTTTCCTCCCCTACCATAAAAGTAAATTATGGCAAATATTAATAAATAATAATAAGTTACATTTAAATAAGTAAGTATTTAGATTACACAACTTTCACATTGATTACTGCCAATTTCTTCACCACTATCTTCAGTGAAAGTACGGACATAATAAATCGATTTAATGCCTTTATTAAAAGCATAATGTCTAAGGATAGTTAAATCACGTGTTGTTTGTTTTGTTGTTTTTTTCCATTCGTAAAGTCCTTCTGGAATTTCAGAACGCATAAATAACGTTAAACTCATACCTTGATCGATATGTTGTTGAGCAGCTGCGTAGACGTCAATGACTTTTCGCATATCCATGTCATAAGCAGAAGTATAATAAGGTATTGTAGTATTAGACAGTGAAGGAGCTGGATAATAAATTTTCCCAGTTTTCTTTTCTTGTCTCTCTTCAATTAATTGAGTAATCGGATGAAGACTTGCACTTGTGTCATTAATATAAGAAATAGAACCATTTGGTGCAACTGCTAAACGATTCTGATGATATAGGCCATCTTTTTGAACAGCATCCCTTAATTGCTGCCAATCCTCAACTGCTGGAATAAAAATATCTTTAAATAGTCCTTTTATTTTGGCGGATTTTGGTAAAAAATCACCAGTCAGATATTTAGAAAAATAAGAACCATCGGCATAATCAGAGTATTCAAATCGATGAAAAACTTGTTGACGTTCCTTAGCAATTTTATTACTTTCTACTAAGGTCCAATAATTTAACAACATAAAATAAATAGTTGTAAACTCAATAGATTCTTTTGATCCATAAGTTATCTGATTTTTTGCAAGAAATGTATGAAGTCCCATTGCTCCCAATCCAATAGTGTGATTGTGTTGATTGCCATTTTGGATGGAGGGCACTACCTCAATAAAAGAGCTATCTGTAATATAAGTTAATGCTCTAGTCATTGCACAAACCGACTTACCAAAATCTGGACTTTCCATTAAATTAACAATATTTGTTGAACCTAAATTGCAACTAATATCTTCTCCCAATACCTCATATTCTTGTTTATCATTCAAAATAGAAGGGGTTTGAACTTGTAAAATTTCTGAACAGAGATTACTCATAACAATTTTTCCGTCAACTGGATTATTTTTATTGGCTGTATCAATATTAATGACATATGGATAACCAGATTCTTGTTGTAATTTTGAAATTTCGTTTTCTAATTCACGAGCATTAATTTTATATTTGTGTATTTTAGGGTTTTCAACTAATTGATCATATTCCTTAGTAATATCGACATAGGAAAATGGAATTCCATATTCTTTTTCTACACTGTAAGGACTAAATAGATACATTTCTTCATTATTACAAGTTAACTCATAAAATTTATCAGGAATAAGAATACCAAGTGATAATGTTTTGACCCGTATTTTTTCATCTGCATTTTCTTTTTTAGCAGATAAAAATCGTTCAATGTCTGGATGAAAAACATTTAAATAGACAACACCGGCTCCCTGTCTTTGACCCAGTTGATTAGAATAACTAAAACTATCTTCAAATAATTTCATTACTGGAACAACACCACTTGCTGCTCCCTCATACCCTTTAATTGGCGCACTAGCTTCACGTAAATTTGATAAAGTAATACCAACGCCACCACCAATTCTAGACAACTGCAAAGCTGAATTAATTGAACGGCCAATGCTATTCATGTCATCGGTTACTTGGATTAAAAAGCAAGAGACCAATTCACCTCGACGTTTTTTACCAGCATTTAAAAAAGAAGGCGTTGCTGGTTGGTAGCGTTGATGAATCATTTCATCTGCAAGTGTAATTGCCAATTCTTCATTGCCATCTGCAAAATAAAGAGCATTAAAGGCAACCCGATCTTCATAACTTTCTAGATACATCGTTCCATCGTTCGTTTTAAGCGCATATTGGGAATAAAACTTATAAGCTGCCATAAATGATTGGAATTGAAATTTTTGTTCCATTAAAAATGTATAAAGGCTTTCGATAAATGACATGGAATATTTATGAATAAAATCAACTTCTAAATAGTCATTTTCGATTAAAAAATTGATTTTTGCCTCTATAGAAGGAAAAATCTTAGTATTAGGTAAAACATTTTCCTTAAAAAAAGCTTCCAAAGCCTCTTTATCTTTATTTAAGGGAATTTGTCCATCAACTGGACGATTAATTTCATTATTTAATTTAAAATAGCTAACTTCTGTTAGATTTTTAAGACTCAAATTGATTCACTACTTTCTTAAAGGACGTAACATCTTCATTGGTACCACTGAATTCAAAAGCAAAGAGTAAAGGTACATTATAATCATGAGCAATATCTTTTGCTGTATAAACAAATAAATGCGCAAAATTTCGATTACCACTACCAGCAACACCTTGGCAATAGTCTTGATTGTCTTCATATTCAATAAAATCATTTACGATTTCAGTAATCTCTTTATCATAAGTAGGGACAATCAGGATGTAAGACTCGTTCATTTTAACATAAGGATCGCTTGGATCAATTTCATAGGATGGTAGATTTAATTTGTTAACAAAGCGTTTTGTTTGCCCAGTTACCGAAAAATAAACAATTTTCATAATTTGATTAAGCCAATTGTTTTAACTGATTTGGGCGAAAGCCAACAATGGTTGTCGTATCAGATATGATAACAGGAACGCTTTGAAATCCTTGTTCTTTTAAACGATTTAATTCATAAGGTTCTTGATCAATATTTATTTCTTCAAAAGAAATATTATTTTCAGTTAGATAACGTTTTGTCATTTTACATTGCATACAGTTATTTTTAGAAAAGATTTTAACGCTCATTTAAATTCCCCCTATATAAAATTGTAATTTATCTATAATCATTAGTATAAATATCTAATAAGAAAAGTCAACTGTTAAACACTATATATTGTGTTCTGATTTATCGAATATACAATTTTTAGTGTTGTAAATGCTAAATGGTAAAAAATGTTTGATTGATAGGTGGATTAAGAAAATAGTAAAACACAGCAATTGGCTCTTTTTGATTGCTATTAAGATAAATGAAAGAAATGAGATGAAAAAATAACAAAAGAACCTAAAAACAAACACCAAAAAGTAATTGACTTTCTACTAATGTAGGTGTATCCTTTTTCTGATATTGAGAATCATTATCAAAAACTATCTGCACATTTGAAAAGAGGGACAATCATGCAACTTTTGTCGGATGCAACATTGGGGAAAGCTTACACAATTGAGGAAATTTGTGTAAAAGATGAAACAACTAAAAAAAGTTTAAATCAGCTAGGAATGATTACAGGTGGGCAGGTAGCAGTAACACAATTTGCTGGTGAAAATGGCATCATTCTCTTACATAACAGTCGAATTGCTTTAGACAAATCAATTTTAAAACAAATTCATATTACAGAAAAAGAACAAATTAATCTTAATTGGATGCCTTTAAGTCAATTAAAAATTGGTGAATATGCTAAAGTTGTGGGCATTCATGGAGAAGGTACAGTAAAACGTCGATTAATGGATATGGGGTTAACAAAAAATGTAGAAATATTTGCCAGAAAGGTAGCTCCTTTTGGTGATCCAATTGAAATCAATTTACGTGGTTATGAGTTGACCTTACGAAAAAGTGAGGCTGAACTTGTTTTGGTAGCAAAGGAGGAAAAGAATTGAACAATTGTCACATTGCCTTAGCCGGAAATCCAAACAGTGGAAAAACTTCTACGTTTAATGCATTAACTGGATCAAGTCAATATGTTGGGAATTGGCCCGGAGTAACGGTTGAATGCAAAAAAGGTCAGTGGAAAAAAGACAAACAAATTAGTATTCAGGATTTACCAGGCATTTATTCGCTTTCACCATATACACAGGAAGAGATTATAGCTAGAGATTATTTATTAACTGAAGATGGACCAGATATTATTTTAAACATTATTGATTCGACTAATTTAGAAAGAAATCTTTATTTGACAACACAACTGATGGAGACTGGAATACCTGTTGTTATTGCTTTAAATATGATGGATATTCTTGAAAAAAAAGGTAAAAAGATTAATAGCGATAAACTTAGCTATGGAATGGGTGTCAAGGTTGTTGAAATTAGTGCGCTAAAGAATCATGGTTTAGATCATGCGATGAAAACAGCGATTCAGGAAGCAAAAACAGTGGATAAAGAGGAGCTGAACTATCCGACTTATGATAGTCGTTTGGAAGCGGCACTCAGTGAAATTTCAGAAATCATTGTACATAATGTGCAAGGCAGTCAACTCCGTTGGTATAGTATCAAATTATTCGAACGTGATGTAAAAATAATGAATTTATTAGAATTAACTGAAGCCCAGAAAAAAGAAATTGAAGAAATTATTCAAATGACTGAAAAAATTCTAAATGATTCTAGTGAAGCAATTATTATTAATGAACGCTATGAATATATCACCCGTTTAACTGCATTATGTTCTATTGAAAAAGATAATGTAAAATTTAATACAAGCGATAAAATAGATCATGTTGTAACCAATAGGTAGTTAGCATTGCCAATTTTTGCTGCTGTTATGTGGTGTGTTTATTATCTATCTGTACAAACAATTGGAAAGGTTGGGACTGATTGGCTAAATGATGTATTGTTTGGTGATATTATCACCAATTCAGTTACAAATATATTACAATCTTTACATATAGCTGGATGGCTTCAAGATCTTATCACAAATGGAATTATAGCTGGTGTTGGAGCCGTTATTGGCTTTTTACCACAATTAATTATGCTGTTTTTATGTTTAGCTATTTTAGAAGATTGTGGGTATATGTCACGAATTGCTTTTGTTATGGATCGATTATTTAGAAAGTTTGGTTTATCTGGAAAATCATTCATTCCCATTTTGATTGCTTCTGGTTGTGGCGTACCGGGCGTTATGGCGAGTAGAACGATTGAAAATGAACGAGATAGACGAATGCCAATTATGGTTACAACGTTTATGCCTTGTTCAGCAAAATTACCAATTATTGCTTTAATTTCTGGGGCTTTCTTTCCAAACAGTAGTTTGGTGTCTCCTGCGGCCTATTTTATCGGAGTTGCAGCAATCGTATTGTCGGGGATTGCACTTAAGAAAACAATGGTGTTTTCAGGAGATCCAGCACCATTTATCATGGAATTACCTGCTTATCATATGCCACAAATGAAAAATATCATCTATCAAACATTTGATCGCTGTAAAGCTTTTATAAAAAAAGCTGGAACAATTATTTTTGTGTTAAGTATTGTTATTTGGTTTACTTCTTCTTATTCATTCACATTCCATGCAGTAGATGAAGAACACAGTATTTTAGCCTTTTTCGGTAAACTTATCTCTGGTCTTTTTGCACCACTAGGTTGGGGTACGTGGCGTGGAACAGTTGCTACCATTGCAGGATTACTTGCTAAAGAAAATGTGATTAATACATTTGGCATTTTGTTTGGACATTTAAAAGATGTATCTGATAATGGCAATGAGGTATGGGGTTCATTGAGAAATGCGTTTACACCGGTAGCTGCTTTTTCTTTCCTCGTCTTTAATTTATTATGTGCTCCCTGTGTAGCCGCTATGGGTGCTATCAGTCGAGAAATGAATAATTTAAAATGGACATTAGTAGCCATTGGTTATCAATGCGGATTAGCTTATGTTGCTAGTTTTATTATTTATCAA
The DNA here is from genome assembly GCF_000270185.1 of Melissococcus plutonius ATCC 35311. NCBI lineage: Bacteria > Bacillati > Bacillota > Bacilli > Lactobacillales > Enterococcaceae > Melissococcus > Melissococcus plutonius. Next base: position 581,165 of record NC_015516.1, read on the forward strand.
TTTGGACATGTTATTTTTGAAGGCGGACATATTACTTTAACTACATTAATTGCAGGAGTTTTCTTACTTATTTTGCTATATTTTGTTATAAGAAAGCCAAAGAAAAATCAAAAGGATGCAATCACAATAATATCAGAAGGAGGACAAGCATAAATGGCTACTTGGATTTTAGGCATTATCATTTTTGGTGCTGCTGGTTATGCTACTTATTCGTTTTTTAAAAAAGGTGGCTGTTGTGAAGATTGTTCTGATAACAGTTGTCCAGTAAAGAAACCTGAGCCTGAAAAGGTGCATAACTGTCATTGTAATAAATCTTAACGAATAAGACGACAGATACCGACTATTCATTAGTGGTGCCTGTCGTTTTATTTTTATGTTTTAATTTTATAGTCACTAGGAAATCTTATTCGATTTAATATTTTTAATCAATTGGAAAATTTTACTTGCAATTAATCAAGCTAGATGATAGAATAATACTTGTATTTGGGCCGTTAGCTCAGTTGGTAGAGCAGCTGACTCTTAATCAGCGGGTCGCGGGTTCGAGCCCCTCACGGCCCATAGGGTGCCAAACCCATCAGAACGAAGGAATATCGGTGCTATTTAAGCATTTCGAAGATATTTCCTTGCGTTCTATTTTTTTGCTTTGATTACGTTTTTAATTTCATTCGTCTATTTTAAATAGAAATATTTATTATTATTAATTGGTTATGAAAAGTAGGTATAAATTTTATTAAATCTCTACCATATTGAAATTTCACATTCAATTGAATTATGCTTTTAAATAAAGGAGATTTTTAATGAGCAATGTCTATTATCAGGTACTAGGAATAATCACCAAGGAAACAAAGAAGAAAATCACATTTCTAGCATTTGTTATGGCTGTTGTTTTTTTAATGCTGTATGTGGGCTTTTTTATCTCACGTGTACTTTTAGCAAGTGGGTTAAAAAGTTGTTTTAACCTTACGATATTTATATTTTGCCTTTTAGGTATGAGTGTTTGGATTTTTGTAGTAAGGAACGATACCTATAAAATAAAAGGGAAAAACTTTTCTAGCATTACTAAAAAAATAGCTACAGAGATAAGTCTAATAGGGATTGATTCACCTGAAAAACTAGATATGCTTATACAAGAAATTAATAAAATGAATGATTTAGAAAAAGAAAATAAAAAGATATTGTTAAGGCAATTAGTATAACTGCTAAGTATACTATAATTATTCCCATTTCATTTTTTGCTGGATTGATTTTTAAAAAAGGACAGACGATAGAAACAAAATTAATTTTCCAAATTATACTAGGATGTATTGTTATGTTTTTTACTATATTGGTATTTATAGGTGTAAACATCGCTAATTTTCACTATTTTTTTACTCATGGCAAAAAGAAATGAGAAATGGTTCTTTCACGTCTAATAGATATTAAATACATGTATGATTATAACAATAAAGGAAAAATTGAAATGTAAATACAAATTAATAACAATTATTCAAAAAAGCGATTAGGAAAGACCAACAATGTCTAGTTCCTAATCGCTTTTAATTTGGATTTAAAATTTCAAAATGACTAGCATATATTCTAATGCTTCACCATGCTTTTATGCCAGAAAGTTTATGTAGTTTAAACTATTTATCATTAAATATTTTAAATAAAGGAAAAGCATACACTTTTCTATGTATTTTAATTATAAAGCCGTTAAAAATGCAACCAGACCGAAAACGATTCCTGGAAGATTAGCAACAGACACAGGTAGGTCTCTAGGACTTTTCCAAATCCCATAGGTCACCCATAATGAACTATTTATAGCTGCTACAAGCGGTTGAATAGGATTACCTTTAGAACCATTTAAATTATCAAAAATCTGGGGAATATAAGAGACATACATAGCAATAGATAACACTGTTGCACACCAACTTAAATATTGAATGAATTTTTTTGAATTAATTTTGATTTCCTCCCTTGGATTTTATTTATAACCAACCAATTTATTAGTTATTTCTCATCATTTTTTTGCTTTCTGAAATTTTCTAGCATTCTTTCTAAATATAAATGCAATACTAGGATTTTCTTATATCATGTTTTATAAGTCAAGATGTTTTTTTAATTAAATCTCATATTCAACAATTTTTTATATTATTAATAGATATTAAAATTTATGAATTAGGTATCGATCATTTTGTAAAATAATATAAATTTTTAAGTATATTCATAAAAAGAGAAAGTATATCAATTTTCATCATCATTATTTACTGTCTATATTGTTTCAAACATATTATTTGTTCAAATAATTGGTTAAGTATACAATAAATTTAGTTGAATGATTAGACAGAAAAATAGTCAATATAGTAGTAAAAGGTGACTAGCTAACAATAGGAGGAGAAAAATGAAAAAAGTATATGAAACAGAAATAATTAATGTAGGGGGCAGAGCTGGAGAAGTTCATTCACCCAACAATGATTTTTCGTATAAAGTCACTTCACCAGGTACTAAAAAGGACAATGCAACCAATCCAGAACAATTATTTGCAGCAGCTTATAGTACTTGTTTTAATTCTGCCTTGATTTCTGTAATGAAACAGGAAAAAGTTCAGGGAGAAAGCACGGTAGATGCACATATTACCTTGGATAATGACCCAAATACCGGTTATCAACTTGCTGCTAGATTGGATGTAGAAATTAAAGGAGTAGATCAACAAGAAACAGAACGTCTAGCGAAAATGGCTCACCAAGTGTGTCCCTATTCAAAAGCAATACGAAATAATGTCGATGTTACATTGAAGGTTATTTAGATAGCCATTAAATAAAATAGCTTTATTCACTATCTGAAAAGTTTATTCATTCAGATAGTTTTTTAGTTTTTAACGTTATTGTTTAATATAGGTCTTCCAGTTTTGAATTTTGTATCATTATACTAAATGCCAGCAATATTATTTATATTATTGCTAACAGACAATACTATTATTTAAAATTTTTTTTACATGGTAGAATAAAGATAATCAACGTAAAGAGGGAGTGAAATAAAATTGGAGAAGAAACTGCCAACTGATCAATATTTATGGATAGAAGAAAAGAATGATGATTTTCCTTTCTATAATAATAAACCAATTCATGTTAGTGAGAAAAGATGGTTAGCCATTATAGGATTTGCCTTCGTTGGATTTCTATTGCTGTCTTTTTTGTATATTCCGTTTATTCCACCTATTTTTATTACAATTATAGCAACATTTTGCTTACCTATTTTTTCATTATTAGGATTAAAAATTTTTATTGGTAATTACTGGCATACCTTATTTCGACCTCTATATCTCAAAGATATTGTTAATATTTTATTATTTACCATTTTATCATTGATTACTAGTGCTGCTCTTTCTGGATTAGCCACCTTATTGACAACAATGAATAATAATCCAGATTCAATTACCGATACAGGAAAACGAGCCGTTGAATTTTTTTGGTTCTCGCGTATACAGGATGTTGTTCAGTTATTTGGAGAAGAATTTTTAGCTATTCTGCCTTTTCTATTTTTATTACAGTGGTTTACACAAAAAAGAAAATTATCTCGAAAACAATCCATAATCTATGCTTTAATTCTATCTTCTATTTTATTTGGGTTGTTACATCTGCCAACTTATAATTGGAATATTTGGCAGTGTATTCTTGTCATTGGTTTAGGTCGGATTGTAGATAGTCTAGCCTATATTCGAACAAAAAATTTGTGGGTTTCCTATTTGGTTCATTTCTTGTATGATACTTTACTATTTTCATTAAGTTTTATTGGTGGATAAATTGAATAAATGCATTAACGTTTGGTATGAAAATAAAAATTAGTGAATGAGAAAATTTATTAGTCAAGGAAATAGAAGATAAAAATGAATTTCCTATTCATAAATATGTTTGTATTAACGACCTATTTTCTTTTGTTCATCGCTTCTATGATTATCAAATAATATACAGAAACAAACGATATTTTCTAAATGCAGTTTATTAAATAAAAAAATTTAACCAATTATAAAAAATATCTTGGTTAAATTTTTTTAATGTTAAATAGCTAGTTTTTGGATTTTGTTGTATAAACACAAATAGAAACCTAGTTTATGAAAAAGAAAAGGTTAGATTTAACATCTGCCTAGCTTGTGATATTGTTTATCTATTATTTTTTAAACTAGTACTATGCCTAGGTTGTATCTTCTCATCAGGGCGAATAAAGTGAAGAGCATTATTGACTGCAGTAGGAGCTTCACCAAAGCCTGTAGTAATTAATTTAACTTTTCCATCGTAGTAACAAATATCACCAATAGCATAAATTCCTTCAATTGATGTCTGCATATTTGATGATACCTTAATTGTATTTTGCTGGGTGTCTAATCCCCAATTGTTTAGGTAGTCTTGAGAAGAAACAAAACCATAACTAACGATTAAAGCATCAAGGGTTAAATCAATAGTAGATGGTTGAGTAGATTTTACTTTTTTTAGACGAATTCCTTGGAAATTTTGCTCGTTTACTAATAACTGTTCAATAGTATAAGGGGTATAAATAGTTATATTTGAATTCTTTAATTGTTCAACACTATATTCGTGTCCTCGAAACTTGGTACGTCGATGAATAATTGAAACTTCTGATGCAATAGATTCAAGCATTAAAGCCCAGTCCATAGCAGTATCTCCCCCACCTGCTACTGCAATCCTCTTATGTTTAAATTGATTTAATTGATCGATAGAATAGTAAATGGCAGTATTTTCAAACTTTTCGGCATTAGCAATGGATAATCGGCATGGTTGAAAAGCACCATTTCCTGTAGAAATAATGACAGCTTTTGAATAATGGCTATTTTTTGTAGTTTCAATGTGAAAGTAATTTTTTTCTTTTACTAAATGGGTTACTTCTTCATTTAAACAAATTGTCTGGTTATAAGAATCTATTTGGTTCGTTAAATTTTCTATTAGTTTAGCTGCCTTAATGTTTGTAAAACCAGGAATATCGTAAATCTCCTTTTCAGGATAAAGTGTAGTCAATTGACCGCCTAGTTGTGGCAAACTATCAATGATTTTTGTTCGTGCTTGTCTGAGACCAGCATAAAAAGCCGCGAATAAACCAGTTGGACCACCACCAATAATTGTAATTTCATAGATATCTTCAGGAATTTCCATAGTAAAGTCCCTCCATTACTATCTAATTTATTAAAAGTATATCTTTTTCAAAAACCGTAGCATGACTTTAGTAAAAAAGCAAATCTTTGTTTATGATATTTATTTAGGATAAAAGTGTAGTCATTGAATGCTAATTTATCGCTTTTACTTATAGTAATTTTGTCTGTTTTTAGTTATGATAAACTTGTGAATAAAATTTAGGAGGAATAAGCTTATGTTTCCACAATTAAATATAGAAAATATTGAAGGACCAAAGGCAGCAATTAAAACAAATCAAGGAATGATTACTATTCAACTTTTTCCAGAACAAGCACCTAGAACAGTAGAAAATTTTGTAGAATTAGCAAAAAAAGGATATTATGACGCAGTTATTTTCCATCGGGTTATTCCTAATTTTATGATTCAAGGTGGAGATCCTACAGGAACAGGTATGGGCGGTGAAAGTATCTATGGTGGGAAATTTGAAGATGAATTTTCAAATGAATTGTTCAATTTTCGCGGTGCCTTATCTATGGCAAATGCTGGACCAAATACAAATGGAAGTCAATTTTTTATTGTTAATAATCAATCAGTTCCTGAAAATATGATTGAACAATTAGAAAGTGCTGGTTATCCTGAGGAAGTTGTTACTGCTTATAAAAATGGTGGTACACCTTGGCTTGATTTCCGCCATACTGTTTTTGGTCAGGTTGTGGAAGGCCAAGGAATTGTGGATAAGATAGCTGATGTGAAAAGAGACCCACAAGATCGTCCACTTGATGATGTGATTATTGATACGATTGAAATTTTTTAAATTTAGGTCGCTCAAAATAACTATCAAAAATAACTATAATGTGAAGTATTGTCAAATAAGTTTAAACAAAAAATTAATTGATTAAATCGATATGAATTATTTTTATAAACAAATAAGAGTAAAGATGAAAAGATCTTTTCATCTTTACTCTTATTTGTTTTTTTATTTATTGAAATGCATGTTTAATCCGTTCTAATCCCTCTATAAGTACTTCTTTTGAACAAGCAGTATTTAATCTCATATGTTGTGTGCCTGTTGGGCCAAATGAAATACCTGGATTTAGTACTACCTTACCTTTTTGGATTAAGCATTCTTGTAGTTGTTCATCTGTTAAGTTTAAGCTAGAGAAGTCTAACCAAACAAGATAGGTTCCTTCAGGAACCATTACTTTTACCTGAGGAAATTTGTTAGCAAAAAAGGTTTCTACTAACTTTATATTTTCTTTTAAATAAGCTAATAATTCAGTTAACCATTCGTCTCCATATTTATAGGCAGCTTCAGTGCCGATATAGCCGAATGTATTGATTTCTTCTTGTTTATTTTTTTCTTGTTGTATTTGAAAGATTTTTTTAAGTTTGGGATTTTGAATAAAGACCATAGAATTTTTAATGCCCGCCAAATTGAATGTTTTTGTTGCGGCTGTCAATGTGATAGAAAATTCCTTAAAAGTAGATTGGGCATTAGTAAAGGTTGTAAATTGATAAGGTGAAAAAACTAAATCTTGATGAATTTCATCGCTTACTACAATAATATGGTATTTTTCGCATAATTCACCAAAATCTTGTAACTCTTCTTTAGACCAAACTCTTCCACCTGGATTATGTGGATTACATAAGATAAATAACTGAATAAGATGTTCACGCATTTGTTTTTCCATCAAAGTTAAATCCATTTTAAATTGATTGTCTTTGATTAATAAGGGTGATTGAATTAATTTTCTTTGATTATCTAGGACTACTTGTGCAAAAGGAGGATAAACAGGATCATGGATCATTATAGCATCATTTTTCTTTGTAAATGCCTGAATAGCCAGTGTAATGCTTGGAACTACACTACTTTAAATAGGATTTCATCTTTAGTAAGTGAAAGTTGATGATGGCGACTCTGCCAGGAAATAACTTCTTTATATAAGGATTCAGGCGCCTGTGTATATCAAAATATACCATGATGAATTAATTGCTCAAATGCTGTTAATATAAAAGGAGCTGCCTTAAAATCCATGTCGGCAATCCATAATGGTAAAAGATCAGAGTGACCATAGGTTTCTTTTAATGTATCCCACTTGACGCTATTTGTATTTATTCGTTTAATTGGTTGATTGAAGTCAATCATTTATTTATCCTCCTACATATAATATCTTACGCATTAAGTATAAAACGTAAATTTAAGAAAGTATAATATTAAATTCTAAATTATTAGATAATTCTATACAGAATTCGAAAAAAAATGCTATTATTTCAATAGAGAGAATTAATAAGTAATGTTTAATAAGAAAAACGAAGGAGAAAAAATGAATTATAAAATTGGCATGATTTTAAATGGCATGATTACAGGAGTACAACCGTATGGTGCTTTTGTTTCATTGGATTCAAAAACACAAGGTCTTATTCATGTTTCCGAGATTCAAACTGGATACACACAAAACATTGATAGTTTATTGGGGATTGGTCAAAAAGTCATTGTTCAGATAATTGATATTGATGAATATTCAAAAAAAATTAGCCTCTCACTTAGAACATTGGAAGAGCAAATTAAAATTGTCAACTATCATCATAAAAAATACTATACAGATAAAAATAAAAAAATTGGTTTTTCTTCTTTGGAAAAGCAGTTACCATTTTGGATTGATGAAATGATTGATCGATTAATAAGAAAATAATTCTGTACCTTTTTAGAAAGTATGTTACAATGCTTTTGTTAATTAAAATAAAATTTAATTGAGGTGGATGCTTTGTCTGATAAGAAGGTTTCGGGTACAGTTATGTTGAATTTAAATGATGGGTCTAAAAGATTTCTTATTCATAAGATGGATCAAAAGACTTCGTTTGCTACAACAAATGTAGCGGACAATATGACTGGCTTAGCAAGTATACTGCAATTATTTAAAGAAAAAATTCAACTGGACATTTCATCCATTAACTTAGTTGAATTAACCAATGCACATACAGAAGAAGAGAATATCCCATTATTTGTTTTTGAGATAGATGAGAACCAATCAATTAACCAATTAAAAAACAATTACTACTGGGAAAATCCATCCAAATTAATTAATTTATTGACTTCTTATGATATTAAAGGAGTTCCCTTATTTTAATAGATAAAAATTTTTCGATGATGGGTCAAACATTTTCTACCAAAACACATAGTTTATATCCTATTCTGCTTTTTATTATTACAAATAAACAATTTTGTAAAAGATTAACCTATTTATCTGGAAATAGCTGGAAAAATAGATAGATAAAAATAAATTCTTTAAAAGTAAAATCAATCTCTATCTATGTTTGTTAATCATTATTGATATAGACTTATTATGTTTTAATTTGACCATAAATGAAATTTATTTAAAAACGAAAAGAAATTTATATTTTAATAAAAAAAGTAGTTGACCTGGACAAAAAAAGTTGGTATATTATTACTTGTCGCAAGGCACGACTAAAGTAACAGCTGAAACGACAAAGTGATGTGAATACCCATCACAAAGAAAAGCCAGCAAAAAAAGTTAAAAAAACAACGAAAAAAGTTGTTGACAAATAACAAGAAAGCTGGTAAGATGATGAAGTTGCTGTCAAACAAGACGGTAAGCGAGGTTGAAAAAACTTTTAAAAAAGAGTTGACAACCGAGCGAAAACGTGATAAGATATAAGAGTTGCTGTAAGGTAATGGTAGACCTTTGAAAACTGAACAAAGCAAACGAACCAATGTGTAAGGGCCTCTTATGAGAAATAAGAGACAAAACAACAAGCAAAGCGAAAGCTAGCAAACAAATGAGCAAGAAAGCCGAAAGGCAAAGGATAATACGAGAGTTTGATCCTGGCTCAGGACGAACGCTGGCGGCGTGCCTAATACATGCAAGTCGAACGCTTCTTCTGATTAAGCTTGCTTAAGAGGAAAGAAGAGTGGCGGACGGGTGAGTAACACGTGGGCAACCTGCCCATCAGAAGGGGATAACATTTGGAAACAGGTGCTAATACCGTATAAGACTTTTTTTCGCATGAAGAGGAGTTAAAAGGCGCTTTCGGGTGTCACTGATGGATGGGCCCGCGGTGCATTAGCTAGTTGGTGGGGTAAAGGCTCACCAAGGCAACGATGCATAGCCGACCTGAGAGGGTGATCGGCCACACTGGGACTGAGACACGGCCCAGACTCCTACGGGAGGCAGCAGTAGGGAATCTTCGGCAATGGACGAAAGTCTGACCGAGCAACGCCGCGTGAGTGAAGAAGGTTTTCGGATCGTAAAACTCTGTTGTTAGAGAAGAATAGGGGAAAGAGTAACTGTTTTCCTCGTGACGGTATCTAACCAGAAAGCCACGGCTAACTACGTGCCAGCAGCCGCGGTAATACGTAGGTGGCAAGCGTTGTCCGGATTTATTGGGCGTAAAGCGAGCGCAGGCGGTTTTTTAAGTCTGATGTGAAAGCCCCCGGCTCAACCGGGGAGGGTCATTGGAAACTGGAAGACTTGAGTGCAGAAGAGGAGAGTGGAATTCCATGTGTAGCGGTGAAATGCGTAGATATATGGAGGAACACCAGTGGCGAAGGCGGCTCTCTGGTCTGTAACTGACGCTGAGGCTCGAAAGCGTGGGGAGCAAACAGGATTAGATACCCTGGTAGTCCACGCCGTAAACGATGAGTGCTAAGTGTTGGAGGGTTTCCGCCCTTCAGTGCTGCAGCAAACGCATTAAGCACTCCGCCTGGGGAGTACGACCGCAAGGTTGAAACTCAAAGGAATTGACGGGGGCCCGCACAAGCGGTGGAGCATGTGGTTTAATTCGAAGCAACGCGAAGAACCTTACCAGGTCTTGACATCCTTTGAACGCCTTAGAGATAAGGTTTCTCCTTCGGGAGCAAAGAGACAGGTGGTGCATGGCTGTCGTCAGCTCGTGTCGTGAGATGTTGGGTTAAGTCCCGCAACGAGCGCAACCCTTATTGTTAATTGCCATCATTTAGTTGGGCACTCTAGCGAGACTGCCGGTGACAAACCGGAGGAAGGTGGGGATGACGTCAAGTCAGCATGCCCCTTATGACCTGGGCTACACACGTGCTACAATGGGAAGTACAGAGAGACGCAAGACCGCGAGGTTAAGCAAATCTCATAAAGCTTCTCTCAGTTCGGATTGTAGGCTGCAACTCGCCTACATGAAGCCGGAATCGCTAGTAATCGCGGATCAGCACGCCGCGGTGAATACGTTCCCGGGCCTTGTACACACCGCCCGTCACACCACGAGAGTTTGTAACACCCGAAGTCGGTGAGGTAACCTTAGGGAGCCAGCCGCCTAAGGTGGGACAGATGATTGGGGTGAAGTCGTAACAAGGTAGCCGTATCGGAAGGTGCGGCTGGATCACCTCCTTTCTAAGGACGAATAACGGAAACACAGAGGTCAGTTTGCTTTGTTTAGTTTTGAGAGGTTTACTATGTGGTATGTGGGGCCTTAGCTCAGATGGGAGAGCGCCTGCTTTGCACGCAGGAGGTCAGCGGTTCGATCCCGCTAGGCTCCATAGATGATTGAAAGAGATCATCGGTTGTTCATTGAAAACTGGATATTGAAGAAACAATCAAAAACCGAGACACCGCGTTGAGCACAGGAATGTGCTGAATGAAAAAGGGAAGGACGCTTCTATCGCTAGAAGAGGTCACCCAAGACCGAAAGGTCAAAGAGGTTAAGTGAACAAGGGCGCACGGTGGATGCCTTGGCACTAGGAGCCGATGAAGGACGGGACAAACACCGATATGCTTCGGGGAGCTGTAAGTAAGCAATGAGCCGGAGATTTCCGAATGGGGGAACCCAACATCTGTTATAGGATGTTACGAATAGTGGAATACATAAGCTATTCGAGGAAGACGCAGAGAACTGAAACATCTAAGTACCTGCAGGAAGAGAAAGAAAAATCGATTCCCTGAGTAGCGGCGAGCGAAACGGGAAGAGCCCAAACCAACGAGCATGCTTGTTGGGGTTGTAGGACTCCAGAACGGGAGCAGAAACGACTAATCGAAGGATGTGGAAACATCCACCAAAGAGGGTGAAAGTCCCGTAGGTGAAAGTCGTTTCTCCCCAAGGAGGATCCTGAGTACGGCGGAACACGAGAAATTCCGTCGGAATCCGGGAGGACCATCTCCCAAGGCTAAATACTCCCTAGTGACCGATAGTGAACCAGTACCGTGAGGGAAAGGTGAAAAGCACCCCGGAAGGGGAGTGAAAGAGATCCTGAAACCGTGTGCCTACAACAAGTCAAAGCCCGTTAATGGGTGATGGCGTGCCTTTTGTAGAATGAACCGGCGAGTTACGATTGCTTGCGAGGTTAAGTGGAAGAAACGGAGCCGTAGCGAAAGCGAGTCTGAATAGGGCGAAAGAGTAAGTAGTCGTAGACCCGAAACCATGTGATCTACCCATGTCCAGGTTGAAGGTGCGGTAAAACGCACTGGAGGACCGAACCCACGTACGTTGAAAAGTGCGGGGATGAGGTGTGGGTAGCGGAGAAATTCCAAACGAACTTGGAGATAGCTGGTTCTCTCCGAAATAGCTTTAGGGCTAGCCTCGGCAGAAGAATCATGGAGGTAGAGCACTGTTTGGACGAGGGGTCCTTCTCGGGTTACCGAATCCAGATAAACTCCGAATGCCATGATTTATAGCCGGGAGTCAGACTGCGAGTGATAAGATCCGTAGTCGAAAGGGAAACAGCCCAGACCACCAGCTAAGGTCCCAAAATGTATGTTAAGTGGAAAAGGAGGTGGGGGTGCACAGACAACTAGGATGTTGGCTCAGAAGCAGCCATCATTTAAAGAGTGCGTAATAGCTCACTAGTCGAGTGACCCTGCGCCGAAAATGTACCGGGGCTAAACATACTACCGAAGCTGTGGATCACGAAAGTGATGGTAGGAGAGCGTTCTAAGGGCGAAGAAGGTAGATCGTGAGGACTACTGGAGCGCTTAGAAGTGAGAATGCCGGTATGAGTAGCGAAAGACAGGTGAGAATCCTGTCCACCGAAAGACTAAGGTTTCCTGGGGAAGGCTCGTCCGCCCAGGGTTAGTCGGGACCTAAGCTGAGGCCGACAGGCGTAGGCGATGGACAACAGGTTGATATTCCTGTACCCGTTGGAATTGTTTGAGCAATGGAGGGACACAGGAGGCTAAGGAAAGCATACGATTGGATGGTATGTCCAAGCAATGAGTCTTGAGTAGAGTAAAATGCTTTACTCTGTAAGGATGAGTTGTGATGGGGAGGGAAATATAAGTACCGAAGTTCCTGACGTCACACTGTCAAGAAAAGCTTCTAGTGAGAGACCAACGGCCCGTACCGCAAACCGACACAGGTAGTCGAGGAGAGCATCCTAAGGTGAGCGAGTGAACTTTCGTTAAGGAACTCGGCAAAATGACCCCGTAACTTCGGGAGAAGGGGTGCTGATATTAGTCAGCCGCAGTGAATAGGCCCAAGCGACTGTTTATCAAAAACACAGGTCTCTGCAAAATCGAAAGATGACGTATAGGGGCTGACGCCTGCCCGGTGCTGGAAGGTTAAGAGGAAGGGTTAGCTTCGGCGAAGCTCCGAATTGAAGCCCCAGTAAACGGCGGCCGTAACTATAACGGTCCTAAGGTAGCGAAATTCCTTGTCGGGTAAGTTCCGACCCGCACGAAAGGCGTAACGATTTGGGCACTGTCTCAACGAGAGACTCGGTGAAATTTTAGTACCTGTGAAGATGCAGGTTACCCGCGACAGGACGGAAAGACCCCATGGAGCTTTACTGTAGTTTGATATTGCGTGTTTGTACCACATGTACAGGATAGGTAGGAGCCGAAGAGACCGGGACGCTAGTTTCGGTGGAGGCGCTGGTGGGATACTACCCTTGTGTTATGAACACTCTAACCCGTAGCCTTGAAACAGGCTAGGAGACAGTGTCAGATGGGCAGTTTGACTGGGGCGGTCGCCTCCTAAAAGGTAACGGAGGCGCCCAAAGGTTCCCTCAGAATGGTTGGAAATCATTCGAAGAGTGCAAAGGCAGAAGGGAGCTTGACTGCGAGACAGACAAGTCGAGCAGGGACGAAAGTCGGGCTTAGTGATCCGGTGGTTCCGCATGGAAGGGCCATCGCTCAACGGATAAAAGCTACCCTGGGGATAACAGGCTTATCTCCCCCAAGAGTCCACATCGACGGGGAGGTTTGGCACCTCGATGTCGGCTCGTCGCATCCTGGGGCTGTAGTCGGTCCCAAGGGTTGGGCTGTTCGCCCATTAAAGCGGCACGCGAGCTGGGTTCAGAACGTCGTGAGACAGTTCGGTCCCTATCCGTCGCGGGCGTAGGAAATTTGAGAGGAGCTGTCCTTAGTACGAGAGGACCGGGATGGACTTACCGCTGGTGTACCAGTTGTTCTGCCAAGGGCACAGCTGGGTAGCTATGTAGGGAAGGGATAAACGCTGAAAGCATCTAAGTGTGAAGCCCACCTCAAGATGAGATTTCCCATTTCTTTAAGAAAGTAAGACCCCTGAGAGATGATCAGGTAGATAGGTCAGGAGTGGAAGGCCAGTGATGGTTGGAGCGGACTGATACTAATCGGTCGAGGACTTAACCAAAAAAGGTAGACGGTAGTGATTGACTTCAAATCCAGTTTTGAGTGAGCAACATGTTCATTCAAAGAAGAAAGACCCGTGTGGTGACGATAGCGAGAAGGATGCACCTGTTCCCATGTCGAACACAGAAGTTAAGCTTTTTAGCGCCGATTGTAGTGAAGGGATTCCCTTTGTGAGAGTAGGACGTTGCCACGCAAACATTCCGGCATAGCTCAGTTGGTAGTAGCGCATGACTGTTAATCATGATGTCGTAGGTTCGAGTCCTACTGCCGGAGTTCTTATTTAAGGTAAAAGTCTAATGACTTTTACCTTTTTTTATATAAAAAATCCTTAATAATTAGTTGTGTATTTTTTATTATTTTTTTACTCTTTGTAGGGAAATGTGGCAGTAAGAGTTTATTCTTGTTATAATAGTATATAAATTTAGTTGTTAGGTTTTATTTCATGTCGAAAATTTATACTATAGTATAATGGTCGAAAGGTGGTGCATTTTTGAAAATATTATTATATTTTGAAGGTGAGCGAATTTTAGCGAAATCTGGAATTGGTCGTGCACTTAGTCATCAAAAACGTGCACTTACTGAGGTGGGAATTGAATATACTTTGGATACTAAATGCATAGATTATGATATTTTACATATTAATACTTATGGCATTAAAAGCCATAATATAATTCATAAAGCAAAAAAAATGAATAAAAAAGTAATCTATCATGCACATTCAACAGAAGAAGATTTTAAAAATTCTTTTGTTGGTTCTAACCAGCTTTCTCCTTTAGTAAAAAGATATCTTATTGGCTTGTATTCAAAGGCGGATCATTTGATCACACCTACGCCATATTCTAAGCTATTATTAGAAGATTATAAAATAGAGGTACCTATCACTGCTATTTCAAATGGAATTGATTTACAAAAATTTAAATCATCAAAAGAAAAAGAAAGTAAATTTAAACGCTATTTTAATATTTTAGATGGACAAAAAGTAATAATTTGTGTTGGTTTATATTTTGAGAGAAAGGGAATTGTTGATTTTGTTTATTTAGCGAGACAATTTCCTCACTATCGCTTTATTTGGTTTGGACATGCACCAATATATTCTATTCCAAGCTCTATTCGCAAAATTGTAAAAGAGAACCATCCAAAAAACGTGGAATTTCCAGGATATATTAAGGGTGATATCATCGAAGGAGCCTATTCAGCTGCCGATCTTTTCTTTTTTCCTTCCTATGAGGAAACAGAAGGAATTGTAGTATTGGAAGCACTAGCTAGTCACCAACAAGTATTGGTTCGTGATATCCCTGTTTATCAAGGTTGGCTGGAAAAAAATGTAAATTGTTACATGGGAAAAAATAATGATGAATTTGCTTATTATATGGATGCTTTGGTCAATAAAAAAATACCAGATACAAAACAAAAGGGATATCAGGTTGCTGAATTAAGAAATATAAAATGTATTGGAAATGAGCTAAAAGCTGTTTATGAGCAGGTGCTTTCTAAAAGCTAAATAATTGTTAAGGTATTATCAGCGTACCAAAAATTAAGGGGAGGGAAATATCATGAAAATCGGTTTTTTTACAGATACGTATTTTCCCCAAGTCAGTGGGGTTGCGACCTCAATCAAGACATTAACAGATGAATTAAAAAAAAATGGTCATAAAGTTTATATTTTTACTACAACCGATCCAAATGCCAAGGAACTTGAAGAAGATGTTATTCGAATGCCAAGTGTTCCATTTATTTCTTTTAAAGATCGCCGAATTGTTGTCAGAGGTATGTGGTATGCTTACAATATTTCAAAAGAATTAGAGTTAGATATTATTCATACACATACAGAGTTTGGTGCTGGACTACTTGGAAAATTGGTTGGAAAAAAATTAAGAATTCCAGTCATTCATACTTATCATACCATGTATGAAGATTACTTACATTATATTGCAAAAGGAAAGGTTTTACGACCGATTCATGTAAAATATTTTTCTCGTATATTTGCAAACCATACAACAGGCGTTGTTTGCCCAAGTCAACGAGTGATTGAAAAATTAAAGGAATATGGTGTGACAACGCCTATGCGGGTCATTCCGACTGGTATTCATATTGAAGAATTTATTCGGACAGATATTACTAAAGAAATGTCAGAACAGTTAAGAAAACAATTAAACTTAACCAAAGATGCTATTTTTTTATTGTCACTTAGTAGAATTTCCTATGAAAAAAATATCCAAGCTATTTTTAAAGGCATGCCAAAAATTATTGAAGCTTTTCCACAAATTCAATTAATTGTTGTAGGAAAAGGACCATATATGGATGATCTAAAACAGTTAGCAACAGAGCTTCAAATAACAGAAAACATCAAATTTACAGGAGAAATTCCACATGAAGAAATTGCTATTTACTATAGAACGGCAGATTACTTTGTTAATGCTTCTACTTCGGAATCTCAAGGATTGACGTATTTAGAAGCTATTGCTTCAGGAACTCAATGTGTAGTTGAAGGAAATAGTTATTTAGATATGTTGTTCAATGACAACTCTTTAGGTGTTACATTTGAAACAGATGATGATTTTGCGTCTACATTGATTCACTATATAAATTCTAATATCAAAATGGATAAACATATATGGCAAGATAAATTACATGAAATTTCAGCTGCTCATTTTGGAAAACAAATGTTGAAATTTTATTATGATATGTTGGATTATCATAGACAATTATTAATTGAGAAAAAGAATTCACCTTCAATTGAAAAAATTAAAGTTAAGTTAACTTCATTAAGAAAATAACAAATTCATTCATTAGTATGCAAATTGTATTTTTTAACTTTACATTTTTTTGAGAAAAAATATAAAATGGTGATTTTTACTAAAATTGTCAATAATGAGAAATAGTAACAAAAAATTTCATCATACTATTGATTTACAGTGTTCCTTTTACTACGATTATTTATAAAATTTTGTTTTTTACTTAATAAGGAGAGAATATTATGAAAAAAATTGGTTTTATTGGAACTGGTGTCATGGGAAAAGCAATGGTACACAACTTATTGAAAAACGGATTTTGTGTATATATTTATAATCGAACAAAAAGTAAAACAGATGAATTGGTAAAGGAAGGTGCTATTTGGCAAAATAGTCCTCAAGAGCTTGTTGAAAATAATGAAATTATCTTTACTATGGTTGGATTTCCATCAGATGTGGAAGATGTTTATTTTGGTAAACAGGGAATTTTTAAAGCAAATGTTAAGGGAAAAATATTGGTAGATTTAACAACGAGTACCCCAACCTTAGCTCAAAAAATAGAGCAATTAGCCAAAGAAAAAGGCGGAATGGCTTTAGATGCTCCTGTTTCAGGTGGTGATCTAGGTGCCAAGAAGGCAACTCTTACTATTATGGTTGGTGGTAAACAGCAGGCTTATGATAAAGTTTTACCTATTTTTAAGGTGATTGGAAAATCATTTAACTTGCATGGAACAGCTGGTCAGGGACAACATACAAAAATGGCAAACCAGATTATGATTGCTGGTACAATGACTGGTATGACAGAAACATTAGCTTATGCAAATAAGGCTAATTTGGATTTATACCAAGTAATAAAAACTTTATCTGGCGGTAGCGCAGAGAATTGGTCTTTGAGTAATTATGGACCTAGAATTTTAAAAGAAGATTATACACCAGGTTTTTTTGTTAAACATTTTATTAAGGATTTAAAAATTGCCTTGGATGAGGCTGAAAAAATGTCTCTTTCTTTACCTTCAACAAAACAAGCCTATGAATTATATGAAAAGTTATCTCAAGAGGGATTTGCAAATGATGGGACTCAGGCATTAATTAAACTTTGGTGGCAAAATGGTTCGTCTTCCACTAAAAAAGATTAAAGAAAAGCAAAAAAATTAAGAAAATTTCCGAAAAATCATGCATAAGCTATAATGTTTTGTTACAATGGTACAGAACTAGTTTGTAGAGGGAGGCCATTTATGAAACATTCACAACTTGTTGCGATCATTAAAAGATTGGAAGCAATGACCGAAGCAGAAGATAATGAAATTCAGGTACGTCGTTTTGAACATGATGGTACTGAAAAATGTATGGTCAGTTATGATAGATCAACAAAAACATTTGAATTAACTGAAGCTGATACAGGACAGAGTTATCAATTTGATAATATAGATATAGTTGCAATTGAAATTTATGACCTTATTCAATAGAAGCAAGAAGCTGTGCTAGAATTTTTTCTTTGGACAGCTTTTTGTCTTTTCATTTTTTATTATTACTTAGAAGTAAAAGAATTAATGTACGTAATTTTACTTAATCTTTCTTTTTCATTTTTTTATTGATTAAACGAGTGAATATTTTTAAAACGAGTGAATATTTTTAATAAAAAGCAAAAATTTACTTGCAATCTTTTTTTAGATACGATGTAGTTTGAACATCAAATGTTTTGATAATCAAACTATATGGATGGTGTTCAATAATGCCTCTTGAGTTAGATATGATTAATGATTATTTAGTTCGAGTATTTAATGATATCTTATTCTGAAGTAGCCAAAGAGCTATCTATTACTGTTGGGACATTGACGGTAGCAATTAATAATTTAGTTAAAAAAGGCTATGTAAAACGTATCCGAAGTAAAAATGATCGTCGTGTAGTTAGGTTGGGATTAACAAAACAAGGAAAACTTCTGTTTAGAATTCATCAACATTTCCGTAAAGAAGTGGTCAAAAGTATCCTAAGAAATATGAACCCACCAGAAGAAAGTGCATTATTGGGAGCTTTGAAAAATCTCCATGATTTTTTGCAGGAATATAGGTGAAGGTGAGGATTCTACGTGAAACAGTATACAAAAATAGAGTGTACAAGTCGGTATGTTCCAGACAATATAATAACGAATCAGCAACTAAGTGAGATAATGGATACATCGGATGAATGGATTTATTCAAGAACAGGAATTAAAACACGTCATATCGTTACTGAAGAGAATACTTCTGATTTGTGCATACAAGTTGCAAAGCAATTATTAGAAAAAGCTTCCCTACAAGCAGAAGCAATAGATTTTATTATAGTAGCCACAGTAACACCGGATTATGGCATGCCATCGGTTGCTTGTCAGGTACAGGGAGCTGTTGGTGCAGATTTTGCTTTTGCTTTTGATGTTGGTGCAGCTTGTTCAGGATTTGTTTATGCACTAACATTAGCTGATAAATTAATCCAGAGTGGTGCTTATCATACTGGCATGGTTATTGGTGGTGAAACTTTTTCTAAAATTCTAGATTGGCAAGATCGAAGCACTGCTGTATTGTTTGGTGATGGAGCTGCAGGCGTTTTAGTGAAAGCATCTGATGAAAAATATTTTATAAAAGAAAAATTACAAGCAGATGGTACAAGATATCGTTCATTAACTGCTGGTTATACGAATAATGAGAGTATGTTTTATAAAAACAACAATTACGTATCCGCCCATTTGAAAATGAATGGCCGTGAAATTTTTGATTTTGTTATTACAGACGTTGTTAAAAACATTAAGGATCTCTTAGAAGATGAAGAAATTGATACGATTGATTATTTTCTACTTCATCAAGCAAATGTTCGATTAATTGACAAGGTGGCTCGAAAAACAAAGTTGCCAAGAGAAAAATTCTTAACCAATGTAGCTTCTTATGGTAATACTTCTGCAGCTAGTATTCCTATTTTGTTAGATGAGGCAATTGAAGAGAAGAAAATAAGTTTAGGTACACAACAGAAAGTGATGCTGACAGGTTTTGGTGGTGGATTGACCTATGGGTCAATTCTCTTAACTTTATAATCTGTTCACATAAATTCAAAGAAAAAGACAATTTGGAGGAACAAACTCATGGTATTTGAAAAAATTCGTGATATTATCGTCGAAGAATTAGGAAAAGATCCAGAAGAAGTACAATTAACAACAAATATTCAGGAAGAATTAGATGCAGACAGCTTGGATTTATTCCAAATTATCAATGAAATTGAAGATGCATTTGATGTAAAGATTGATACTGAAGAAGGCATTGAAACAGTACAAGATTTAGTATCTTATGTTGAAAAACAACAAGCTGAAAAATAATCAATTAAATAGTTTAACATAAACGAATAAAAGGCGAGACCAATGCTAAAAATTTCGAAGAATACGTAATGTATGCAAGTTATCTTGCAAAAATACGGAATTGTATAATCGAAGAATCGGTTGGTCTTGCTTTTTTTATGAATAAATTTCTTTCTTTAATTATCTTTTATGCTTTTTTGTAGACTATAAACTCCAATTATTGTTGAATAGGCAGAAAGAATAAATTTAATTTCATTTCAAACATTGAATCAATGATTTTATGTGATAAAATAATTTGTATATAGAATTTATAATAAATTTTGAGGGTAAAATCCTTCACAATACCTTCACAATAATATTTAAAATTAAGATAGGTGGCTAGGATAGTCAAACTAGCTAAATAGAATCAGAATTACTATAGATACCATTTTTATGATATAAAGAGAAAAAGAGGAAATATAAATGAAAACTGCCATTATATTTAGTGGACAAGGTGCTCAATATCCAGGAATGGGAAAAGAGCTTTATCAGAAAGAAGCTATTGTAAAACAAACTTTTGAAGAAGCAAGTGATCAGCTGGGGTATGACATGGCTGAACTTTGTTTTACAGAAAATGAACGATTAAATGAAACAGTGTATACACAACCAGCAATTTTAACAGTCAGTATTGCTTTTTATAGACTGTTAGAGAGTAAAGGAATAATTCAACCTGATGTTGTTGCTGGTTTAAGCTTGGGTGAGTATAGTGCTTTGGTAGCTAGTAATGCCTTGTCATTTACTCAAGCCGTTTCTCTTGTACAAAAGCGTGGTAGATACATGACCGAAGCAGTTCCAAGCGGCACTGGGAAAATGGTAGCGGTAATGAATGCTAAAGCTGCTTTAATAAAGGAATGTTGCCAAAAAGCAAATCATTTAGGCGTTGTTTCACCAGCTAATTACAATACACCTAAACAGGTAGTCATTGGTGGCGAGAAATCCGCAGTTGATGAAGCCGTTAAATTACTTCAAGAAGCTGGAATTAAACGAATGATTCCTTTAAATGTTAGTGGACCTTTTCATACAGCATTATTAAAACCAGCTGCCAAAAATTTAGCAAAAGAATTAGCAAATATTGAATTTCAACCAATGCGTATTCCTGTAATAAGTAATACAACTGCCCAGGTAATGCCTCAAGATAAGATAAAAGAATTATTGGAACTGCAAGTAATGTCAGCTGTGCGTTTTGCAGATAGTATTGAAACAATGAAGACTATGGAAATTACTTCTATTATTGAAGTAGGACCTGGCAAAACATTAACCGGTTTTGTTAAAAAAATAGACAAACAATTAGAAATACAACGAGTTGAAGATATCGATACATTAGAAAAAACGATTACGTTTTTATCAGGGAGGTAACAATGAATTTAGCAGGGAAAAATGTTTTTATTACAGGTAGTACTAGAGGAATTGGACAAGCTATTGCTCAAGCCTTTGCCAAAGCAGGTGCAAATATTGTCTTAAATGGACGTAGCGAGATTACTAGTGATAAAATTGAAGCCATTAAATCCTATGGCGTTCAGTGTATTGGAATTTCTGGAGATATTTCTGATTATGAAAGTGCTGGTAAAATGCTGCAGCAAATGATGGATGAACTTGGTTCTATTGATATTCTAATTAATAATGCTGGAATTACAAAAGATCAATTATTACTTAGAATGTCAGCAGAAGATTTCGATACATGCATTAAGGTTAACTTAAATGGCACATTTAATATGACGCAACATGCGATTAAAAAAATGATGAAACAGCGTAGTGGTTGTATCATTAACATGGCTAGTGTTACTGGATTGATTGGTAATGTGGGACAAGCAAATTATTCAGCAAGTAAAGCAGGCGTTGTCGGATTTACTAAGTCGGTTGCTCGTGAAGTGGCAGCAAGAGGAATCACTTGTAATGCAATTGCTCCTGGCTTTATTGAGACAGAAATGACAGAAGTTTTATCAGATAAGGTAAAAGAACAAATGAAAAACCAAATTCCATTAAAATTGTTTGGACAGGTCCAAGATGTTGCAGATGCTGCTATCTTTTTAGCAAAAAGTCCTTATATTACTGGGCAAGTAATTAACGTAGATGGTGGTTTAGTGATGAACGGTTAAAAAGTTAGAGGAGGGAGCTTCAAAAATGAATCGTGTAGTTATTACGGGTTACGGGGTTGCCTCACCTATTGGTAATGACCCAGCAACATTTTTAAAAAATTTAAAAATAGGAAAAAATGGGATTGGCCCGATCACCAAATTTGATGCGAATGACACTGGTATTACTTTAGCAGGTGAGATTAAAGATTTTCCATATGATAAATATTTTGTAAAAAAAGATTTAAAAAGAATGGATATGTTTTCTTTATATGGCGTTCATGCGGCTTTAGAAGCATTAGAGATGAGTCAACTTGATACAAATGAAATAGATAAAGATCGTTTTGGTGTTATTGTAGGATCAGGAATCGGTGGATTAGAGACCTTACAAAACCAAGTGATTCGCATGCATGATAAAGGTCCTCAGCGAGTAGCTCCTTTATTTGTGCCTATTTCCATTATTAATATGGCTGCCGGTAATATTGCTTTAAGGGTAGGTGCACAGGGTGTTTGTACATCTATTGTTACTGCTTGTGCGACAGCAAATAATTCAATTGGCGAAGCATTTCGTAATATTAAACATGGTTATTCAGATATTATTTTAGCAGGTGGTTCGGAGGCTTCAATTACTGAGATTGGTATCTCTGGTTTCTCAGCCTTAACTGCTTTAAGTAAGTCAACGGATCCTAATAGAGGATCAATTCCATTTGATAAAGAGAGAAATGGTTTTGTAATGGGAGAGGGTTCTGGAATCTTGGTTTTAGAATCTTTAGACCATGCATTAGCTCGTGATGCAAATATTCTAGGAGAAATTGTCGGGTATGGTGCAACATGTGATGCTTACCATATGACTGCACCATTGCCTGATGGTAGTGGCGCATCTAAAGCAATGCGCCTAGCCATTGAAGAAGCAGGAATTGAACCAGATGAGATTGGCTACATTAATGCACACGGAACAGCTACAGTGGCAAATGATCTTGCGGAATCAAAGGCAATTCTATCATTATTTGGAGAAGAGAAAGGAAGAGAAATTCCTGTTAGCAGTACTAAGAGTATGACGGGTCATCTGTTAGGTGGCGCTGGTGGGATTGAAGGGATAGCAACATTAAATGCTCTTCAAGAACAATTTATTCCACCAACAATTAATATTGATCATATAGATGAAGAAATTACAATAAATGTAATAACCAATCAAAGCAAAGACCATACCTTTAATTATGCATTAAGCAATTCATTAGGGTTTGGAGGACATAATGCTGTTATTTGTCTAAAACGCTGGGAGGATTAAAATGGAATTAAATGAAATAAAAGAACTCTTAAATCAGTTCGATCAATCAGATTTAACAGAATTTGATTTAAGAGATCATTCTTTTGAGTTATATATGAATAAAAATACAGATACACGAAAATCACCAACAGAAACTGCTGGAAAAATTGAAGAATACCCATCTGAAACTTCCTTGACAAATAAAAAAATAAAGCAACCGACGGTTGTTGAATCTTCAACAACAAAGACTGCAACTGAAACGGTTACTAAAACTACTCCTATAGCTAAAGAAAATGCAGAAAATATTGTTTCACCAATTGTTGGTGTGGTTTACTTAAAACCAGCACCAGATAAAGAAAATTATAAGCAAGTTGGGGACCCAGTTAAAGCAGGAGAAGTAGTTTGTATTATCGAAGCAATGAAATTAATGAATGAAATCACCGCCCCTGTAGATGGTACAATTGGTGAAATTCTAGTTGAAAATGAAGCGATTGTTGAATTTGGACAACCTTTATTTCAAGTGATAAAGGGAGGATAATTATGTTAAATAGTAAGGAAATTATGGCTATCATTCCACATCGTTATCCATTTTTATTGCTTGATAGTGTTGAGGAAATTATCGATGGAAAAAAAGTGATTGCTAAAAAAAACGTAACAGTTAATGAGCCATTTTTTCAAGGGCACTTTCCAGATGAGCCAGTTATGCCCGGTGTTTTGATTGTTGAAGCACTTGCACAAGCAGGTGCAGTGGCACTTTTATCTAAACCAGATTTCAAGGGGAAAACGGCTTATTTTGGCGGTATTGAAAAAGCAAAATTTAGAAAAAAGGTAGTTCCAGGAGATACTTTAATATTAGAAGTTGAGATAACAAAAATTCGATCTGTTGCTGGACTAGGTAAAGGCATAGCAAAAGTCGATGGTAAAAAGGTAGCGGAAGCAGAATTGACCTTTATGATTGGATAGGTGAGATATGTTTTCAAAAATTTTAATAGCAAATCGTGGTGAAATTGCTGTTCGGGTGATTCGTGCTTGTCATGAGCTTGGCATTCAGACAGTTGCTGTCTATTCAGAAGCAGATAAAGAAGCACTACATACACAACTTGCAGATGAAGCAATTTGTATTGGTTCAGCAAAAGCAGCTGATTCATACCTTAATGTACAAAATATATTAAGCGCGGCCATACTTACAAATGCACAAGCTATTCACCCAGGTTTTGGTTTTTTATCTGAAAATAGCCAGTTTGCTTCTATGTGTGAAGAATGTAATATTACATTTATTGGACCAAAAGCTGAAACGATCGATGCTATGGGCAATAAAACAAATGCAAGACGGTTAATGATAGAAGCAGATGTGCCGGTAACTCCTGGAAGCAAAGGAACCATTCATTCAACTGAAGAAGCACTCAAGGTGGCAAAAGATATTGGATATCCAGTGATGTTAAAAGCAGCTGAGGGAGGTGGAGGCAAGGGTATTCGTCGAATCTATTCAGAAGAAGATCTTATCCAGCATTTTCCAGCTGCACAGCAAGAAGCAAGAGTATCTTTTGATAATGATGATATGTATTTAGAAAAGATCATTTATCCAGCTAGACATATAGAAGTTCAAATTTTAGGGGACAAGTATGGCAATGTCATTCATCTCGGTGAAAGAGATTGTTCTTTACAACGGAATAATCAAAAAGTACTTGAAGAGTCACCTTCACCTATCATCTCTCAGAAAGAGCGAGAAATTTTAGGGAAAACAGCAGTTAAAGCAGCAAAAGCTGTTCACTATGGAAGTACTGGCACGATTGAATTTTTGATGGATACTGATAAAAATTTTTATTTTATGGAAATGAACACACGTATCCAAGTTGAACATCCGGTAACTGAAATGGTTACAGGAGTTGATTTAGTAAAAGAACAAATAAAAATAGCGGCTGGTGAAAAATTATCATATAAACAAAAAGATATTCATTTAACAGGGCATGCTATTGAATGCCGGATTAATGCAGAAAACCCAGCATTTAACTTTGCTCCCTCTCCAGGAACAATTCATAATTTATTTCTTCCAAGTGGCGGTTTAGGTTTAAGGGTAGAAAGTGCTGTTTATTCTGGTTATACTATTCCACCTTATTATGATTCAATGATTGCAAAAATAATCGTTCATGGAAAAGATCGATTAGAAGCCTTAATGAAGATGCAACGAGCATTGAATGAAATTATTACAGAGGGAATTATTACAAATGCTGAATTTCAGTTAGATTTAATCGCTCATCCAGATGTTTTAGCTAGCAATTATACAACAAGTTTTTTACAAGAGACTTTTCTACCCGGCTGGACAGCGGAAAGTACTAGTCAAAAGGAGTAATCGTATATGGCATTGTTTAAAAAGAAAAAGTATATTCGAATTAATCCAGAGCACTCGTCAAAAAAACAAGAATCTCATAAAAAACCGTCTGTTCCAGATAATATGTGGGCTAAATGTCCGAATTGTAAACGAACATTGTATACTAAAAATATAGGTGAAGAAAAAATCTGTCCTCATTGTAGTTATAGTTTTCGTATTGGTGCTTGGGAGAGAATTTCCTTAACTGTTGATGAAGGAAGCTTTGAAGAATGGGATAATGAGGTTATAACAAAAGATCCATTGGAATTTCCTGGATATTTGGATAAAATTCAAAAAATACAAGAAAAAACGGATCTTTCGGAAGCTGTTTTAACTGGAACAGCATTAATTGATGAACAAAAAATAGCTATTGGTGTAATGGATTCAAACTTTATTATGGGAAGTATGGGAACAGTTGTTGGTGAAAAAATAACACGTCTTTTCGAGAAAAGCACAAAAGAAAAATTGCCAGTAATTCTATTTACAGCTTCTGGTGGTGCTAGAATGCAAGAAGGCATTTTCTCACTGATGCAGATGGCAAAAGTTTCAAGTGCCTTACAACGTCACAATCGAGCTGGATTGTTATATATTACAGTATTGACTGATCCAACTACAGGTGGCGTAACAGCAAGTTTTGCGATGGATGGTGATATTATTTTGGCAGAGCCACAAAGTTTAATTGGTTTTGCTGGACGACGAGTAATTGAACAGACCATTCATCAAGAATTACCAGAAGATTTTCAAAAAGCTGAATTCCTTTTAAAGCATGGATTTATTGATCGAATTGTACCTAGAAATCAAATGAAACAACAGTTAAGTCAACTTATTCATATGCATAGTATGAAAGGATGGTTGGATGAAAAAGAAAACGATTAATGAAATTTTAACCATTGCTAGATCGCAAGATCGTTATACAACCATTGAATATATTGAGTCAATTTTTGATGATTTCATTGAATTACATGGTGATCGTCATTTTGCAGACGATGCTGCAATCGTTGGCGGTATTGCTACCTTGCAAAATAAGCCTGTAACTGTGATTGGTATTCAAAAAGGACGCGATTTAACTGAAAATATAGAGCGTAATTTTGGTTCACCTCATCCGGAAGGCTATCGAAAAGCAATGCGTTTAATGAAGCAAGCCGAAAAATTCCATCGTCCGATCGTTACTTTTATCAATACTGCCGGTGCTTATTGTGGTGTTGATGCTGAAGAACGTGGTGAAGGAGAAGCAATTGCTAGGAATTTAGCTGAAATGTCAGATTTAAAGGTACCTATTATTGCTATTATTATTGGTGAAGGAGGTAGTGGAGGAGCTTTAGCTCTTGCAGTTGCTGATGAAGTATGGATGTTGGAACACTCCATCTATGCTATTCTTTCACCAGAAGGGTTTGCATCAATTTTATGGAAAGATGTAAATCGATCAATTGAGGCAGCTGAATTGATGAAAATTACTGCCAATGAATTAAAAGAGTTAGAAGTAATTGATAAGGTAATTCCAGAAACTTTTAATGGTGAATTGATGGAACAAAATAAAATTAATCGAATTTTACAGAAATCTCTTGTTCATAAATTAGAAAAATTATCTGAATTAGACACAGATGAACTTTTGGAAAATCGTTATCAGCGTTTTAGAAAATTTTAGTGATTATGTAATGGAAATAATAAATATGGTTAAAAAAATTTATCATTTTATACTATTTTTATTGTTTACACTTGTAATAGATAAAAATGTTAACATGAATAAATGATTTAGAGAAATTTTAAATTTCTTATTTTTTCCATTTTTGTTATCTAATGTTTTTAATGAGATAGCTGTAGATCTAGATGTCATAAGTTAACTAGATTTTATATTAAATCGGATATCTTTTTTAACATTAAAACTATTTATAGAAACTCTAGAAGTTTTTTTAAAATTGCAGTATAATAGCAATTAAAGGTTGGGAGTTATCCCAACCTTTAATTTTCTTATTTTGCTATACAAACACTAAAAAATAATGATTGATTATTACATATAAAACATATAAGGAGTCAACATGTTTTCAAAATATAAACCGACTTGGATGGTAAACGCAATTTATGAAATTACACCTGCACAGTTAAAGCAATTGGGAATTAAAGCTATTTTAACAGATTTAGATAATACGTTAATTGCTTGGGACAATTTAGATGGAACAGAAGAATTGCTAGCTTGGATTAATGAAATGAAAGAAGCCGAAATGCCAATTTTAGTTATTTCAAATAATACATCTAGTCGAGTAAAACGTGTCGTTGAAAATCTCAGTTTAGATTATGTTGCAAGAGCATTAAAGCCGACAACACATGGTTTTAAGGTTGCTCAAAAAAAATTAAATATGAAGCCAGAAGAGTTAGTCATGGTGGGTGATCAGATTATGACAGACATTCGTGGTGCAAATGCGGCTGGTATTCGTAGCATTCTCGTTCAGCCTATTGTTAATACAGATAATTGGAATACAAAGATTAATCGGTTTTTCGAACGAAAAATAATGAATTATTTAACTAAGAAAGATCCTGATATGATTTGGAAAGGTGGTTTGAAATGAACGATCAAATTCAATGTATTGGTTGTGGAGCAATTATTCAAACGGAAACACCAAAAAAATTAGGTTATTTACCAAAATCAGCCTATGAAAAAGGAAAAGAAAAGCAAGAGATATACTGTCAACGTTGTTTTCGCTTAAGACATTATAATGAAATTCAGTCAGTAGATTTAACAAACGATGACTTCTTACGTTTATTAAATGAACTGAATAAAGAAGATGCTTTAATTATCAATTTAGTGGATATTTTTGATTTTGATGGTTCACTGATTTCTAGTTTATCACGTTTTGTTGGAAATAACCCAATTTTATTGATTGGAAACAAACGAGATATTTTACCAAAATCACTGAAAAAACACAAACTCATAAAATGGATGAAAGAACGTGCCTATGATGAGGGGCTACGACCAATTGATATTCAGTTAATAAGCGCAAAAAATCCATCTGAAATAGTTGAGCTTTTAGAAACAATCGAGTATTATCGAAATGGAAGAGATGTCTATATTGTTGGTGTGACAAATGTAGGTAAATCTACGTTGATTAATCAAATTATTAAGCAAACATCTGGAGAGGAAGAGGTCATTACAACTTCACAATTTCCAGGTACTACGTTAGATAAAATTAAAATTCCGTTGGCAGATGGCCAATTTTTGATTGATACACCGGGCATTATTCATCATTATCAAATGGCTCACTATTTAGGAAAAAAAGAATTAAAGAAAATCATGCCTAAAAAAGAAATTAAACCTAAAATTTATCAATTGAATGCAGGACAAACCTTATTTTTTGGTGGAATGGCACGTTTTGATTTTATTATGGGTGATAGAAATTCATTTATTGCTTATTTGGCAAACGGCCTAACCATTCATCGTACAAAAATGGCAAATGCAGATGCCTTTTATGAAAAACACTTAGGTGGATTACTTGAACCACCTAATCAAAAAGAAGTTGCTGATTTTCCAGAACTTGTTCGCTATGAATTTTCTATTAAAGAAAAATCAGATATTGTTTTTTCAGGACTTGGTTGGATTACTGTTACCTCACCGGGAATTGTTGCTGGTTGGGCGCCTAAGGGTGTTTCTGTTTTGAAGCGAAAAGCATTGATTTGAGTAGGAAAGAGGGAAATTTGAGGATGGAACTTAGAGGAAAACAAAAACGCTTTTTAAGAAGTAATGCGAATCATCTACAACCAATTTTTCAAATTGGCAAAGGTGGTTTGAATAAAGAAATGATAAATCAAATGAATGAAGCATTGGAAAAGAAAGAACTTATTAAAATAAGCTTATTACAGAATACAAATGAAATAACTGAAGACGTAGCACAAACCTTAGAAGCTAGTATAAATTGTAATGTAGTTCAGATTATTGGCCGTGTGTTAGTTTTATTTAAACCATCAACAAAGGAAAAATATCAAAATCTATCTCGTAAAGTCAGCAGTCTTTAAAATAATTGGGAAGGAAGGAGAAAAATGCAGCCAAGAGCTAAAAATTCCATCGAAACTAATGTTTTAGTCAAAGAAAAATCAGAAACTTCTCAAAAACGAAAACAAATAGGAATTCTAGGTGGTAATTTTAATCCTGTTCATATTGCTCATTTAATGATCGCAGATCAAGTCCGACACCAACTTGGATTAGATAAAGTTTATTTGTTGCCTTCTTATTTACCTCCACATGTTGATGAAAAAAAGACAATTGACAGTAGGCATCGCTTGGCAATGCTTGCACTTGCAACTAAAAGTAATCCATTTTTAGAGGTGGAACCGATAGAATTGCTTCGTAAGGAAAAGAGTTATACATACGATACAATGAAGTGTCTGACAGAAAGAAACCCAGAGATAGATTATTATTTTATTATTGGTGGTGATATGGTAGAATATTTACCAAAATGGCATAGAATTGATGAATTAATCTCACTCGTGCAATTTGTAGGTATTGAAAGACCACATTATATAAAGCAAACACCATATCCAGTCATTTGGGTAGACACACCTCAGCTAGAAATTAGTTCAACCATGATTCGAAAGAAGATTAAAGATGGCTGCTCTATTCGTTATCTTTTGCCTGATCTTGTGATGGATTATATTGAGGAGAAAGGACTCTATTTAGATGAGCTGGACTGAAACTTATACAATCGAACAACGTGATGATCTAATTCAAAAAATACAAAAAAGTTTAAGTGAAAAACGTTTAAAACATGTATTGAGAGTTGAACAATCTGCTTTGGCTTTAGCTGAAAAATACGGTGTATCTAAGAAAAAAGCAAGCATTGCTGCACTTGTTCATGATTATGCAAAAGAAAGACCAGATGATGATTTTAGAAAAATTATCAAACAAGAAAACTTAAGTCCTGAATTATTAAATTATGGCAATGAAATTTGGCATGGTGCTGTTGGAATTTTCATCATTCGTCAAGAACTTGAGATTGAAGATAAAGAGATTTTAGAAGCAGTTCGTTTACATACAACTGGTGCTGCTAAGATGAGTACATTAGATAAAATTATCTATGTTGCTGATTACATTGAAGAGGGACGTTCGTTTCCAGGAGTAGAGGAAGCACGTACCATCGCTTTTATAGATTTAGACGAGGCGGTTGCTTATGAAGCAAAGCAGACACTTATCCATTTGATTGAAAACGAACGGAAAGTTTACCCTAAATCACTTGAAACTTATAATGAATGGGTTGTAAAGTATAAAAATAGGAGGGAATTACCATAAATAGCCAACAAATTTTAGAAATTGCTGTTAAGGCAGCAGATTCAAAAAAAGCACAGAACATTGTTGCATTAGACGTAAGAAAAATTTCTTTTTTGGCAGATTATTTTGTGATCTGTCAAGCAAGTAATGAACGTCAAATTAATGCAATTGTGGATGAGGTAGTAGAACAAGAAGAAAAAAATCAAGTAGAAATAAAACGAATAGAAGGAAAAGATAGCAAGAAATGGATTTTAATTGATCTAGGGGATGTAGTTGTCCATGTTTTTCAAGATTCAGAACGTGAATTTTATAATTTAGAAAAATTATGGTCTGATGCACCAAGCGTTGATCTTGATGGATGGCTAAAAGATGGCTTATGAGACTTTTTCTTATATTTATGATGAAGTCATGGATGCTGCACTTTATCAAGAATGGTTAGCTTTTACTAAACGTCATTTGCCTAAAAAAACTAAAAAAATCTTAGAATTGGCATGTGGAATAGGTGCTTTGGCAGTTGCTCTATCTAAGGCTGGTTTTGACGTGACAGCTTTAGATTTGTCGTCAGAAATGTTAAGTATTGCGAATCATCGGGCAATTTCTGAGTTGGTTTCCATTCAGTTTGTTGAAGGAAATATGCTAGATCTTTCAAATATTGAACAATATGAAGCTGTAACTTGTTTTTCAGATTCCTTGTGTTATATGGAAAATCTGCAAGAAGTGCAACAGGTATTTAATGAAGTTTACAAAATACTAGACAAAGATGGATTTTTTATTTTTGATGTACATTCGATTTTTCAAATAGATAAGATATTTCCGCAATACAATTATCATTATCAAACAGATGATTTTGCTTTTTTATGGGAAAGTTATTCTGGTGAAGATGAGCATAGCATTGAACATTTTCTAACTTTTTTTTGTGAAAGAAACGGAAGAGTCACAAAATTTTGTTCGTTTAGATGAATTGCATCATGAGCGCACCTATGCATTAGATGATTATTTAGGTAGTTTAAGAGAAGCTGGATTTAAAGATATAGCTGTTTATTCAGATTTTTTAGATGTTTATCCATCTGAGAAAAGTAAACGTTGGTTTTTTGTTTGTCAAAAATAGCATAAATAGAACATGAAATGTTTATTTGTAAGGTGAAACAATGAATGATTGTTTCACCTTTTGTGTCATTGATAAAATTAGGCAAATAGTTATACTGTCTAATAATGTTTGCCATTTTCTATTAAATATCAGCTCAAACATATTCAATAAAAATGTATTCATTATCAAATTTATTATTTTTGATTTAACAGAATTAATCATTGAGCAAACTATAGTTTTTAAAAAATAGTTGAATGCTTGAGATAAAAAGGAGAAAATCATGAAATCTTGTGGGATTATTGCTGAATATAATCCTTTTCATAATGGCCATCTCTATCAATTATTAGAAGCAAAAGAAAGAGCAAAGGCCGACCTTTTGATTGTCATTATGAGTGGGAACTTTTTGCAACGAGGAGAACCTGCCTTGCTAGATAAATGGGTCAGAACCTATGAGGCATTATCAAATGGTGCTGATTTGGTGATTGAATTACCCTTTGCTTGGGCAGTTCAATCGGCGGATTATTTTGCTAAGGGAGCGATTAAACTGCTTCATGCCTTAAATTGTGAGGCACTTTGTTTTGGTACAGATAGTTCTGAAGAAATAAACTATGCTGAATTTGGTGAATGGATTGTTAATAATCAATCATTGATCAATGCTAATTTTATAAATTTGTCTAAAAAGTCATTAAGTTATCCAAAGAAAATAGAATTGGCTTTACAACAATCATTTCCTGAAAAAAAAATTGATCTTTCTTCTCCAAATCATATTTTAGGGTTAAGTTATGCTAGGGAAAATGCTTTGTATAAAAATCCAATGGATTTATATCCATTAAAAAGAATACAAACTAATTTTCATGATAGAAAAATTACCAATAAAATTGCTAGCGCTACAGCAATTCGACTGGCATACCAAAAAAATGAATTGGAAAAAGTAGCAGTTGCTGTTCCTGAAGTTACTTTTAATGATTTAAACAATCAACCAGCGGTAACATGGAATAGTTATTGGCCTTTTTTGAAATATCAATTAATGAATCAATCATTATTAGAATTAAATCAAATCTATCAAATGAATGAAGGCATTGAACATCGATTGCAAGAAGCAGCCTATAAAGCAAATGATTTTACTACATTTATTGAGGAAGTTAAAACAAAACGCTATACGTGGACCAGATTACAACGTCTTGCTGTTTATATACTAAACAACATAAAAACACAGGAAATAGAAATGGCCTGGGAAACAAATTATCTTCGTATTTTGGGATTTAATTGTAAGGGACAAACTTTTTTTAAAAAAACAGAAAAAAGATAGCCAATTACCAATTATCTCAAGAGTATCTAAGGAAAATCACCAACAGTTATCTCTGGATATCCGAAGTAGTCGTATTTATCAATTAGCAACAAAAAAAATAGTTGAACAAGATTTTGGACGAATACCTATTCAATATTTATCAAAAAAATAAAAAGGACTTAACAAATGATGTCATTCTAAGTATAATTACATCATATGTTTCATTATTGGTTAATAAAAATAATTTATTGATATTAATATAGAAAATGAGAAAGTGAAGTGAAATTATGGGTCGTAAATGGGCAAATATTAAAGAAAAAAAAGCGGCAAAGGATGCAAACAATAGTCGAATTTATGCCAAGTTTGGTATTGAAATTTATGTAGCGGCAAAATCAGGAGAACCTGATCCATATGCAAATCAAAAGTTACGTTTTGTTATTGAACGTGCTAAAACTTACAATGTACCAAAACACATTATTGATCGTGCTATCGAAAAAGCAAAAGGTTCAGGTGATGAGCAATACTCAGAATTACGTTATGAGGGATTTGGACCAAATGGTTCAATGGTGATTGTTGATACTTTAACAAATAATGTCAATAGAACCGCTGCAGATGTTCGTGCTGCTTTTGGAAAAAATGGTGGTAACATGGGTGTTAGTGGAGCAGTTTCTTATATGTTTGACCACACTGGAATTATTGGATTTAAGAGTAGTGATCTAAATAATATAGATACCATTCTTGAATATTTGATGGAAAAAGAAATAGATGTTCGTGATATCGTTGAAGAAGAAGATCAAGTCATTGTTTATACAGAACCAGAAGATCTACATAGGGTACAAGAATTATTAAAAGAAAAAGGAATAGAAGAATTTTCTGTTGCAGAATTAGAGATGATTCCTCAAAATGAAGTAATATTAACGGGTGACGATCTTGAAAAATTTGAAAGAATGCTTGATGTTTTAGAAGATTTGGAAGACGTTCAAAAAATATATCATAACGTCGAAATTAATGAATGATTTACTCAATTATTTAATAAAAATAATTAAATAATTGATTATACGAATTAAATAAAAGGAAATAAATGACTTTTTTGTTATTTCTAGATGATTTATTTAAAAAATTATTGATATTACATAAATAATTATTAAAAATTGATTGAACGGCACTTTGTTAATTGGATTGGTATTTACTCAATTCAATTATAATCAACATTCTAACAAAAGTTTTATTTATATAAACATAAATAGCAATAGAGATATTTTTTGTCTTATTTCTGTTTATGTTTATTTTTTTTACCTTATTTTAAAGAAAAAACCCAAAATAAAAGATAGTAATAAAAAATAATAAGAGAAGAATCTTTTGATTCAAATGAAATATTTTACTTTCTCTTTTTCTCATTATAAAATTTTAATATATTGGTTGTGTTACCAAAGTATTTTTTCAACTAACTTTGTAATAAAAATGACTTATGTATTTTTAATATTTACAATTGGGAATTTCATTGATTGAAACATCAATAAAGGAGGAGATAAATTGTTTAAAATAACAAGAAGTTCTTTTTTTATTAGTTGTTTCTGTTTTTGCTTTTTTGCTTTTTTCTTTAATAAAGAAATCGTTCAAGGAAAAGAAGGCAATTTTTCAGCACAAATTATTGCAATTGATCAAGAGAAAAATCATTCTGAAACAAGCTTAGATTTAAAAATGAACCCAAGTGAAAAAAAGAAGCTATTGATTGAATTAAAAAATAATACAAATCAAGAAACAATCGTTCAAGCAAAAATTGTTACAGCTAAAACAAATGATAATGGCAATATTGATTATTCATTAAAAAATATGAAACAAGATCATTCAGCAGCAATTACTTTTAATGATTTAGCAACGTTATCTGATGAAGACATTTCTCTCTCAGGAAATGAAAAAAAGCAAATAGTCTGTGAAATAGAAATGCCTAGTATGGGATTTGATGGTGAAGTTTTAGGTGGCATCTATTTTGAAGAAGAATCAGAAGATCGTATTTTACCAATCAATACACATTTTTTTCAGGTCATTAAAGTATTGGTCAATGAAACAAATAAAAAGGTAGCACCTAAATTGGAATTGGAAAAGGTAATGATTGCTCAAAGAAACCGTAGAAATGTTGTTTTGGTGAATATTCAAAATACACAACCAGCAATTGTTGAAAATTTAGATATTAAAGCAAAATTATATTATGAAAATGAACAAAAACCACGTTATAAGAGTCATCAATCTCAATTAAAAATGGCACCAAACACAAATTTTGATTATAAAATTGATTTAAAGGCACAACCATTTCTTGCTGGACATTATAAAGTAAATGTTCAAGCCGTCAATAATAATCAAATTTGGCATTGGGAAGAAAAATTTACTATCAATAAAAAAGAAGCACAAAAATATAATTCAACAGCGATAAAATTAACATCAGATAAACAAGCTAGAATTCCAACAGTTGTCATTATAGAAGTAGTTATTTTATTTTTTATTTTAATTGGTGCTTTAGCTTATTCCCTTAAACAAAAATACCAAAGATCAAAAAATAATGAAAGTTAATTTGTTTTTTTATTCGATAATTCAAATGGATAAAAGCTCATGTTCGTTAATGATCAAAATGAAAGATTTTGTAGGGTTATTTTCAAATTAAAATGTTATCTTCAAATTAAAATTATAAAAATACAAGGAAAAAATCATAAATTATTCACAATTATTGATTATTATATACACATACCAACAAACAATCCTAACAAAACACTTTTTCATTTTTAACTCCTTTGTCCGTCTAAATAGACGGACTTTTTATTTGTTATCAAAAATAAATGCATAGCCAAGTGATAAAATTTCTTTACTATAATTTTTAATAATTGAACTATTCTTAGACATAGCAGGAAGTCCATCAATCGAATGAATTCCTAATTGTTTAGCTAACCATTTAGAACGATAAAGGTGAAAATCGCTTGTAATAAGTAATGCATGATCTAAATTTACAAGCTTCATTGCATATTGAATATTTTCTTTTGTTCGTGTTGAGCGCTTCTCTTGTATGAGTTTTTGTCTGGGAATTCCATGCTTATTAAGATAGGTT
The DNA here is from genome assembly GCF_000270185.1 of Melissococcus plutonius ATCC 35311. Lineage (NCBI taxonomy): Bacteria > Bacillati > Bacillota > Bacilli > Lactobacillales > Enterococcaceae > Melissococcus > Melissococcus plutonius. Next base: position 617,403 of record NC_015516.1, read on the forward strand.
GCCATAACACTTGCTTCTGTTGTTGGTTCTAAGGCTCCTTTACCACCACAAACGATAATTTTAGTAGTAGAAGAATGCTTTTTTATATAAGCAAGAGTAGTATCTAAACGTGTTTTTAAAACACTACCTGGATAGGCTTTTCTTTTTTCTGTACCATAGATGCGAGCTCCTAATACTAAAATTATGTTAGGCGATGAAGAAAGTGGTTTTTCATGAATATTACTTAGGATACAAATAAATAGAAAACAACCATATGTAAAAATCATTCCCAGTAAGCAATAAGCTATTTTTTTGATTCGTTTCAATGTTAAATTCTCCTTATTATTTTTTATTAGTCGAATAAAAATAAATAGATGATAAAAATTTCTTTTCATTTATTTGCATTTAAAAAATAGAATGTCTATTACATGAGATAGCAGTTTTCATTAAAATAAAGTATAATGATATTGGCATTCAACAAGTAAATAATTATCATTAAGGTATTTATGACAGTAACTTGGAAAACAGGCCGTCTGTCTACTAGGTCTAAAGTATCATGAAAATAAAGGGAAGTGGCTAACATGGAAGGCGAACAACAAACACGTTTAGAAAAACAACACCATTTTAAATCATATAAAAAAAGAAAGCTATTTTTTGGGTCAAGTATTGTTATAATTTTTTTAATAGGATTTTGTGCTTATTTCTTTTTTCAATCGCATTTTTTACCAACAACGAAAGCAGATGGTACAAATATAGGTTTTTTAAATGTAGAAGAAGCAAGCCATAAATTGCATATTTCAAATAAACCTAGGCAGGTAATTATTAAAACTTCTACAAAGCAAGAAAAATTCAAATTACCAGAAAAGTATCAAATTACTTCTCTTTTTTTGAAAAATCATTTAGATAAACATGCGATTCAGCTGCCAATGAATCCATCCTTTAAAAAAGAATTATCAACAAAATTAAATCAAGTACATTTTGAGAAAGGAGCACCTAGTCAAGATGCTACTATTCAAAAGACAGAAACAGCTTTTACAATTATGCCTGAACAATATGGCACAATAGTGAATAAAGCTAAACTGATGGAGAAAATTTCCCAGGATACAGAGAAAAATAAAAATCAATATATATATAACATAAAAGATTTTTATCAACAACCAGTTGTGAAAAAAGAAAATAAACAATTAAATGAAAAATTAACAAAATTGAATGCTATCATGAATAAAACTTTGATATTGAAAATCAATAAAAAAGATTATACTTTCACGAAAAAAGATATTCAAGCGCTTCTTAACAATAATGTTACGATTAATGAAGAACAGCTTGGTAGTCAATTAACTCAATTAAATCAGCAATTTGCTTCTTTAGATCAGCCAGTAGTATTTACCAATATTCATGGGGAAAAAAGAAAATATAAAAATAATGGTAGCTATGGTTGGAAGATAGATATTACTAAGACTTTACCTGTAGTTACACAAGCATTAATGAATAAAAATACCAATGAAACAATTAATGCCACTATTGATGGTGATGCAGAACAAGAACCAACAATTGCTAAAAATTACATTGAAATAGATTTAAATGATCAAAAAATGTATTGCTTTATAAATGGTGCTAAGACTGTTGAAACAGATGTTATTACTGGTCGATATAACAAAGGAACAGCTTCAATTCCTGGATTCCATACTATTTTATACAAGGCAACAAATGTTAACTTAGAAGGCCAAATGATGGATGGTTCTCATTATAGTGTACCAGTAAAATATTGGATGCCTCTAATCAGTAATGGGGGTGTCGTTACACAAATTGGTATTCATGATTCAGATCATAAGTTAGATAAATTTGGAGATAAGGAAGCCTATAAAACCAATGCTGGCAGTAATGGTTGTATCAATACACCCGGCACAGAGGTAGCTAAAATTTTCCATGTAGCTTATGAAGGCATGCCGGTTATTATTTATGGAAATATCTATGATAATGCACCAGGTGAATTTGATAAACCAGTTGACTATGGAGAAAAAATCTAGAAAAATAGTGAATAAATCAATAGGATAAAAGATTGTTCACGCAAATTTTCTTTAATTAATTTTTTAGATTTATTCAATAGATAAAAAGTTTATTTTTGAATCATTAGATTTAAAATGATTGCTAGTTCTTTATCTAAGATATTGAAGAATAATTTTCAATTTTTCAGCAATCATTTAATTTCAAATGATACCTATTTTATAAAATTAAATAGTAACGTTTAATGAATGAATTTAATCATTAAATTATAGATAATAAAATGCTAGAACTATTAAAAAATACTTGATTTTTTTAATAGAAAGTGATTAAATGAGTTACATAGAATTGATTGATAAGAAAGATAACTGAATTTGTAGGCGATCTTTTTAGAGAAAGAAAATCTTGGCTGGAAATTTTCTAGATTAGCGCAAAGAATGACCACTTTTGAAACCTTTGTTGAAACAAAGGCGGTTGTCCCGTTAACACATCAAAGGAATACAGAAAAACTGTATTTAAAACCAGGTGGAACCACGCATTTACGTCCTAGTATCAGTTAGATACTAGGACTTCTTTTTTTCTATTCTTTTCAATAAATAAAATGAAATAGGGAGGATTTGCTATATGTCAAAAATAAATATTACTTTTCCAGATGGAAGTGTGAATGAATTTCAATCTGGTATTACGACTTTAGAAATTGCAAAAACGATTAGTAATAGTTTAGCTAAAAAAGCCTTAGCAGGAAAACTCAATAACGAATGGCTTGATTTAAATCAACCAATTCAATTAGATGGTATTTTTGAAGTGATTACATTAGATCATGAAGACGCACTAGCTATTTTAAGAAATTCTGCTGCCTATTTGATGGCTCATGCTTTATCTCATTTATTTCCAACAATTAAATTTGGAACTGCACAAGTCACCGATACAGGATATTACTACGATACAGATAATGGTGATAGTCCAATTACTGCAGAAGATTTACCAGCCATTGAAGCTGAAATGATGCAAATTGTTAAAAAAAATGAACCAAACTTACGTAAAGTAATTTCACATGAAGAAGCACGACGTTTATTTGCTGATAATCCTTATAAAATTGAATTAATTAATGAAATTCCAAAAAATGAAAATATTATTATTTATGAACAAGGAGGATTTGTTGATTTATATCAAGGTGTTCAGGTTCCTTCAACTGGACGAATCCAAATCTTTAAATTATTATCTGTAGCAGGTGCTTATTGGCGTGGCAATTCAAAGAATCGAATGATGCAGCGTATCTATGGAACTGCCTTTTTTAATCAAAAGGACTTAAAAGAATTTATAAAAATGCAAGAAGAAGCAAAAGAACGTGACCATCGTAAATTAGGAAAAGAATTAGATTTATTTATGATTTCTCAAGAAGTTGGTTCTGGATTACCATTTTGGCTTCCTAAGGGTGCTACGATCCGTCGAACAATTGAACGATATATTACAGATAAGGAAATCAGTCTAGGTTATCAACATGTATACACGCCAATTATGGCCAATGTTGATCTATATAAAACGTCAGGTCATTGGGCCCATTATCATGAAGATATGTTTCCACCAATGGATATGGGTGACGGTGAAATGTTAGTTCTTCGTCCAATGAATTGCCCACATCATATGATGGTTTATAAAGATACAGTCCATAGTTATCGTGAACTGCCTATTCGAATTGCTGAACTAGGAATGATGCATCGTTATGAAAAATCAGGTGCTCTATCTGGATTGCAACGTGTTCGTGAAATGACATTGAATGATGGACATACATTTGTGCGGCCAGATCAAATTAAAGAAGAATTTAAACGCATTTTGGAATTAATGTTAGCTGTTTATAAAGACTTTAATATTACTGATTATAAATTCCGGTTAAGCTATCGTGACCCAAATAATAAAGATAAATATTTTGATGATGATGCTATGTGGACAAAAGCACAGACTATGTTGAAAGGTGCCATGGATGAATTAAAATTAGATTACTTTGAAGCAGAAGGTGAAGCAGCTTTTTATGGGCCAAAATTAGATGTTCAGGTAAAAACAGCTTTAGGAATGGAAGAAACTCTATCTACCATTCAATTAGACTTCCTACTACCTGAGCGGTTTGACTTAACCTACATTGGTGAAGATGGAGAAAATAACCATCGTCCAGTTGTTATCCATCGAGGCATTGTATCTACAATGGAACGCTTTGTTTCTTACTTAATAGAAGTATATAAGGGAGCATTTCCATTATGGTTAGCACCTATTCAGGCAACAATCATTCCAGTATCTGTTGATGCTCATTCTGATTATGCATATGAAACCAAAGAACGTTTACAGATGAGAGGATTACGGATTGAAGTGGATGATCGTAATGAAAAAATGGGTTATAAAATACGAGCATCACAAACGCAAAAAATTCCTTATCAAATTGTTGTAGGTGATAAAGAAGTAGATGATAGTACAGTAACCATTCGTCATTATGGTAGTAAAGAAACAGAAGTAATGGCATTAAATCTATTTATAGATAGTCTAATAGCTGAGATAAGTAACTATAGTAAAGCTTAATTATAGAAAAGTTAATTAACAATAATGTTAACCATTAAGGTCATTAATTTATTTGCTTAATGATCTTAATGGTTAATCTAAATATGAATATATGGTGGCAAAAGAGATTTTTATAGGTAACTATTTTAGTAATTTTTTCAATTTGTAAAATGTTAATCCAGTTGATCTGGCTTTTTAACTGTTACTTTATATCTTAGTTTAATTGCCAAACTTATACTGGGTAAATTTTTGATTTTTAAGTAACCTTGATTTATAGCATATTTAATTGAAGTAACTTTTCATAATTAATTAAAAAAGCTATTTTCTTAATTTTCAATTAAAATTTAAGATTAAAAGTTAACTTTCTGATAAAGCTAACAATGATGTATATAAAGAGTGACAAATGTTGTTATGAGAAGGCAATGAAAAGAACAATGTTTTGCTTTATGAAATTAAAAAATAGTTGCAATTAAAATTGCCTTATAATTACTTAAATATTCTTTTAGAGTGATAAATAACTCTATTTTTTTTTATACTTTTTCGATACAATGAAAAGGAAAGACTTTTCCATAGGAAAGGAATAGAGAGATGAAAAATTTATCTAATAAAATAAAAAAGAAGAATTCTAGCCTTAAAAAAAATAAAAAGACTAAAAAAGCTTATATTCCATTTCGGTTAAATATTTTATTTTTTGTCATTTTTAGTTTGTTTGTGATATTGGTTGTACGTGTAGGATATTTACAAATTATTAAGGGAGAACATTTTGTTAAACAAGTCAATGAAAATTCTTCACTAGCAGTTACGACATCAACACCTAGAGGACAAATTTATGACGTTAATGGCAATCTATTAGTAGGAAATAAGGCAACTCCTTCTATTACATATACACGTGGAAAGAAAATAGAAGGAAAAGATATTTTGCCAATAGCAAACCGGGTCAATGAATTAATTGATGTTCCTGTTGATGATAACTTAACCGAACGAGATAAAAAAGACTATTGGTTGGCCAATCCTAAACATCTAGAAATGGCTCAAAAACGTTTAAGTAAGGCAGAAACAACAAATAAAGACGACGGCAAAAAAATTGACGATGAAGGAAAATTATACAAATTAACTGTTGATAAAGTCAAAACAGAAGAAATAGCTTTTGATGAACATACATTAAAAGCTGCAACCATTTTTAAGCGAATGAATGCTACGCCTGAATTAAATACAGCCTTTATAAAAAACAAAGATGTTACTGAGAAAGAAATTGCCGTAATTGGTGAGCATAGTGCAGAAATTGCTGGTGTTTTTACAGGAATGGATTGGGATCGAGAATACACAAAAAACAACATGTTACGTAGTATTTTTGGGACGGTTTCTTCTGAAAAAGCTGGATTACCTGAAAAAGATATAAATAAATATTTGGCAAAAGGGTATGTTCGAAATGATCGAGTGGGCACAAGTTATTTGGAAGAAGAATATGAACCTATCTTACAGGGCAAAAAAGCAAAATCAGAAATTGTTTTAGATAAAGATGGAAAAATTGTTTCACAATCACCAACTTCAAAGGGTGAACGAGGAGAAAACTTAAAATTAACCATTGATTCAAAATTTCAAGAAAAGGTGGATCAGATTGTTCAAAAAAATTTCAATCAGATCATCACTTCAGGACTAGGTGCTTACTCTCCTGGTGCTTATGCTGTAGTCACAAATCCAAAAACAGGAGCAGTCTTGGCTATGTCTGCTGTAAAGCGTGATCTCAAGACGAATAAAATTGAATCAAATCCTTTAGGAACCATTGTTGACTTAAATATACCTGGTTCTGTTGTGAAGGGAGCAACATTAACTGCTGGATATCAAACTGGTGTGATTAGTGGCAATGATGTTCAAGTGGATGAACCGATTGTATTAGCTGGAAGTCCTATTAAACGATCTTATTTTAACAAAACGGGTGGTCCTATCCCAATTACAGCAAAAGAATCATTGGAATATTCATCAAATGTTTACATGATGAAGTTAGTCTTCAAAATGATGCATCTCAAATATACACCTGGAATGGCATTTCCTTATCAACTAGGTGATGACACTGTATTTAATAAATTAAGAAAAGCTTATAGTGAATACGGCCTAGGTGTGAAAACAGGAATTGATATTCCCATGGAATCACCGGGTTATGTACCGAGTGATTTTAAGAATAAAGAGTATCAACCAACTGGAGGTAGCTTGTTAGACTTATCTTTTGGTCAGTATGATACCTATACAGCGTTACAATTGGCTCAGTATGTGTCAACGATTGCCAATAATGGAAGACGTATGAAACCCTATATTGTTGATGGCATTTATGATAGTAATGAAGATAGCGATTTAGGAAAGATAAAAAAACAAACAAAACCTAAAGAATTAAACAAGGTAACGATTGCACCTGAACAATTAAAAATTATTCAAGAAGGATTTTATGATGTAGTACACGGAACTGGACCTTATACAACAGGTCGTGGTCTAAAAGATACAAAGATTGATATTGCAGCTAAAACCGGAACAGCTGAATCGTTTATTCAAGATGCAAATGGCACTCCTCAGTCAACGATTAATAGTAATCTAATTGCCTATGGACCATTTGAGAATCCAGAGGTGGCTGTTAGTGTAGTTTTACCTAATTTAAGTCAGAATGCCACAGTCTCACCTGTCAATCAAATATTAGCCAAAGAAATATTAAATACTTACTATGATATGTATATGAAAAAATAATAGATTTTGTAAAGGGAAATTACTTTACAAAATCTTAGAAAAGGGTAGTAATTAAATAAAAAAAATGCTATGATAAAGAAGATAAAGTTACCCATTAAAAAGAGTTACTCAAAAATGAAGGAGGAAAAATAATGCGTGTAAACATTACATTAGAATGTACTTCTTGCAAACATCGCAATTATTTAACGAACAAAAATAAGCGAAACAATCCTGATCGCCTTGAAAAGAAAAAATATTGTCCAAATGAAAGAAAAGTTACTTTACATCGTGAAACTAAGTAAACTTTTTATTAATAAGCTAGAAACCTTATATAACAAGGTTTCTAGCTCTTTTTTATTCACTTTTCTTATTTTGATGTAGTCGCTGATATAGATTTAAAAATTGACGTAGTTTGCAAAAATTTCACTGGTTTTTTTCTACTTCGGCTGACAAATTTGTGATGCCCTATTCTAGCTGTGTAGGCTCTCATTTAAATAATTTATAAATTAAAAAGCTATGAGAATTAATCCATTCAGCAAATAATAAATTAATCATATTAAATAATTTTGAAAAATATAAATGAATAAAAGCAATTTATGAAAAATTAAAATTAGTAGAGTATCCAAACTATAATTATGTTTTGTCTTTTGGCAATATTGGTATTTTTCCTATGTTCCTAGAGAAATAAATGATATTGATTTAACAGAAAATTATTTGTATGTATCAATCTTAAAACAAATACTTATTGGTAATTGATGGTGAAAGTAAGTAGATTATGCATATAAAAAAGATATAAAATTAAATATTTATTGTTAAAATTAATTTCTATATTAAAATTCTAAGCAATTATTAAGCTTATTTTATAATTTTTAAATATTAAAAAATTGAAAATATAATAAAAATAAATCAGCAATTGTTATAATTATTATTTATATTGTTTAAATATCAAAATTTATAAATATTTAATGATATAGTTGGCTTCCAATTTGGTCTTACGTAAAGTAACTACTAATAATCAATAAACAGACTATAATACAAAATAGAAATAGTTTAAGTATTCCAAATAGTAGATACTTATATGTTGAAAATTAATATCAAATAGTAAATTGAACGATCTTAATTTAAATCTGTCTTGGATAAATTTGATACTATTAAATAAAAATCTGCCTTCATTAAGAAGGCAAATTTTTATGATTGTTTCTTACATTTTTTAATTAAAATTATTAGTAAGTATATACATAAAATTAAATATGAAACTATTTGCATATATCGTGCTATAGAAAATATCTTACTCGGTTTATAACCAATTTCAAATACATTCTTTCCTTTTTTAGCCTTAATAATAACACTACCAATATTAGATGTTTTATAATCAGTGGAAATTAATTTTTTTCCATTTAGCCATAATTCACTTCTATTATAAGCTATAATAGGTAATAACGTTTCTTTTTGATTAAATCTATCATTTATCCAAGTAAGTTGTATTATTTTCTTTTTCGAGATAGTTTTTTTAATGTTTAAATGATTCATAACAATTTCATGCCAATATATATCATAAGGTTTCTTTTTCCATAATTCTTTAGCATTAATTTTGGTAGGTAGATAGTCAGAAACAAGCTTAACTACTAATTGTAATCCCTGACCTAAATGTTTACTTCCACTATAAGCTTGTTTTATTTCATTGGGATTAGAACTCAGTACTTTAGTTGCATTTGTATCTGTTGATATAGGATTACCTGAATGCCATGCATTTGAACTATCTGCTATAAGTTTATTAATATTTATACATGAAAAAATCGTTATAGTTAAGAATACAGTTAAAATAATTGTTTTAATCTTGAATTTTGACTCTGTTAAACGTTGTAAAAATAACGTAAAACCCAAAATAAGTAGAACAAAGGTAATATTAATAAATCTTTGTGGAAATTGTATATCTTGGATTAATTTAAATATTCTTGGTATATCATCCCATGGTAACAAGTTAGAAGATAAAAGAAGGAAAATAAGCCCTACACAATTAATATTTTTTTCAACTATTGATAAATTTTTCCAATAGAAAACTGTAATTACGAACATAAAGATAAACAAAGTAGAGAAAATAAATCCTAGTTTCATCCATCCGGGTTCACTGATAGAAAATTGCATTACATTATTCATCATTTTCTCGACTGGATAAGGTTTTGTAATAGTATTTGTTGCATAAATTTCAATAATGGCAGTAATTAATCTTGCTGAAAGTAAAGTAGTAATTAGTATTGCAATACAAGTATTTAATAACATTTTTGTTTTATTTTTAACTTTTAACATACCAACAATAAAAAATGGAAATAAACTAAAAATAGCAATTATAAAGGTGAATAAATGTACATTCAAAAGAATGACTACAGGAATTGCTAATAAAATTGGATTAACTGGTTCTTTATCATCGGTAATCATTTTTATAGCAGAAATATATATTAATGGAAGAAAGGCAGCTCCCCAACTTGAAAAGGTTTACCATAATGAATAAAATCCAATAGCTGTTGTTGACATATACATAAAAGACATTATTAAGGATAGTGAATACTGAATTTTACAAAATCTACCTAATGAATACATTGTTATACCGGCAATACAAAACGAAAGAAAAGACGAGATTAACTGAAATCTAAACCAATTTTTGGTTATTAAAAGTAGTAATGCCTGCAAAAAAGAAAAGTCAGGACTATATAGAGCATTTACAATCCGACCAGATTGTTGAAACCCATACATTGATTGAAAATAGTTATATGTATTATTCTTAATTTGCATATAAATTTCATAAATTCTATTCATATGAAAATTTGAATCATTTCCTAAAATAATTGAATGTTTATATATCTGAGGAGACATGATTAGAAATGAAACAATAGATATAAATAAAATAGCAATTAATGTTTCTTTATTTTTTTCCATGGAATATTTACTTTAGAAATAGATTTTTTGTCTCCCATTGTATCACTCCTTAAAACATAGATAGTTAATAGTATAACAAGAAAATAATCAATAACCAAGTTGTTTTCAATTTAACAATAAAATTTATTTCTAACAAGTTAGTTAAGATAATCGCCTAGTTCTTTTTTTAAAAACTGTTAATTCCTTTTTATCTTTTTTGGTAACATGATTTTATATAAAAGAATAAATGTATTTTTTATAGACTATGTGAATTTTTATCCTACTTTTTTCAATTTGTACTTTATACTTATAATTCTTGGTAGCTAGAAATGAAATAGTAATAATAGGGTACAAGCGTTTTTCCTATATTATTTATGCTATATACACAGAGTTTGTAGTTTTACTCAAACTTTTTAGATATTTTTACAAATAAAAATTCTTTCAAATAAGAGAGTAGAATATATCTTGCTTCTTTTTACTTGTTTGAAATTTTAGTCTAATGTAGGCTTCAATATTTATTTTTTAATAAAAATATTTATGAATTGATGGTTAGAAATTTTTATTGTTTTTTCTTATAAACGAGGAAAACAATTTTGTTTTATTTATTTATATTTTGATCATTTATTTGTTTTTATTTTATTCTTTAAAATTGATGGATAATAAATAAAACAATAAATTATTGATTGCTATTTTTGTTTGTTTTTAATAAACTAAAAATCAGAGTCATGTCAACTAACGAATGATTTAATAGAACAAGAGGAAATATATGAAAAAAGATGAATTATGTATTTTAGGTTTAGAAAACTTAAAACGGTTAAGACAACACCCTACAATAAAAGCAACCAAAGAAGCAGCTATTTATTCAGCATTTTTTGCTAGCGATTATTGGCGTGAAGCACAGATTATTGGAGCGATTCGTCCATTGCCATTCGAATTTAATATGACTCGGTTATTTGAGGAAGCGTTTAAAGTAAGAAAAATAATTGCGCTACCAAAGGTGATGAGGGAAAAACAATTAATTTTTCATGAGGTTGTTAGTGATTCTGCCTTCGAAAAAAATAGTTTAGGAATTGAAGAACCAAAATCCAGTAATTTATGGATCCCAAAAGAAAAGCTGGATTTGATCATAGTTCCAGGAATCATTTTTAATTTATCTGGGTTTCGAATTGGTTTTGGCGGGGGATACTATGATCGATTTCTAAAAAACTATTCAGGAAAAACCTGTAGCTTTGTTTTTAACGAGCAAATTTTTGAAAACTGGCAACCTGAAATTTTTGATCAACCTGTTCAAAAATTATTTATTGATAAATTAGGAGGCAAAAATGAATAATCAAAAGAAGATACAATCTTTATTGAAGCAGCCATTTATCACTTACTGCTTAATAGGTATTACTGTTATTATATTTTTAGCAATGGAATTTTCTGGCGGTTCAGAAAATAGTAGGGTATTAATTCAGTTTGGAGCCTTGGTACGTCCTTATATATTAATAAATAAAGAATATTGGCGCTTGTTTACTCCAATTTTTCTTCACATTGGTTGGATGCATTTAATACTTAATATGGTTACGCTTTACTATATCGGTGAACAAATTGAACGTATCTATGGTCACTGGCGTTATTTAGGTATTTACTTATTAAGTGGGATTGCTGGAAATGTATTAAGTTTCAGTTTTGGTTCTTTAAATAGTATTTCTGCTGGTGCTAGTACTGCTTTATTTGGTTTATTTGGTGCATTTGTTATTTTAGGTAAACATTTTAAAAATAATCCAGCTATTTTAGAAATGGTACGTCAATATACAATTTTTATTATGATTAATTTAATTTTTAATTTATTTAGTAGTTCGGTGGATATCATGGGACATATCGGTGGACTATTTGGTGGATTGCTACTCTCAGTTGCTTTTTCACTACCCAAACAAAACGAAACTTTTAGTCTTAGAGAGCGATTAGCTGCGGCAATAGCTTTTCTATTTCTACTCTGTATTTGTTTTGCTTTTGGACTAAAAAGGTATGGAGTATTTTTCTAGTGAGAAAGGAAGTTTTGTATGAAAACTTTATATGACGTACAACAACTATTCAAACAATTTGGTATCTATATCTATGTAGGGTCAAGAATATATGATATTGAATTAATGATCATTGAATTAAAGAATCTGTATGATGGACAATTGATTGATAAACAAACCTATCTAAAAGCGTTAAGAGTATTAAAAAGAGAACATCATATAGAAGAAAGAAAGCAGAAAGGAATTGAATGATGGATAAGAAATTAATTGGTATTGACCTAGGTGGAACTACAATCAAATTTGCTATTTTAACTGTAGATGGCATTATTCAACAAAAATGGAGTGTTCAAACGAATATTTTAGATGAGGGTACCCATATTATTGATGACATTGTCGCTTCAATTAATCATCGACTCGCTCTTTATCACATGCAACCAGAAGAGTTTATTGGAATTGGCATGGGAACACCAGGAAGTGTCGATATTGAAAAAGGGACAGTCATTGGTGCATATAATTTAAATTGGAATACCTTACAATTTGTAAAGAATCAAGTAGAAGAAGAAACAGGCATTTCTTTTATGTTAGACAACGATGCAAATGTTGCTGTTCTAGGTGAAGATTGGATGGGAGCAGGTAAAAATAGTAAGGATGTTGTCTTTATCACATTAGGCACAGGTGTTGGCGGTGGCATTATCGCACAAGGACAATTAATTCATGGAACAAAGGGTTGTGCTGGTGAGATTGGACATGTTACGGTTGATCCTAATGGATTCAAATGTACCTGTGGAAAAAGAGGGTGTCTTGAAACAGTATCAAGTGCTACTGGTATTGTTCGAGTAGCTAGACAACTATCAGAAGAATATGTTGGTAATTCTTCTTTAAAGAAAGCCATTGATGAAGGGCAGGCAGTTACAAGTAAAAATGTATTTAATTATGCAGAATTAGAAAATGATCCATTGGCATTAAAAGTAGTAGATCGTGTTTGTTATTTTTTGGGACTTGCTTTAGGAAATATTGGCAATACATTAAATCCAAATAGCATTATCATTGGTGGTGGTGTCTCTGCAGCCGGTGAATTCTTGAGAAGTCGTATTCAAACATATTTTGATCGTTTTACTTCCCCACAAGTTAGAGAAAGTACTAAACTCAAGTTAGCACAATTAGGAAATGAAGCCGGTGTTATTGGTGCAGCCTCATTAGCATTAAATTATTTGGAAAATTAGATATTGAATAAAGAAAGGGAGTAACCTATCATGGTATTAATTTTATGGATTATCATTTTTGTTATTGTAATTGTTTGGGGAGGTATTGAGTTATACATACATTTAATGGCACGAAGATCGGCAAAAGCTTTATCAGAAGAAGATTTCAAAGCAGAAATGAAAAAAGCCCAATTAATCGATTTAAGAGAAAAAGATATTTTTAATGCTGGACACATTTTGGGAGCAAGAAATTTGCCGTATAGTATGCTTAACGCAACTATGGGATCTTTAAGAAAAGATAAACCAATTTATCTATATGATCAAAAAAAAGCGCTAAGTATGCGAGCAGCAAATAAACTAAGAAAAAATGGTTATACAAATATTTTTTATTTAAAAGATGGTTATGAAAATTGGCAAGGAAAAATAAAAAAGAAAACAATGTAGTAATTATTTCTAACTAATAATTGGTTTTTAATCATTAAAAACAATAAAAAGCAAAATTGCTTTTTATTGTTTTTCTTTTTAATCTGATTCATGATTCAAAAAATGACTAGTTTTTTCAATTCTTTTTACAGAATTAAGAAAAAGGTAAAGGCCGAGAAATTTCTTTTTCTCAATCTTTATGATTATTATTTAACTAGCGAGCAACACGTTTGCGCATTGCTTTTTTTCTATTTTCTTCAATCATATCTTCTTTTTCTTCAATTGGATCAATGACTGTTTTTTTGACCATAGCTGAGAATCCAGCAACAGTTGCACAAGTTAAAGCAATACCGAATAGTACGCCGGAAAAGAATTTTTTCATAAGAATCTGCCTCCATAATTTTTTCTAGTTATTCTTATTATGAGACACAAAGCAAAAAAATTCCAACAATTTTCTACAAAATTTAAAATAAAATAATTGTTAATATTTAGTAAATATTTTATAATAAATTTACTAAAAGAAAAGGGGAAAAGGAGAATGAAGGAAAAATTAGGAGGATTGTTTAAACAAATTTTTGATGAAGCATCTGAAGGCATCTATTTTTCACCTGGAAGAATTAATTTGATCGGTGAACATACTGATTATAATGGTGGACATGTTTTTCCAGCAGCAATTACAATTGGAACATACGGGGCTGCTAGGAAGAGACAAGATAATCAACTACGTTTTTATTCGGAAAAATTTCCACAATTAGGTATTATTCAAAGTAATTTGGATGAATTAGTCTATAAAAAAGAAGATGATTGGGCAAATTATCCTAAAGGCGTTCTCAAATATTTAAAAGAGAAGTATCCACAATTAACTTTTGGAATGGATATTTTGTTTTGTGGAGATATTCCAAATGGTGCAGGTCTTTCTTCTTCTGCATCGATTGAACTCTTAATGGGTGTTATTGTTGATGATTTGTTTTAAATTGCTATAAAAAGATTATAAATAGTTAAAATAGGTCAGCAGGTTGAGAATAATTTTATCGGTGTTAACCCTGGAATTATGGATCAATTTGCAATTGGCATGGGCAAAAAAAACCAAGCGATACTTTTAGATACCAACACTTTAGAGTATAATTATGTACCGGCTTATTTTTCTGATCATCAAGTCATAATTATGAATACGAATAAACGCCGAGAATTAGCTGATTCAAAATATAATGAAAGAAGAACTGAATGTGAAAAAGCTTTACAAGCTCTTCAAAAATCCCTACCCATCCACTCATTAGGCGAGTTAACTGAAGAACAATTAAAAGAAAATCAAAACTTGATTCCTAATGACATACTACTTAAACGAGCACGACATGCAGTGAGTGAAAATGAACGTACATTACAGGCAGAAAAGGCATTAAAAGAAAATGATCTGGTTACATTTGGCCAACTCTTAAATGCTTCACATGCTTCACTAAGGAAAGACTATGAAGTAACCGGACCTGAATTGGATACACTAGTTGCAGCAGCTCAATCACAACCAGGTGTACTCGGAGCACGAATGACAGGTGCCGGTTTTGGTGGTTGTGCCATTGCCTTAGTCAATAGAGATCAGACAGAGACGTTCATTGAAAATGTTGATGATACTTACAAAGAACAAATTGGATATGCTGCTGATTTTTATCCAGCTGCTATTGATGATGGAACTAGAAAATTATAAAAAATCGATTGATAAAATTTTAAATTGAGAAAGAGAGTGAAAAAATGTCAATACTAGTATTAGGTGGCGCAGGTTATATTGGATCACATGCAGTAGATCAGTTAATCACTAAGGGATATGAAGTAATCGTCATTGATAATTTACAAACTGGGCATCGAGAAGCAGTTAATGATCAAGCAATATTTTATCAAGGTGATATTCGAGATAAAGAATTTTTAAAATCGGTTTTCAAAAAAGAAAATATTGAGGGAATTATTCATTTTGCAGCAAATTCTTTGGTTGGTGAATCCGTTGAAAAACCATTAATGTATTTTAATAATAATGTATATGGTATGCAAATTCTCTTAGAAGTGATGCAAGAATTTGGTGTTAAGAAGATCGTCTTTTCCTCTACTGCAGCAACCTATGGCGAACCGAAAGAAACACCAATTAAGGAAACTACACCAACAAATCCGACCAATCCATATGGTGAAAGTAAATTGATGATGGAAAAAATGATGAAATGGTGTGATGGTGCTTATGGTATGCATTTTGTGGCATTACGTTATTTTAATGTTGCTGGTGCTAAAAAGAATGCTTCTATCGGTGAGGATCATCACCCAGAGACACATTTAATTCCAATTGTTTTACAGGTTGCTTCAGGAACACGTGACGTGTTAAATATTTATGGAAATGATTACCCAACAATAGATGGAACATGCGTTCGAGATTATGTTTATATTGAGGATTTGATTGCTGCACATATTTTAGCTTTAGAATATCTAGAGAATGGTGGAAAAAGTGATGTCTTTAATTTAGGTAGTAATACTGGCTATTCTGTAAAAGAGATCCTTGAAGCAGCAAGAGAAGTAACAAAAAAGGAAATTCCAGCAAAAATTGTTGCTAGAAGATCAGGTGATCCTAGTACGTTAGTTGCATCTAGTGAAAAAGCAAAACAAATTCTTGGCTGGCAACCAAAAGTAACAAGCATTAAAGAAATTATTCAAACCGCATGGCAATGGCATGAGAAACATCCAGCTGGTTATAATGATTAGGAGGAAAAATTGTGGCAATTAGTCAAACAATCGCTGATTTTGTAACATTGGCGATTCAAGCAGGTGGTTGGATGGATTTAGACCGCTTGTATTTACAAAACAGAATTTTAGGAATTATTGGCGAGAATTCAATGGAAGAGGTCGTTCCATCAGTGGTACCTGATTCTTCTTTAACATTGGTAGCTGAATTGATTCAAAAAGCAAAAGAAAATCATATTATTGATGCTAGTTCAATTGCAGAAACAGAACAACTTGAAGCCTTATTAATGGATTTCCTTACCCCACCACCTTCAGTGGTGAATGCTTTTTTTGCACAACATTACGCAAAAGAACCAAAAGAAGCCACCGATTATTTTTATCAACTATGTGAGAATAACAATTACATTAAGACACAAGAAATAGCGAAGAATAAATATTTCACAGTTATGACGGATTATGGAGAATTAGAAATTACAATTAATCTTTCTAAGCCAGAAAAAGATCCTAAAGCTATTGCAGCAAAACAACATGAAAAAGAGAATAACACTTATCCAAAATGTCAGCTTTGTATGGAAAATGAAGGATATAAGGGCCGCGTAGATTATCCTGCTAGAACGAATCATCGAATTATTCGCATGAATATTGATGGAGAAAGTTGGGGATTTCAATACTCTCCTTATACTTATTATAATGAGCATTCTATTATTTTATCTGAATATCATCGACCAATGAAAATTAATCAGGAAACTTTTAAACGATTAATCAAAATTATTGAAATTTTGCCACATTATTTTGTTGGTTCTAATGCAGATTTACCAATTGTTGGTGGATCAATTTTAACACATGATCATTATCAAGCTGGACGACATCATTTTCCAATGGAAAAAGCGGAAACTAAAAAATATATAGAATGGTCAGAATACCCATTGATGAATATCGGTATTGTTGATTGGCCAATGTCGGTTGTTCGTTTACAAAGCCCTAATCAGGAAGAATTGATTTCAGCAGCTACACGTATTTTAGAAAAATGGCAGCAATACTCAAATGCTGAATTAAATATACAAGCTTTCTCTGAGGATGGTACACCTCATCATACAGTGACACCTATTGCTCGAAGAAAAGAAAACCTGTTTGAATTAGATTTAGTATTAAGGGGTAACAATACTTCTAAAGAATATCCAGATGGTATTTTTCATCCACATCCTGATGTTCAACATATAAAAAAAGAAAACATTGGGTTAATTGAGGTAATGGGCTTAGCTATTTTACCACCAAGATTGGAACAAGAAATGAAAGAAGTTATTCATTATGTTTTAGACCAACCAAATAAAATTGCCGATTATCATCTCTCATGGGCAAATCAAATAAAAGAACAGTATTCTTTCACAGCTGAAAATGCTGAAAAAATTATTGAGGAAGAAATTGGAAAAGTCTTTGCTAGAGTATTAGAAGATGCTGGTGTTTTCAAAAATGATCAACAAGGACAAGCGGCTTTTCAAGCGTTTTTAGAAAACTTATAATTAAAAGAAGCAGGTGATAAAGATTGCAACAATAAAGGATATTGCAAAATTAGCCGGTGTCTCATCTGCCACTGTTTCTAGGGTATTAAATTATGATAGCAAGCTTGCTGTTGGAAAAGAAACAAAGAAAAAAATTTTTGAAATTGCTGAAAACTTAAATTATACAAAATATAAAAAGAAACAAAAGTTGAAAACAGCAAAATTGTTATTTATTCAATGGTATAATGATCAAGAGGAATTAGAAGATATTTATTATTTATCTATTCGATTAGGTATTGAAAAAAAAGCGGAAGAATTAGGAATTGAACTTATCAAACAACCTTTTGAAGACTTAAAACAGATAACTGTTGATGGGATCTTAGCATTAGGTAAATTTGATGAACATCAAGTCAAGCAATTGGCATCTATTCATTCAGTCATTCTTTTTGTTGATTTTGATGCTTTAAATTTAGGTTATAATTCATTGGTAGTTGATTTTACTTATGGCATTCACTCTGTTATTCAACAATTATTAGCCATGGGACATACAAAAATTGGAATGTTGTCTGGTGAAGAATATACCAGACAAGACCAAAAAATGTTAAAAGATGAACGATTGGTTGCTTTTAAAAAGGAAATGAGACATTTGTCATTATTCCAAAAAAAATGGGTTGTGACGAGTCCTTTCACTGTAGAAGGCGGTTATCAAGCGATGAAAAAATTTTTATATGAATGTTCTGATGGTCCTACAGCTTTTTTTGCTTCAAATGATGCTTTAGCAATTGGTGCTCTACGAGCGATTCAAGAAGCAAATTACCGAGTTCCTGAAGATATCTCACTCATTGGGTTTAATGATATTAGCATAGCTAAATATATAAATCCGACTTTAACGACTGTTAAGGTATATACCGAATGGATGGGAGAATTGGCAGTTGAAACGATTCAGTCATTAATTGCCGGAGAGGTACCAGTTCCTAGGAAAATTACAATTGGAACAAAGTTGATTCTCCGTGATTCAACGGCTAAGATCTGATAATGTGTCTTTTTTAAACCATGTTACTAAAAAACGATTTAGTTTGCTAGTAATATGGTTTTTAATAGTAAAGTGACGATGAATTTTTTTATAAATGATTAAAAGAATTACAATTTCTTTTAGAAGAAATAATTTTCCAATCAAGCTAGAGACATAAAAATGGTTTAAGATTAATTGTTTTTATATAGAAATAATGATTGAAACAATTAGTGAACAGAAACAAAAATTTTTATAATTATAATAAAATTGAAAAATAAAAATTGAGAGATAGTTATTTAGCATTAAAATACAAATGGACTTTTAATTCTACTTTTTCAAAATCAATTTCATTGTTTTGATGAGTGTACCATTTTTTATTTTTTGTTAACAACAAAAAATTTAAAATTGCTTTTATATTAAATATCTATCAAAAATTTTTATTTTTTCTTTTAATTTTGGTTCTTTTAACGATTTTTAATGTCTAAATGATGAAAATCACGTATAATAAGATATAGGAATGTAAGGAGGGATATTTTTTGTCTTATCAAGCAC
The DNA here is from genome assembly GCF_000270185.1 of Melissococcus plutonius ATCC 35311. Classification (NCBI taxonomy): domain Bacteria; kingdom Bacillati; phylum Bacillota; class Bacilli; order Lactobacillales; family Enterococcaceae; genus Melissococcus; species Melissococcus plutonius. Next base: position 636,961 of record NC_015516.1, read on the forward strand.
TTTATCGTGTTTGGCGTTCACAGCGTTTTGATGATATTGTTGGACAAAAAGCGATTACACAAACACTGAAAAATGCCATTGCACAAAAGAAAACCTCTCATGCCTATTTATTTACCGGACCTAGAGGAACCGGAAAAACAAGTGCAGCAAAAATTTTTGCTAAAGCTATTAATTGTAAGCATAATGATGACGGTGAGCCATGTAATATCTGTGATGTTTGTCTTGCAATTACTTCAGGAAGCCTAAATGATGTCATTGAAATCGATGCGGCAAGTAATAATGGTGTTGAAGAAATTCGGGATATCCGGGACAAAGTAAAATATGCACCAACTTCTTCTGATTACAAGGTGTATATTATTGATGAAGTACATATGCTTTCAACCGGTGCATTTAATGCTTTGCTTAAGACACTTGAAGAACCACCTCCAAATGTTGTATTTATTCTAGCAACAACAGAACCACACAAAATTCCAGCAACGATTATCTCACGAACACAGCGATTTGATTTTAGAAGAATTAATGTTCATGACATTGTTCACCATTTAGCTTTTATTTTAAAAGAAACCAGTATTGAATATGAAGAACAAGCATTATATACTGTTGCCCAGACGGCAGAAGGTGGAATGAGAGATGCGTTAAGTATTCTTGATCAGATTATTTCGTTTAATAATAAAAAAGTCACGGTAGAAGATGCAAGACGAATAACAGGTAGTTTGACTGATGAAATGATGGACCAATATATTGAGTATTGCTTATCCGGTGAAGCGGAGAAAGCCTTGGAGTCACTTGAAGGAATGTTCTCTGCTGGAAAAGAAGCCAATCGCTTGGTAGAAAATTTATTACTCTATTGTAGGGATTTGTTGATGTACCAGCAAGCACCTACATTATTAACTGAAAAGGTAGGAAATCTAACAGAAACATTTAAGCAACTGGCACAAGAAACTTCTGCTGAAAAAATTTATACATTTATTCAAATTTTAAGTGATACACAAAATGATATACGTTTTACAAATAATACGGCTATTTATCTAGAGGTAGCAACAGTAAAATTAGCCAACACAACAAAAGAAGCAGAAACACATTCACATTTAAAAACAGAATCACCTATAGAAAAGCAGCAAATAGCTGAACTTTCTAAGCAGATAGAACAAATTCAAAATGAATTAACTGCATTGAAAAAAAATCAAGTAATCTTACCAGAAAAAAACAGAGATACAGTATCAACAAACAAGCAAAAATATTATGCAGAAAGTGTATCTACTGAACAAATTTATCAAGTATTAACTCAAGCTACAAAACAACATTTACAACAAGTAAAAGAAGTTTGGGATGATATGCTTCAAATGTTAACAGTAACTCAAAGAGCAATGATAAAAGCAAGTGAGCCAGTTGCAGCTAGTTCTAATGGCTTAATTGTTGTATTTGATTATGAAATTGTTTGTAGTAAGGTCAATCAAGACCAAGCTTTGCAGCTGGCCATTCAAAATAATTTAAGTCGATTAATCGATTATGCACCGTTGATTGTTTGTATTACAAGAGAAAGCTGGCCAAAAACACGACAAGCATTTATTCAGCAAAATAAAAACGAATTTCATTCTTCGAATGAAGAGAAAAAAAATTCAGCAGATAATACTAATGAAGTTAGTGAGGAATTAACAGAAGAAAAAATAGAAGCTGATCCAGTAGTTGAAAAAGCTTTAGAGATATTTGGAAAAGATTTTACCGAAATTATTCATGATTAAAGGAGAGAATTTAAATGATACGTGGAATGGGAAATATGCAAGGTATGATGAAACAAGTTCAAAAAATGCAAAAGGAAATGGCAAAAGCTCAAGAAGAATTAAATGCCAAAGAATTCGTTGGTGAAGCAACAAATGCTCTAGTAAAAACGACCTTTACTGGTGACAGAAAATTAAAAGATGTTTCAATTAATAAGGAAGTTGTTGATCCAGATGATATTGAAATGTTAGAAGATTTGGTTACAATGGCTGTCAATGATGCGCTTGAAAAAATTGAAACAGAAACAGAATCAACAATGGGCAAGTATACAAAAGGATTGCCAGGTTTATAATAAAAAAAATCAAAATTTTTATCTTAACTCAGTGCAATCGGGCGGCTTGTTTATTTAGAAAGAAGGAAATAGATGTATTATCCACAACCTATTGCTAAATTAATTGAAAGTTATATGAAACTGCCGGGAATTGGACAGAAAACAGCGATTCGGCTTGCCTTTTATACAATTGATATGGATGAAGAAGATGTTACTAATTTTGCAAAATCTTTAATCAGTGTCAAAAGGGATCTTCATTTTTGTAGTAATTGTGGAAATATTACTGAAGAGGATCTTTGTGATATTTGTCAAGATAAAACAAGAGATCATAGTACCATTTTAGTAATAGAGGAACCTAAAGATATTACAGCGATGGAGAAGATGCGTGAATATCATGGCCTTTATCATGTACTTAATGGTGTTCTTTCACCGATGGAAGGTACAGGTCCTGAAGATATAAATATTGCCTCTTTGATTCAACGACTGCATAATGATGAAATAAAAGAAGTTATTTTAGCAACAAATGCAACGACTGAGGGGGAAGCAACTGCTATGTATCTTTCAAGATTTATTAAACCAGCTGGTATTAAAGTAACCCGTCTAGCACATGGATTATCTGTAGGTAGTGATATTGAATATGCAGATGAAATAACACTTTTAAAAGCGATTGAGGGAAGAAGAGAATTGTAATTAACATTATAGTTAGAATTTTCTTTTTTCTTAACTCAACAAGATGAAAATAAATAATAGAAATAATAATTTTTATTGAGTAAATGTAAATATTTTAGATAGGGGCGCAGCAATACGTGAAGGGATTATTTATAACAATTGAGGGACCAGATGGTGCTGGTAAAACAAGCGTATTAAACGAGTTATATCCTAAATTGGATAAGGTGGCTACACAAAAAATTGTAAGAACAAGAGAGCCAGGCGGAAGCTTAATTGCAGAAAAAATTCGGCAAATTATATTAGATCCAAAAAGTAATGAAATGGACGAGCGAACAGAAGCCTTGCTTTATACAGCAGCTAGACGTCAACATTTAATAGAAAAAATATTACCAGCATTAGAATCCGGTAAAATTGTGATATGTGACCGCTTTTTAGATAGTTCACTTGCTTATCAGGGAGCTGGTCGTAGAATAGGTGTCAAGGCGATTGCTGAAATTAACGAATTTGCAATTGAGGGCACCGTACCAGATTTTACTATTTATTTAGATGTTGACTCTGATACAGGATTACATCGTATTCAAAACAGCCACAGAAGACAGTTTGATCGTTTAGATAATGCAGGATTAGAATTCCATCAACGCGTTCGCCATGAATATTTAAAATTAGTTGATGAAAATCCACAGCGGATAGTAAAGGTTGATGCAAGAATGTGTTTTAAAGAAGTAGTTGAAAAGACTTATTATACTATTGTTGATCGTTTTCCTGAATATTTTGAAAACTAAGAAGGTAAAGGTGAAGAAATGAAAATCATTTTAGCGATAGTTCAAGATAAAGACAGTAATCATTTGTCAAATGAATTTATTGATGCTAATATTCGTGCGACAAAATTATCTTCGACAGGTGGTTTTTTAAAGTCTGGAAACAGTACATTTATCATTGGTATTGAGGATGAGCGTGTTGAAGAGACATTAGAATTGATTAAAAATACTTGTAAATCTAGAAAACAATATGCTTCAACTCCTATTACTTTGGATATGGCAATGGATGGACAAATTTCTTATCCAATTGAGGTAGAAGTAGGAGGCGCCACCGTCTTTCTTTTGCCAGTTGAAGGATTTTTTCAATACTAATGGGTGAACAGGTTAATTTGCACGATTATCAAGCAGATATCTATCAGCAATTGCAAAGAAGTTTTATAAATAAACATCTATCACATGCCTATCTTTTTGAAGGGATGAAGGGAACTGGAAAAAAAGAGTGTGCACTATGGTTGACAAAATTATTATTTTGTACACAAATTGTTAATAGTGAACCTTGTGATCGTTGTAATAATTGTTTGCGTGTTCAAAAAGAAGAGCATCCAGATGTTTTAAAAATAATTCCCGATGGTCAAACTATAAAAAAAGATCAGGTATTACGTTTAAAATCTGAATTTACAAAAAGTGGAATGGAAACAACTCAGAAAGTATTCTTAATTGAACAAGCAGACAAAATGAATGTAAGTGCAGCAAATAGTTTATTAAAGTTTTTAGAAGAGCCTAATAATGAAAGCATGGTTATTTTGGAAACAACTCAACTGATAAAAATGTTACCTACAATTCAATCACGTTGTCAGATACTTCATTTTCAACCATTGAACAAAAGAACTTTATTCAAAGCTCTGTTAAATGAAAAAGTAAGTCAAACTTCTGCTGAACTTCTGATAGAATTAACAAGTAGTTTCAATAAAGCGGTTGAATTATCTCAAGATGAATGGTTTAATGAAGCTAGAGAGACTATTGGCCAATGGGTTGAATATTTCAAAAAAGATGATCTACAAGCATTCATTTATGTACAAAAGAAAATGATAAAAATTTTTAAAGAAAAGGATCAACAAGCATTAAGCTTTGATTTATTACTTGCCTATTTTTATCAATTATTAAAACATTCAACTACTTTTCAAGATGAGAATCTTTCATTAGAAAAGATTACAAGTGATATGGAATTTATTTTACAAGCAAAACAAAAGTGGGAAGCAAATGTTAGTTGGCAAGGTGTTATGGAACAACTTGCTCTACATATCATTCATAAAAATAAGCTGGGAGGATGGAAATGGTAGAAGCAGTAGGAGTTCGTTTTCGTGAAGCTGGTCATATCTATTATTTTTCTCCTAGTACTTCTGAGTATTCTTATAATGAAAAAGTATTGGTCGAAACGCAACAATCAAAGCAATTAGCAACGGTTGTTATACCCAAGAAAGAGATAGATGTTGAGGATTTACCAGATGAACTAAAACCAATTTTAAGTAAAGCAACAACAAAAGATTTAGAAAAACATCAGAAAAATATAGAAGATGCACAAGAAGCATTGCTAATTGCTACAAAAAAAATTACAGAACATAAACTAGAAATGAAATTAATTCAAATTGAGTATGTTTTCGATAGAAGCAAAATGATTTTTTACTTTACTGCAGATGGTCGAATTGATTTTCGTGAATTGGTAAAAGATTTAGCAGCGATTTTTCGGACGAGGATAGAATTACGTCAAATTGGTGTACGAGATGAGGCGAAACTGTTAGGTGGGATTGGTCCTTGTGGTAGGCAATTGTGTTGTTCAACCTTTTTAGGTGACTTTATTCCTGTCTCTATAAAAATGGCAAAGGATCAAGGATTATCATTAAATCCTGTTAAAATTTCTGGATTATGTGGTAGTTTGATGTGTTGTTTGAAATATGAAAATGATGAATATGAATTGGCAAAGAAAGTACTACCTGATTATGGTAGTGAGGTTATAACACCAGACGGTAAAGGAAAAGTAGTCGGTTTAAATTTATTAAGTCGTTTGGTTAAAGTTCGCTTGATTGGACATGAGATGGCAGTTGACTACAGTTATGAAGAAATTAAAGAGGCAACAGAAATGGCACTGCAGAATGTTGAAAAAGGTGATTAAAAATGGATAAGCGTTCATTGTATGACGGCCTAAATTCGTTAGAAAGTGATTTAGAATGTACATTACTGCAATTAAAAGAAATTAAAGAGTCACTTCATGAATTGGTAGAAAAAAATACAACTTTAGAGATTGAAAATCAGCGATTACGTGAACATTTGCAAGAACTAAATCGATTATCTGTTAATGAGATAGATTCTTCAAAACAAGAATTATCAAAATCCCGTATGAATTTAGAAAAGTTATATGAAGAAGGATTCCATGTCTGTAACATTTTATATGGTTCGAGAAGAGAAAATGATGAAGAATGTGCATTTTGTTTAGAAGTGATTTATGGTGAGCGATGTAAATAAATGAGTTATAAAATAAATGCAAGCCGGTACAGATTGATATGTGTTGGTTTTTGTTTAATTGAAAATGAAAAAGAAAAATGATGAGGAGAGAAAAAGACGTACGATGCAAAAACAAAAAAGTTTTGAGAATATCGAGATAGGCTGTCTTTATCTTGTTCCTACTCCAATTGGCAATTTAGAAGATATAAGTGTTCGTTGTTTGAATTGTTTAAAAGAAGTTGATCTAATTGCAAGTGAAGATACAAGAAATACACAAAAATTGTTAAATTACTTCGAAATTATGAAATCACAATTGAGTTTACATGAACATAATTATAAGGAAAGAATACCAAGACTGCTGGAACGTTTAAGAAATGGAGCAAAAATCGCGCAAGTGAGTGATGCAGGTATGCCATCTATTAGTGATCCAGGACATGAATTGGTTACTGCCTGTATTGATGAAGGAATACCTGTTGTTGCCTTACCAGGACCTAGTGCTGGCATTACCGCATTAATAGCTTCTGGATTACTGCCACAGCCCTTTCTTTTTTATGGATTTTTACCAAGGAATAAAAATGAACAAAAACAGATTATAGAAGGACTAAGGGAACAACAAGCCACACAGATATTCTATGAATCACCTTACCGATTAAAACAAACTGTTCAAACTTTTGCCCAAATATATGGGCATGAACGCCAAGCAGTCATATGTCGAGAATTGACGAAATTACATGAGGAATATCTAAGAGGTACTCTTGAAGAGATATCTGATTATCTATCTAGGTGTACAATCAAGGGAGAATGCTGTTTATTAATTGCTGGTAAAACAAAAGAAGAGATTCAGTGGAACCTTGATGAGTTACCACCAATTAAGGAACAAGTTCAATTACTTATCAGAGATGGAAAAACTTCTAAAGAGGCTATAAAAGAAATAGCGAAGCAATATGGATTAAAAAAACAAGAAGTTTATAAAAAATATCATTTAGAATAATGAAATGAACCTTTCATTTTATAATCATTTTTTCATCGTATGAATAAAATTCATTTGTTTAGCAGAATAAAACAACTGAAATAACTATAGCTGATTAAAAGACTCTTTTTTTCTATCAAATTTTTTACTCACTTTAAAACTAGAGTTACTTTCGAACATATATTTTATATATAATCAATTTGAAAGGAAGCGGTGAGAAATGAGAAGCGAGTTAAGATTTCCTTTAAAGAAAGATACCTCAAGAAAAATTATTCATATCGATATGGACGCTTTTTTTGCTTCTGTAGAGGAACGTGATCACCCAGAATTGGCAAGTCACCCACTTGTAATTGCAAGACATCCAAGTGATACTGGTGGCAAAGGAGTAGTTACAACAGCGAATTATATTGCTCGTCAATATGGCATTCATTCGGCTATGAGCGTAAAAAAAGCCTATGAATTATGCCCACAAGCTACTTTTAAACCAGGAAATTATCAAAAATATTCAGAAGTTTCTCAGCAAATTCGCACTATTTTTTGTAGATATACAGATATAATTGAACCTGCTTCCATTGATGAGGCTTATTTAGATGTGACCATTAATAAATTACATAGCAAATCAGCCATTAAAATCGCCCGTTTGATCCAACAAACGATTTGGCAAGAATTACAATTAACTTGTTCAGCAGGTATCAGTTATAATAAATTTTTAGCAAAATTGGCTTCTGACTATCAAAAACCAAAAGGATTAACAGTTATTCTGCCAGAAGAAGCAGAAGATTTTTTGAAAAATCTTGCAATTGAAAAATTTCATGGAATTGGAAAGAAAACAGTTCCTAAAATGCATGAACTTGGCATTTATACTGGAAGAGATCTTTATCATGTCAGTGAGATAGTATTAATCCAGCATTTTGGTAAGATGGGCTATTCTCTATATCGTAAGGTTCGTGGCATTCATGATGCACCGGTAGACGCTACCAAGGATCGTAAATCAGTTGGAAAAGAACATACATATAGAAAGCCTTTAGCAACAGAAGAACAAGTAGTGACACAATTAAGGCAGTTGGCAATGAAAGTAGAAGCCTCTCTTCAACAAGCTCAGAAACATGGAAAGACCATTGTTTTAAAGGTTCGCTATGAAGATTATACAACCATCACTAAACGGGTTACACTACAAGAATATATTTATATGAAAGAAGACTTATTCTACCAAGTACAGATGATTTGGGAAAATGAGCTAGAATGGAAAAAAAATATTCGATTATTAGGAATTACGTTAACAAACTTAGCACCAATAACCTATAAAAATATTTCATTACCACTTTGGAATTAATGATTTAATGATTTAATGAATTAAATGGCGAATTGTTTATATTCTATTTTAGCTCGGCTAACGTTCAACTGTTCAGGAGAAATAGATAAAGAATAGAAATATATTATTTAAAATGAATAAAAATAGAAGTGAATATCTGGTAACCCAATTATTTTTTATTTAATATGGGCAGATCTTTTCACTTCTATTTTTGATATATCAAATTAAGTTTGCTTTTTTTATTTGTTCATAACTCGTTTTAGCATCATGACATTTTTCCCAAAGAATGATTTTTTCTTTTTGGATTGATTTTTGAATATCAATGATTCGCTGATTTTCACTACCTCGAAACTGTAAATTCAAATTACGTTTAGCCAATATAAAACGACCATCTACCAGAATATCGATTAATTGAAGTAATTCCAGTTTATCAGGTGTCTCTTTCAATAGTTCTTCAAATGTATATCCACTCCAACTCCAAATATCTTTAGTGTGACCGAATTCTTTTCTGATACGTTTAACAATAGCTAAACAAACTTCTGTATTCATAAATGGCTCTCCACCAAGTAGCGTTAGTCCTTGTACATAGGGATGATCTAAATCAGCTAAGATGGTATCTTCCAATTCTTTTGTAAAAGGAATACCATAATGAAAATCTTGAATCGCTTTATTAAAACATCCTTCACAAGCAAATAAACAACCACTGACATATAAACTATTTCTAACTCCATCACCATCTACAAAAGTATAGGGTTTATAATCAGCTATCCGATTTTCACTCCACTCAGTAGATTGCCATTCTTTAGGTTTTGGATTATTCAAAGCAAAATCTCCTTTCATGATGGTAGAAAGTAGATAACAAGCTACCTTTATTGCTTTTTCATATGTTTGACACGAGAAGAAATTTCTTTATGACGACCATGAACCATCGGACGTGCTTGTGGATTACCTAAATAGCCACAAGTGCGTTTGACTACATCACAAGATTTTGGATCATGGTTTCCACATGAAGGACATTCAAAACCTCTTTCTGTTGGTGTAAAATCACCTTCGTATTCACAAACATAGCAATGATCAATTGGAGTATTGGTACCTAGATACCCAACTTTATCGTAAGCATAATCCCAAACTGTTTCTAGAGCTTTTGGATTTTGTTGTAAGACGGGATATTCACAGTAATGAATAAATCCACCAGAACAATATTTTGGATAGTCCTTTTCAAAATCCAATTTTTCAAAAGGTGTTGGATTTTTTCTAACATCATAATGAAAACTATTCGTATAGTATTCTTTATCAGTTATATTTTTAACAATGCCAAATTTTTCTGTATCTAAACGGCAAAAACGATCTGTTAAACTTTCACTTGGTGTTGAATAAACACTAAAATGATAACCATATTCCTCTCCCCAAAGATCGGCCTTTGTTTTTAGTTCTTTTAAAATGGCTAGAGTAAACTCTTTTGCTTCAGGATTGCTTTCCCATTCGCCACCATAAAAAGAAGTAGCAACCTCATAAAGACCAATGTAACCTAGGGAAACTGTTGCACGACGATTTTTAAATAATTCATTCACAGACTCTTTAGAAGAAAGTCGTTTGCCAAAAGCACCATACATATAAAGGATTGGCGCATTGGTTGGTGCAGCTTCTTTACATCTGTCTACACGAAAAACTAAGGCATCCTTTATAATTGCTAAACGTTCCTGTAATAAAGACCAAAAGGCTGCCTTGTTTCCTTGTGCTTCTAAGGCAATTCGTGGTAAATTTAATGTAACTACACCTAGGTTCATACGACCAACGTTTACTTCCTGGTTCTGTTCATCTTTCCAACCTTGTAAGAAGGATCGACAACCCATGGGTACTTTAAAGCTACCCGTTAATTCAACAATTTTATCATAATTTAAAATATCTGGATACATCCGTTTAGTTGAACATTCTAAAGCTAGTTGCTTGATATCATAATTAGGATCTGATGTTTCTAAATTTATTCCTCGCTTCAATGTAAAGATTAGTTTAGGAAAAATGGCTGTTCGTTTCTCAATGCCTAATCCATTAATTCTAATTTGTAAGATGGCTTTTTGAATTTCACGTTCCAACCAGTTTGTACCTAAACCAAATCCTAAAGAAGTAAATGGTGTTTGGCCATTTGAAGTAAATAACGTGTTAATTTCATATTCTAAACTTTGCATGGCATCAAAAATATCTTTTTTTGTTTTTTCTTTTGCAAATTGTTGCTGCTTTTCTGAAGAATCAATCCATTTTAGTGCATCATTTAAGTGTTTTTGATAATTTAGTTCGGCAAATGGAGCTAATAATTCATCCAAACGATCTGCTGAACAACCACCATATTGACTAGAAGCAACATTTGCAATAATCTGGGAAATTTGAGCAGTTGCTGTTTGAATGGATTTTGGTGATTCAACATCTGCATTACCAATTTTGAAACCATTATTCAACATTTCATGAAAATCAATTAAACAGCAATTTGTCATTGGTGTATAGGGATGATAATCTAAATCATGATAATGAATGTCCCCCTTTTGATGAGCATTTGCCACATGTGAGGGTAACATTTTAAGTCCAATAGATTTTCCAACGATACCAGCTGTTAAATCACGCTGTGTATTGAATACATCACTATCTTTATTGGCATTTTCGTTAACAATTGTTTGGTCTTTATTAATTAATTTGCCAATAGTAAAATTAATATCTGTTGCTTTACTCCGTTCAAAGTCTCGACGTGTCCGATAATTGATATAGGCTTCAGCAAGTTCATATTCATTCTTTTCAAGCAAGGTATGTTCAACAATGTTTTGAATTTCATAAATTTTCACATTATTTGTAAATCGTTCAGAAATTTCTTGATCTACTCGATCAAGGATTTCTTGAATACGTTCATATGCAAGTGGATCTAGAGAACCATTGATTTGTCTTTCTGCTTTCATCAAGGCATCATAAATTTTTTTATTAGAAAAATCAACTAAACGTCCATCTCTTTTGATAATTTTGATTTTTGATAGATTGATGTCATCATTTGTTGTTCTTTCTTTTTGTTTTATTTCCATCACTGTTATCCACTCCTCATTTTTTGCTCAATATTATAATAAAACAGTTTTAAAATAGTTGCAACTATATATGGTGTTTAATTCATTAAAAAATTAAAAATGTATCAATATATAGTGGTTTGACAGCTTCTGTTATGATAAATAATAGTTATGCAAATATCTTTAGAAAAATGGTGCAAAAAAGATACATGCTGTGTAATGTCTTATAAGTAAACAACCAATGAATCAAAATAAATCAAACAGAATAATCTGCTTAAATTGAATTTATTTATGTATTTTTAAGTAAAATTTTGCTAAAAACGTTTTTTGATTTTATTTTATATTCAAATATAATTTTATAAAGAGTTACACTGAAAGTTATTCATCATAAAAATAAATGAATCTGCTAGAATTAAGAATTTTTGATGACAAGTTTTAGTTATTTTTTTAGATTGACCTTTTGATAAATAGGTTGTTATTTTAATTTTTTTAAGAGAAGTTATTATTAAAGCAACAGGAGGTATTTATAGAGATGAATGCTTGTTAAAATAAGAGTGAGAAGAAAGGGAGTAATCGAATGAAGAAAATTGTTGAAGTGAATCATATTAGTAAATCGTTTGGTTATCGTTATAATAAGGTTCATGTATTAAATAATATTTCTTTTTCAATAGACCAAGGTGAATTTGTAGGTATTATGGGTCCAAGCGGCGCAGGCAAAACGACATTATTAAATATTATTTCAACTACCTTACTACCAGATGCAGGTATGATTCAATTAAATGGCCAAAATACTTTGAGGATGAGAGATAATCAGTTAAGTGATTTTAGACGTAAAAAATTAGGATTTATTTTTCAAAATTTTAGCTTGATTGATACATTAAATATAAAGGATAATATTTTATTACCCTTGGCCGTCGATCATTTTCCTATAAAAGAAATGAAACGACGTTTTATGCATGTTACAAAAGTTTTAGGTATCGAGGAATTATTAACCAGCTATCCAGCAAATATTTCAATTGGACAACGTCAACGTGTCACTGCAGCCCGTGCTTTAATTATTCAGCCTGAACTTATTTTTGCAGATGAGCCAACAGGTTCTTTAGACTCTAAATCGGCAGCAGAACTTTTGCGTTATATGTCTGAAATGAATGCCCAAGATAAGACAACTATTTTAATGGTGACACATGATCCTTATACAGCAAGTTATTGTAATCGTATTTTATTTATTAAAGATGGAACAATTTTTTCTGAAATTCATCGTCGAGGAACCAGAAAAGAATTTTTTGATCAGGTGATTGATATGCAGGCAACAATTGGAGGAAGTGGTAAGGCGAATGATTTTCAAAATAACATGGAAAAAGATTGAGTCACAGTTTTTAAACTACTCTGTTTATTTTATTAGTATGATTTTTGCTGTAATGATTTATTATTGTTTTAGTGTGATTGCTTATAATCAATCTTTGATAAAAAGTGCTGGAAAAAATATACCAATTCAAGGATTAATGTTTTCAGGTAATTTCTTAGTTGTTTTAATGGTTTTAGTATTTATGTTAGCTGCAAATCACTTTTTTTTGTTGAAAAGAAATCAAGAAATTAAGGTTTATCGGTTGATTGGGATGCGCAAAAGTCATATCTTCTTTATTTTCTTTAAAGAAATTTTATTTTTAGGCATTACAGCCCTAGGAGTTGGATTATTTTTAGGCATCATTTTTTCAAAATTATTTTTAATGATGCTAGTTAAAGCGATGTTTTTAAACGTAAATAGTTTGTTCTATGTTTCTATTCCAGCGATGATACAGACAAGTATTATTTTTATATTTTTACTTATAATTATTTTAGTACGCAGTATGTGGGTAATCTATCATTATAATTTAAATAAACATGTTTATCATAATGAATATTTAAACAACCATAAATTTAAAAAAGTACAATTTGTATTTGGTGTATTGGGTATTTTTTTTATATTGTTAAATTATGGTTTAATTTATGACATGAAGACCTATATAGCAAAATTTTCTCTAAATATTGTTGAATTAAGCATTCTATTTTTATATATTATAGGGACCTATCTATTTTTAAGATATAGCATTCTTTTAATTGTTCATTTATTTAGTAAAATTAAAAGAAACTATTATCAAGGATTACAGATGGTGGTGTACAGCAATATTCAATTGCATCTTAAGCGAGGAAAAAATTTGCTTAGTATGGCAACTATTTTTATTGCTCTTTCCTTAACGATGATTAGTGGAGTTACTTTTGTTTATGGCATTACTATGCATGATATAAAGATACAAGAACCAATTGACTTTATTGCTGATGAAGCCGAACTACCTAGACTTAAACAGATAATTAATCAATTTCCTAATACAAAAATAAAAAAGAAGTTACCTTACATTATAAGGTAACTGGAGGGATATATTCTTTTAAATCTAAGCAAAAATTAAAAAATACTATTATCACACCAATGAATATTCTATCCTTTTATGATTATAATAAGTATCAAAAAATCAATCCAAATTTAAAAAGAATTTGGTTGCAGGATGAGAAAAGTGTCGCTATTTTAAATAATCAATCGTTAAGTTTGTTTAAACAAGACATTCAATATCATTCTTGTCTTCAATTAAAAGATGGGCATCAATTAAGCATTCATCAAGTAGGGGAGTTTGACGATAATTGGATGAGTTATAATTTTCCAATAATTGTTGTTTCTGATAAAAGTTATGCCACAATCAAATCAGAGTATACGTATAAAACTACTGCCTTAGTTGTGCATACAAATAATAAAGAAGAATTATCAAAGCAAGTTACAAAAAATATACAGGAGAAATGGAGAAATCCTATTTATTATGCTTTAATTAATGAAAATGGAAAAGTTAAAGGAGATATTTCTAAAAATAAGGGTAAAGATGTGCATGAGACTGATATTAATCGTTTGAATTACACGGATAATTTTGTCCATCTTCAATTATTCAAAAACAGCTTAGGTATACTTATTTATGTCGCTCTTTTTTTTAGGAGTTTTAGCTTTTTTTATTACTGGTAATATTTTAATGCTTCATCAACTTGGTATAGCAGAACAGGAGAAGGAACAATATCATTTACTTAAGCATTTAGGAGTAACAGACAAAGAAATAGCTAAATTGGTTTATCGCCAAAATAGTCTTATTTTTTTTCCACCTATGATATTAGGTCTTTCTTATGCATTTTTTGTCATTCAATTGTTAGTTAAATCTAGTTATTGGCTAACCTATTTTTCTTGTGGCATACTTATTTTTATTTATTTTGTCTTTTATCTGATTACCTCTGCTATTTATCTACAAACGATTCAACATAAAAGTACCTAGGTAATTATTACAAATGAATTCTTTAAGAAATAAAGATAAAAATGATAGAAAAGAAAATAGAAGATTAATTTTTTTTAACAATTGTAAGGTTATTTCTAATTAATGCCTTCTAGGTGGTATTATAAAAAAGGGTAAGTGTGTTATCTCTTAATCCAAATGAGTGACTTACTTTTATCATAATCGTTCGTTTTAAAGAATCGAATGAATAACTATAAATTAATTTTTTATTAAAATATTTTTTTATTTGTTCTATTTGTTGCTTTTATATTTTGTGCATGAATATTCTTTTATTTAAATAAATGACAAAAGTGTCACTTTAAATGTGTATTTTGTAAGTGAAACCAATTTTTTTTTAGTTTTCTTTGATACAATAGGAAATGGTTATTGAGGCTATTCTTAAACTCAAGGCTTTTTTAAAATGGAAGGAGAAGTTAAATGAAATTGCTTTTTCAACAATTGACTGCCAATTATTGGATACAATTTTTTGGTAGAACAATTTTTTATTTTTTCATTATTCTTATGCTAATTTATTTATATCATTATAAGAATATTGATGGTGGAGGCTTCATTTATAACGAGTTTTAAGGAGAAAAAAATGCAAAATAAAAATATTATTGAGGCAATTGATCATTGGGGAAAGGTAGATCCTGAACGGATCGCTTATAAAGAGAAAGATCGCTGCCATACTTATGGTGAGCTGTATAATCAATCTAATCGGCTTGCTGCTTATTTAATTAAAAATATTAAACGCAAACAACCGATTATTGTTTATGGACAATTACAATTTGATATGCTTGTTTGCTTCTTGGCGGCTTCAAAGGCAGGAAATGCTTATATTCCTATAGATGCACATACACCGGAAGAACGAATTGAAATGATTTTGTCTGTGGCAAATTCAGCAATGATTTTAGCAGTTGATTCTTGGCAAATAGCAACAGATATACCCATTATTTCTTCCAATGAACTGGTCGTCATACAAAAAGAAGGCGAATTAATTAAAAATTATCAACCAGTTACAGCAAATGAAACTTACTATATTATCTTTACTTCTGGAACGACTGGAACACCAAAAGGCGTTCAGATCAGTCATACGAATTTATTGAGCTTTGTTAATTGGGAATTAAATGATTTTAATATTGAAGAAGGTATGAATTTTTTATCTCAGGCACCTTATTCTTTTGATTTATCTGTCATGGATATTTATCCAGCATTAGTTTCTGGAGGTTCTTTATCACCATTACCAAGGGAGATTGTTGATGATTTTAAACAACTGTTTACGACGCTTTTTCAGCTTAATTTAGAAGTTTGGGTATCTACACCTTCATTTGTGGATATTTGTTTGATGGAACCAACATTCAATGGAGAACAAATGCCGAAGTTAAAAGTATTTCTATTTTGTGGGGAAGAATTACCTAAACTAACTGCAAAAAAATTGCTTGAACGATTTCCAAAGTCTCATGTTTTTAATACATACGGACCAACAGAAACTACTGTTGCTATCTCTGGTATTGAAATTACAGATGACATTTTAGCTGAATATAAACGATTACCAATTGGTTATGTAAAACAGGATACGAATATCTATATTATGGAAGAAGATAAAGAGTTATCTCTAGGTGAAGTTGGAGAAATTATCATCGCTGGGCCAAGTGTTTCAAAAGGTTATATGAATAATCCTCTGAAAACAGAAGAAGCATTTTTTAATTATAAAGAGCAACAAGCCTATCATACAGGTGATGCAGGAAAAATATTACCATCTGGTTTACTTATTTATGAAGGCCGTATGGATTTTCAGATAAAATTTCACGGATATAGAATTGAACTAGAAGATATTGACCATCATTTAGCTGATGTTTCTTATGTTGAAAAAGCAACCATAGTTCCTAAATATAATAATCATAAAGTTCAACAGCTTATCGCTTTTGTTGTTGTAAAAGAGCAACCTTTTGAAAGAGAATTTCAATTAACGAAAGCGATTAAAGAGGAATTAAGCCAGACAGTGATGGATTATATGATTCCACAAAAATTTATTTACGTGGATCAACTTCCTTTAACTACAAACGGAAAAATTGATCGAAAAGGATTAATAAATGAGGTGAATGCTACATGATAGATTTTCCTCATATGATTCCTTATGCTAATCCTTTTTATTTTGTATTATTGATTATTGCTTTATTACCTATGATGTTATCTTTATTGTTTGCTGGTAGACGTCTAGCTTGGTATCAAACAATCGTTACCTTGTTTTTCTTGTATGTTAGTTTTGGTGGCGCCTATTCAAATCAAGGAATTGCTTTAATTGCCTATGTTATTTGGCAATCAATATTGGTTTGGATATATTTCAAATATAGGCAAATAAAAAATAATAGTGTTATTTTTTATTTAGCAGTTTTACTAGCCATTTTTCCACTAGCAGCTGTTAAGATTGTTCCATTTACTAGTGGACATAATTCGATTTTAGCTTTTCTAGGCATTTCCTATTTGACCTTTAAATCTGTTCAAATTATTATGGAAATGCGTGATGGACAAATTAAAGAGTACCGAATGTTTCGTTATATACAATTTTTATTATTCTTTCCAACTATTTCATCAGGACCGATTGATCGGTATCGTCGATTTGAAAAAGATGTAAAAAATCCGCCGACACCAGAAAAATATGTTGATTTCTTAACAAAGGGAGTTCACAATTTATTTCTTGGCTTCTTATATAAGTTTATTATTGGTTACTATGTTCATCAATTGTTGTTTATTGTCAGCGATGCTGCATTAAAAGAAGGCGGAATTTCTTGGTCATTGGTTGCCTACATGTATGTTTATAGTATGTATCTATTCTTTGACTTTGCAGGTTATAGCCTTTTTGCAATTGGAACGAGTTACCTGATGGGATATGACACACCAATAAACTTTAATAAACCATTTAGCAGTTGGAATATTAAAGAATTTTGGAATCGTTGGCATATGACTCTTTCTTTTTGGTTCAGAGACTATGTTTATATGCGATTAATGTTTACACTAATTAAGAAGAAAGTATTTAAAAGTCGAATTGTTGCTTCAAATATTGGTTATTTTGCCTTATTTTTATTAATGGGACTTTGGCATGGATTAACTTGGTACTATCTTGTTTATGGATTTTATCATGCTTCGTTAATCTGTCTAACAGATATGTGGCTAAGATTTAAGAAAAAGTATCGTGAAAAAATTCCTTCCAATAGACTGACGCATTGGTTTGCTATTTTTTTGACTTTTAATGCTGTTTGTTTTAGCTTTTTAATCTTTTCTGGTTTTTTAGATCTGTTATTTTTTAAATGAATAGTTAAATAAAAAAATAAAAGAAAGTAGGTTATCTATTATGAATATGGATGAACAAATTTTAAATATTTTAGAAGAAATTACAGGAACTGATGAAGTAAAGGCAAACCAAGACATAGATTTGTTTGAAGAAGGGTTAATGGATTCACTTGCAACTGTTCAATTGTTAGTAGAATTAGATGGACAATTAGATGTACAGGTTCCATTTTCTGACTTTGATCGTGAACAATGGAATACACCAGCAAAAATTATCAAACAAGCGAAAGTTTTAAAAGGTTAATATGAAAAAGAAATTATTTGCAACATTTGGTCCTATAATTTGTGCAACGATCTTATTAGCAATTTTCCTTTTTGCACCATTTAAAATAGATTTAGATAGCACAAAAGTTTTAAAAAGTGCTTCTACTTCTATGGGAACAAACGTATTAAGAGGAAATGCCATTAAAAATAAAGCATTAGCATCAAAAGAGTATATTCCTTTTCTTGGTTCTTCTGAATTAAGTCGGATTAGTCCTTTCCATCCTAGTGTCTTGGCAGAAAAATATCATCGTAATTACCAACCATTTTTATTGGGAGCACCTGGGACACAATCATTGACACAATCTTTTATGATCCAATCTGCAGATGGCAATTTAAGACATAAAAAGGTAGTCTTCATTTTATCGCCTCAATGGTTTGTAAAGGGCGGCATTAAGAATGATTATTTTAATGCTTACTATTCAGAATTACAGATTTACCAATGGATTACCAAATTAGAAAAAGTCCATGAAAAAGATGTTTATTTGGCAAATCGTTTGATGGATTTTCCAAAAGTTAGAAAGAACGACTACTTGATATGGATATTAAAAGAAATCAGGGAGTATAAAATACCTAGCAATTCTGAATTATCTTATATGCGCTTAAAATTAAATATGTTATCAAGAGAAGATGAATTATTTGGAAAAATTGGTATGATCAGTAAAGAAAATAAGGTAAAAAGTCAGACTAAGAAATTACCTAACCAATACAATGAAGCTGAATTGTATCGTTTGGCTGGTAAAATTGGTAAAAAATCTACTACTAATAATTCCTTTGAAATTGACAATCATTTTTATACTACAAGATTAAAGAAAAAAATTAAGACATTTAGAGGTGCTCAAAAGCATATAGATTATCGCTATTCACCTGAGTACTCAGATTTTCAATTAGCGCTGAATCAGCTAGCAGATGAAAGGGCAGAAGTATTATTTATATTGCCACCTGTTAATAAAGAATGGTCAACCTATACAGGATTATCAGAAAAAATGCTACGTGGGTTTGCTAAAAAAGTTAGATATCAATTAGAAGATCAAGGCTTTACAAATATTGCTGATTTTACTGGACAGGTTGATACTCCTTATTTTATGGCAGATACCATCCATTTAGGATGGCGTGGCTGGTTAGCTGCAGATCAATGGATTGCTCCATTTCTTAAAGAAAAACCAATCAGTCCACCTAAGTACAAGTTAAATTCACAATTTTTTACTAAAAATTGGCAACAAATGAATCCAGATGAGATTAAAGGTGAGTATAAATAAGTATTGCAAACAATTATTGAAAATACTAACAAAGAAAGGACAGAGATTTTAAGATCTCTGCCCTTTCTTTTTAGGGTTCTTATTATGCAAATTTTTGGTTAAGTGATACAATAAAAGATGTATAGTTTGGTAATAAAACAATAGATTAAGGGAGTTTTAGTTATGTTGGAAAAGGAAATGTATCATCAATTATTAAAACGATCTTTTTCTATCCCAATAGATGTTGTTTATTGGGATGGAACCAAAAAGGGATATAATCAGGAAGATGGAGAAGCAAAAACAACGATCTATATTAATGAAAAAATACCTATGCAAGATATTTACCAAAATGCTTCATTGGCTTTGGGAGAAGCCTATATGGATAAAAAAATTGATATTGATGGTAGTATTGAAGATATTATCTGGACTGCATATGAAAATGCAAATAGCTTTTTACGTGATGCTTCTTATATGAAATGGTTACCAAAAGAAAAGAAAAATACAAAACGCCAATCACAAGAGGATATACATAGTCATTACGACTTAGGAAATGATTTTTATAAATTATGGTTAGATCCAACATTTACCTATTCTTGTGCCTATTTTAAAACACCAGAAGATTCATTAGAAGAAGCACAATTGAATAAAGTACATCATATTTTAGATAAATTGTTTTTAAAAAAAGGCGAAACCTTACTAGATATTGGTTGCGGTTGGGGAACTTTAATGTTTATCGCAATCAAGGAATATGGTGTTAAGGCTACTGGTATTACCTTAAGTGAAGAACAATATGAACATATTCAACAGAAAATTAAGGAAGAACATTTGGAAGACTCTTGTTCAGTAAAACTAATGGATTACCGTGATTTAAAGGGAGAAAAATACGATCATATTACCAGTGTAGGCATGTTTGAGCATGTCGGTTCAGAAAATTTGCCGCAATACTTTGAATTGGTTTCCAAATTATTAGCAGAAAAGGGAACTGCATTGATTCATGGAATTAGTCGGCAACAAGGTGGTGCTAGTAACGCTTGGATTAATCGATATATTTTCCCAGGTGGCTATATTCCCGGTGTAGGTGAGTTAGTGACAGATATTCTAGATAGTCAATTGCAAGTCATTGATATGGAAAGCTTACGAAGAGATTATCAGTTAACTTTAGAACATTGGACAAAAAATTTCCATGAGGTAAAAGATCAGGTCATTAAAATGAAAGGTGAAAGATTTTATCGTATGTGGGATTTATATTTGCAAGGTTGTGCTGCGGTTTTTGCTGCTAGTAATATCGATGTGATTCAATATTTATTGGTTCATCCGATCAATAATGAAATCCCAATGCATCGGACGCTTTAATTGTAAAACAAAAATTACCGACTTTTAATGATTTTATGTATTAAAGGATAGAGAAGGGGATTCTCTATCCTTTTTTATTTTGATAAATCAGAGTAAAAGAAAAAATGATTATAATTCATTCATTCAGCAAAGATTATATTGAATTTGATCTACTGAGTACCTATTTTTCTATTACCCATTATCTTTTAATTGAAAACTTAAAGATTGCAAAAATTAAATCATGGAATCATAAAACAGAAATACTAACAAGCTAAAAAATATAAACTAGCTAAAAAGTATTTGATAATTTTATTTATTTCGTTTTTAAAATAAATTGATAATTATCAAGGTAAAATTGAGGAATAAAACAGATTTATAGTAATTTTTTTGTTATGTTATAATAAAAGGAAGAATTGCTAGAGGAGAAATAAATGAAAAAGATAGATCGTCAACAATTTATCAAACAATTGATTCATCAAAAAGAAATTGAGACACAGGACGAATTGATTGCTTATTTATACCAAGCTGGAATAAAAGCAACCCAAGCAACAATTTCTCGAGATATTCGGGAGATGAATATTGTTAAAATACCAAATGGTGAAAAGCATATGAAATATATGATTCTCTCTCCAGAAGCGAGTCAGGATCAAGAAGAAAAATTTAAAGAATCAATTCGAGATTTTGTGAATAGTATTGAACAAATAAAGTTTATGGTTGTCATTCACACAGAATTGGGAAATGCCCATGTTGTAACAAATCTTTTAGACCAGGCGGCTTATCAAGAGGTTGCTGGTACTGTAGCTGGAGAAGATACCATTATTGTTTTATTGCACAATGAAAAAGAGGCAAACTATTTTACTCAAAAAATCAAACGATTGATGAATTAGTTCATCTTTCACTTAAATTTATCTAAAAGGAGATCTATAATGTATTTAGACGCTTTACAAAATGGTTCGGATATTCGTGGAATAGCTCTGGATTATCAGGATAAAAAAGCAAACTTAACACCAAAACAACTGGAAAAGATAGCAATAGGGATTGTCCGTTGGTTAGAAAATAATGTATTAGCATCTAAATGTAAACGGAATCAGCTGAAAATAGGCATTGGTCATGATAGTCGAATTACTGCCGATTCCTTGAAACAAACTTTGATCGATACCTTTTTACATTTAGGGATTCAAGTCATTGATTTTCAATTAGCCACTACACCAGCCATGTTTATGGCAACGCAATTTAGTCAATATAATTGCGATGCCACAATTATGATCACAGCTAGCCATTTGCCCTATTATTTTAATGGATTAAAAATATTTACAAAAAAAGGAGGGGCAGAAAAAAAAAGGCATTCAATATATCTTAACACATCATGAATCGTTGCCAGGTGTTAAAGGTGGAACGATTTTAACGACTTCACTCCTTGATGATTATGCGGATGATCTTATTCATAAAATTAAAGTAGGAATACACACTCAAAATGAGAAACCCTTAGCAGGTTATAAAATTATAGTCGATGCAGGAAATGGTGCAGGTGGTTTTTTTGTAGAGAAGGTTTTAAAACCTTTGGGAGCAAATACAGAAGGTTCACAATTTTTAGATCCAGATGGCATGTTTCCAAATCATATTCCCAATCCAGACAATGAGGAAGCTATGCATAGTATTCAAGCCTCTGTACTAAAACAACAGGCCGATTTAGGAATTATTTTTGATACTGATGTTGATCGCTCAGCGATTGTTGATGCGAATGGACAAGTAATCAATAAAATGATTGAGTTAAACAATCAAGGTATTCAGACAGAATTAGCGATTGAAACAAGTGGACATGCAGCCTTTAAAGAAAATTATTGCTTAGATGACGGCGCGTATGTCGTTGCTAAATTATTAATGCTACTACAAAAATTAGCAGCAAATCACCAAACACTTGGAGAGTTGATTGCTACGTTAAAACAACCAGCTGAAGTTCATGAACTACGTTTTCAAATAAAAGCAAACGATGTACAAACTTATGGAAATCAGATTATCAGTGATCTAGAAGTTTTCATTCAGCAGCAAAAAGATATGGTTATCGATCCAGAAAATGAGGAAGGCATTCGTACCAACGTTTTTAATCAGTATGGTAATGGGTGGTTCTTATTAAGAATGAGCTTGCATGAACCTTTATTAGTTTTGCAAATTGAAAACGATAAACAAACTAAAAATAGACATGTACTAAAAACTTTAGAACCTTTTTTTCAACAATTCTATCAATTAGATGATAAAGCATTGAAAAATTATTTACATCAAAAATAGTTTTAACTTTATTTAAAAAATAGAACATCATTAACAAAACATATATTTTTCTATTCATAAAAATTAGCTTTTTTTGTAAAGTAAAGAATAATTAAATGAATGTTAATTTAAATATTTTTATTTTTTAACAAATGTAATCTGTACTAGATTAGAAAATAATTGTTCAATAAATAGATAGAGATCTTTAAGAGTTAAAAATTGAACTGTTTTGGCTTAGTCATTTGCTATATTATGTATTTTTCATTAATTGGAATCAATTGTAAAATATTTTTGGTTCGCTAATAAAGAAGAATTTTTAAAATATATACACAGATAAAAGTTTTTAATCATCTTGGTAAGTCAAGCAGTTCTTTCTAGCTGTTTGGCTTTTGGCTTAATAAACTAAACTTACTTATTTTTACTTTATTTTTTCTTAGTTAAAGCAATAATTATAAAATAATCTCATTAAATTTCTAAGAAATTATCCCTAATTACATTCACCTATTGATTTATATTAAAGGAGAAATAGTATGGAAAAAGAAATACTCAATTATTTAAAACAACAGACAGAATTATTTGATTTTAATAATCAAAGTGATCTTTTTACAGCAAAAAAGATCGCTGAAAAATTTTCAATTAAAAGAAATACGGCTAGCCATTATTTGAACCAACTGGCCAAAGAAGAATTAATAGTCAAAATAAAAACGAGACCTGTTATTTTTTTCATAGAAAAACATTTGAAAAGGAGGATTTCTATTTAGATAAAACAATTTTTGATAGTTTTGATGAATTAAAAGAAACCCAACTATTATTTACAAATCAAAATAGAGATAGCTTTTCTCCCTTAATTGGTGCAAATCAAAGTCTAGAAAAAAGTATTCAACAATTAAAAGTAGCGGCACTTTATCCATCAAATAAGTTACCATTTCTCCTGACTGGTGAAAGCGGTACAGGAAAAAGCTATATGGTTCAATTATTTTACCAGTATTGTATTGCAAATAATGTATTAAAAAAGAATGCTCCTTTTTTGACATTAAATTGTGCACAGTATGCCAATAATCCAGAATTATTAACAAGTAATTTATTTGGCTATGCAAAAGGTGCGTTTACAGGTGCTGAAGAGGATTATGATGGATTGTTTAAATCAGCAGATGGTGGTTTGTTATTTCTTGATGAAGTTCATCGGTTGAATGCAGAAGGGCAGGAAAAATTATTTACCTATATGGATCAAGGAGTCATTCAAAGAATAGGCGAAACGGCTAAAAGTCAATCTGTAAATGTTCGGTTAGCTTTTGCTACAACAGAAGACCTTCAAAGTACATTTTTAACTACTTTTATTCGTAGAATTCCCATTCAGGTTAAGCTGCCAACATTATCTCAATGAACATCTGCTGAAATTCAAGAATTGATTTATACTTTTTTTATTAAAGAAAGTGAACAATTAGATAGAGAACTATCAATTACTCCTCAGGTAATCCGCTTGATTAAAAATAATTCTTTTAAAGGGAATGTTGGCGAATTAAAAAATAGAATTAAATATCTTGTTGCCAAAGCATACGCTAGACAACAAGATACCTCTGTTATTCATATTACGATTCATGACTTACCAACTGAATTGTTATCCTATCCAGCTGATCCTTTGATGGAACAAGAGGATCAAATGGTTATTTCCATCAATAAAACAACGGTGGTGACAGATTTACTCATTCAAAAAGACCAACAAAAACTTGTACTAACAGCCTATCAAGAATTGCTTTTTTTATTTCAAAAAATGCGAAAAGCAAAAAATGAGACAGAAAAATATGAAAAACAAATGAATCAAGTAGTTGATACCTTGTTTGACCAATTGATTTTTAAAACAAATTCAGCTATGCAAAAAGAATGGCTCTCATTTATTACACAATCAGTGAGTGATATTTTAAAAGAAATAGAAATTTCTTCATCCATTCAATTTAATGGCAATAGTATTTATGCAATTAGTTATCATCTTTTCCAACGCAGAATGGTCAAATGGCAGATAAAAGAATGGACAAAAAAACAATTATTAAATGCTTTTACCCATTACATAAAAAAAAGTTATTCTGTAACTTATCAATATTCACAACAATTGATTGAAAAAATTACAAAAAAACTAGATATCGAGATGAATGAACTAGATACAATTCTTTTAACACTCTATTTAAAAAATCTAAAAATTACTACGACAGAACAAGCAACACCAAAGGCAGTTATTATCGCACATGGCTATTCAACTGCAAGTAGTATTGCAAATGTAGTCAATCGTTTGTTAAATAAAAATTTATTTGATTCTTTTGACATGCCAATTGATGTAACACCTCAGATAATTGGTCAAGAATTACGCAAATACATAGAAAAAAATGATGTTTCAAATGGGTTAATTCTCTTAGTGGATATGGGATCACTCGAGGAAATACACCGTTTATTAAAAATAAATCTGCCATTTCCAATTGTTTTAATTAATAATGTCTCAACCCGTTTAGCTTTAACCATTGGTGAAAAGTTATCAACCATGGAGTTAGAATCATTGATAAAAGAAGCTGTCAATGTAAATAACACGGAATATACCATGATCTATCCAGATAATGCTAAACCTAAAGTCATTATAACAACCTGTCAAACTGGAATTGGAACAGCTAAGCAGCTAAGTAAATTATTAAAAGCAAGCTTGCCGGATAAATTAAACATAACCATTCTATCTTATGATTATGAAACATTAAAAGAAAATAAAGAAAAAATTGAGGTATTTTCAACCTATCAAGTGATGGCCATCATCGGAACAGAAAATCCAGGAATTTCTTCTACTCCCTATTTTTCACTAGACGAATTAGTACTAGGTAACAATTTATCAAGATTACAGAAAATTTTTGAACAGGATTTAACTAAATCAGAACAAATCAGAATGGAAAATCAATTCATTAAAAACTTTTCTTTAGAACAGGTAATTCATTCTGTAACTATTCTGGACACAGATAAAATTATAAAAAAGGTCGAAGAATTTTTAACTACATTAGAAGTATTAGAACAAAAAAGAATAGCAAATCAACAAAAAATTACACTCTATGTTCATTTAAGTTGTTTGATTGAACGATTAATTCGCAATATGCCGATTGAAGTGATTAATGAGTGTCAAGAACAAAAAAGAAAGCGTCATAAAGAGCAATTTGAAAGGATCGCTCAAGCCTTTAGTGTCATAGAAGATTGCTACAGTGTCAAATTACCTCTTGCTGAGCAAATTTATATTTATAATATTCTTTATGGTAAATGGGATCAAACCAACGAATTATCAAATTTTTAAATAAAAATGGAAAGCATGTCATCGTTTGGCATGCTTTTTGCTTTATAAGAAGATGTAAAGAAGAGAGGTGAATTATTT
The DNA here is from genome assembly GCF_000270185.1 of Melissococcus plutonius ATCC 35311. Classification (NCBI taxonomy): domain Bacteria; kingdom Bacillati; phylum Bacillota; class Bacilli; order Lactobacillales; family Enterococcaceae; genus Melissococcus; species Melissococcus plutonius. The sequence continues at coordinate 663,439 of NC_015516.1, forward strand.
GGAAAGGGTATTCATATTAGCCAGTCATGGAAATTTTGCAGAAGGAATCTACAATTCTTTAACATTAATTCTTGGTGAGCAGAAAAATATTCAGCAATTGAATGCTTACGTGGATGAAAGTGATATTACGGAACGTATTCAACAATTATTGGAACAAAATAGTGAAAAAGAAATTATTGTTTTAACAGATATTTTTGGTGGGAGTGTAAATAATGAATTTAGTAAATTTTTAAAAAGACCCAATATTCATTTAGTTGCAGGCATGAACTTACCATTAATTATTGAATTATTGTTACTAACAGAAAGTAATCCAGAAAAAGATACAGCAGATCTAATTCGATTAGCCTTGGCAAATACCAGACAATCATTATGCTATTGTAATGAACAAGTTAATAACAAGTTAGAAGAAGATGAATTTTAATTAAATCAGGAGGGAAAAAAATGATTCAATTACTACGTGTTGATCATCGGTTACTGCATGGTCAGGTTGCTTTTTCTTGGACTCAGGGATTGGGTGCAGACTGCATTTTAATTGCAAATGACGATGTTCCTAAGAATGATATTCGTAAGACAACTATTAAACTAGCAAAACCTCAGGGAGTAAAATTGGTAATAAAAACAATTGAAGAATCTATTCAAGCTTTGCAAAGTGGTATCACTGATAAATATAAATTATTTATTGTCGTAGAATCTGTCTCAGATGCGTATAAATTAGCTATGAATTGTCC